>NZ_CM001974.1:171049-306299 GCF_000406105.1 Dickeya chrysanthemi NCPPB 402 | reverse complement strand
GGCGAGCGCTATCAGGGCGTGGTCGGGCTGGATGGCGACAACGTGGCGACTTGTCTGGAAAATTACTTCCAGCAGTCCGAGCAGTTACCGACTCGTCTGTTCATTCGCACCGGCGAACATGACGGTCGCCAATGTGCCGCCGGGATGCTCTTGCAGGTGCTGCCGGCGCAGCAGGGGAACCGTGACGATTTCGACCATCTCACGCAATTAACCGCCACCGTGAAAGGCGAAGAGCTGTTCGGTTTGCCGGCCGATGACGTGTTGTATCGTTTGTACCATCAGGAAAACGTCACCCTGTACGAACCGCAGCCGGTCACATTCCAGTGCCATTGCTCGCGGGAACGCTGTGCCGATGCACTGATGACGCTGTCGGCCGACGAGGTCAGCGATATTCTGGCGCAAGACGGGCAGATCGATATGCACTGCGATTATTGCGGTAGCCATTATCTGTTCAACGCACAGGATATCAACGACATTCGTCAATCCAGCGATACCCCGACGTTACACTAATCGACGTTACATTAATCCTGTCCGCATACTGCGCCATCTTGCTGCGCCACGGATAACCCGCCAACGGGTTATCCGTCGTTTTCAGAATAATCAGCACCGCCATCAACCACCGGTACTTTACCCGTCCATTTTGGTTATATCGCAACCGTTTGCTTACTTTTTGTTCACATGTATAAGCAAAGTTATTAATGAATTTATTTAATTTTTTGATTGTCATCGTGGTTAAAATAAGCTCGCCTTCTAGACTTACTATGCAGTACGACTATAACGATCCAGGAGTAGCAACATGCAGATAAAAGGCATTACGCCAGAAGCACTGACGGCTTATGGTATTCATGATGTCCGCGAAATTGTCTACAACCCGAGCTACGATTTACTTTTTACCGAAGAAACATCCCCTACCCTACAAGGCTATGAACGCGGTATCGAAACCCAATTGGGTGCGGTTGCCGTTGATACCGGTATTTTCACCGGCCGTTCCCCGAAGGATAAGTACATCGTCCGCGACGATGTCACCCGCGATACCGTGTGGTGGTCCGATCAGGGCAAAGGCAAAAACGACAACCATCCGCTCAGCCAGGAAACCTGGCAACACCTGAAACAACGGGTCACCCGCCAGTTATCCGGTAAACGCGTGTTTGTCGTTGATGCTTTCTGCGGCGCTAATGCCGACACGCGTCTGAAGGTTCGTTTCATCACTGAAGTCGCCTGGCAGGCTCACTTCGTGAAAAACATGTTTATCCGCCCCAGTGATGAGGAATTACCGGGTTTCGAGCCGGATTTCATCGTGATGAACGGTGCGAAATGCACTAACCCACAGTGGCAGGAACAAGGGCTGAACTCGGAAAACTTCGTGGCGTTCAACCTGACGGAGCGTATTCAGCTTATCGGCGGCACCTGGTACGGCGGCGAGATGAAGAAAGGGTTGTTCTCCATCATGAACTACCTGTTGCCGCTCAAAGGCATCGCATCCATGCATTGCTCCGCCAACGTAGGCGAGAAAGGTGACGTGGCGGTGTTCTTCGGCCTGTCCGGCACCGGCAAAACCACACTGTCCACCGATCCGAAACGCCAGTTGATCGGCGATGACGAGCACGGCTGGGATGACGACGGCGTGTTCAACTTCGAAGGCGGTTGCTACGCGAAGACCATCAACCTCTCCGCAGAAGCCGAGCCGGATATTTATCATGCTATCCGACGCGATGCGCTGCTGGAAAACGTGACCGTACTGGCCGATGGCAGCGTGGATTTCAGCGACGGTTCTAAAACCGAGAACACCCGCGTGTCCTACCCGATTTATCACATCGATAATATCGTGAAGCCGGTTTCCAAAGCCGGGCACGCCACCAAGGTGATTTTCCTGACCGCCGACGCCTTCGGCGTGTTGCCGCCGGTGTCTCGCCTGACGGCGGACCAGACCCAGTATCACTTCCTGTCCGGTTTTACCGCCAAACTGGCGGGAACCGAACGCGGCGTCACCGAACCGACGCCAACCTTCTCCGCCTGCTTTGGCGCGGCATTTCTGACGCTGCACCCGACGCAGTACGCCGAAGTGCTGGTGAAACGTATGCAGGCGGCAGGCGCCAAAGCCTATCTGGTCAATACCGGCTGGAACGGCACCGGCAAGCGCATCTCCATCAAGGATACGCGCGGCATTATCGACGCGATCCTCAATGGCAGCATTGACGATGCCGAAACCCAGACGTTGCCTATCTTTAATCTGTCGATCCCGACCGCATTGCCGGGCGTGGATCCGGCGATTCTGGATCCGCGCGACACCTACGCCTCTGTAGCGCAATGGGAAGAGAAGGCTCACGACTTGGCGCAGCGCTTTATCACTAACTTCGATAAATACACCGACACCCCTGCCGGTGCGGCGCTGGTTTCCGCCGGCCCTAAATTGTAACAACGCCAGGCTGCTACCGCTCATCCGGTAACATCACCGACAGTAAAAAAGGCGCAATACGCGCCTTTTCCTTTAACTATTGTTTTTGCTGTTTTTTCCGCAGCGACTCGCCGCTATTTTTTCTCTTGCCTGCCATGGCCCGCCGACGGCGGCGTTCCGCGCCGATGGCCGTCACGCGTACGTACCGTGGAAGCGCCGGCTTGATTCGGGAACGCCAGCGGCAGGTAAGCCCGTACCCGTAATCCGCCTCGCTCACTGCTGCCGACATTCAGCGACCCGTTGTGCGCGTCAATGATGCGCTGCACAATCGCCAGACCTAACCCGGTCCCACTGGTACTGCGGGCGCTGTCGCCGCGCACAAACGGCTGGAACAGGTGTGCGAGCTGCGATGGGTCGATGCCGGGGCCGTCGTCTTCCACCTGAAACCAGGCTCGCTGCAATTCCCGGCCACTGCTGACGCGAATCCAGCCGTTACCGTAACGGGCGGCGTTCACGACCAGATTCGCTACCGCCCGCTTGATGGACAACGGGCTGACCTTCATGAGCAGCTCGCCCCGCGCAAGTTCGCTGTCAATCTCGCGCTCGTAACCGCTTTCCGATGCCACCACTTCACCCAGAATCGCGTTAAGATCAGCCACCTCCATCTGCATTTCCTGGCCGGTGCGCAGATAGTCGATGAACTGTTCAATGATGGCGTTGCACTCTTCGATATCCTTATTGATCGACTCCGCCAGGTATTCATCTTCCTGGCTCATCATCTCGGTTGCCAGGCGAATGCGGGTCAACGGCGTGCGCAGGTCATGGCTGACGCCGGCCATCAGTAGCGTTCGGTCATCCGCCAACAACTTAACGCCAGATGCCATCTGATTGAAGGCTCGCGTCACCGAACGCACTTCCGATGCGCCGTATTCACGCAGCGGCGGCGGAATAATGCCTTTACCCACTTGAATGGCGGCATGTTCCAGCTCTACCAGCGGCCGGTTCTGCACCCGGATAAATAGCCAGGCGCCGCCGATAACCAGCAGCATGATCGCCAGGGTATAACGAAACAGCGGCGAGAAGTCGCCCTGATGGATTTCCGTCAGCGGCACCCGCACCCAGATATCCGGCGACAACCAGGTTTTCAGCCACACCACCGGCGTATTCTTGCTGACTTCCACCCGCACTTCGGTCGGCCCACCCAGTTGCTGTGCCATCTGCTGACTCAGGAACTTGTAGTGCTGCGCCCAGCGCAGCCCGCTCTCTTGCGCCGCAGCATTGGTATAAAGCGAAATACCCAGTTCACGATAAATCTCACGCCGGAACGCGGGGGGCACGTCCAGCGTGGAACCATCTTCCAACTGCAGTTTGTCCGTCATCAACATTCTGACCTCATAGGCCAGAACCTTGTTGAACTGTTGCAGACTGGGCAGGATCGCGAAGTTAAGCACCACCAGATAGGTGGTGACAAGGCTAACGAACAGCAGAGTAACAATCAGCAACAGCGTGCGGGCGAAGGCGCTGCGTGGAGAGAAGCGCCATCGAGTCATGCTTTACTGCCGTCCGGCACAAAAACGTAACCCAGTCCCCATACGGTCTGGATGTAACGCGGGTGTGCAGGGTCTTCTTCTACCATGCGGCGCAAGCGGGAAATCTGAACATCAATGGAACGCTCCATGGCGCTGTACTCACGGCCACGGGCCAGATTCATCAGTTTGTCGCGGGATAGTGGCTCACGCGGATGGCTGACCAACGCCTTGAGCACCGCAAACTCGCCGCTGGTCAACGGCATCGGTTCGTCGTCGCGGAACATTTCGCGCGTACCCAGATTCAGTTTGAACTTGCCGAATGCGATAACCGCCTCTTCTTGCGACGGCGCGCCGGGCAACTCGTTGGCCTGACGACGCAATACCGCACGAATACGGGCCAGCAGCTCACGGGGGTTAAACGGCTTGGGAATGTAATCATCCGCACCGATTTCCAGGCCCACAATCCTGTCCACTTCCTCGCCTTTTGCCGTCACCATGATAATCGGCATCGGGTTGCTCTGGCTGCGCAGACGACGGCAGATAGACAAACCATCTTCCCCCGGCAACATCAAATCCAACACCATCAGATGGAAAGATTCGCGCGTCAGCAGGCGATCCATCTGTTCGGCGTTGGCGACGCTGCGTACCTGAAAACCCTGTTCGGTCAGATAGCGTTCCAGTAACGCTCGCAGGCGCATATCGTCATCCACAACCAGAATTTTATAATTCTCTTGCATCTCTCTTCTCCAAAGACGTGATAGCGGCCAGCGCTTGGCTTCATTACGAAACACAATCTAATATTGTTCAGAAACCTGCAACGAACTGACAGTCGTTTCTGGTATATATTCTAGGCAAAATTGTTACAAAGGATATAAAAATACGTTGTAATCAAACCGTTCCTGCCATAGCGCACCGCAAACCACGCCACAAATGACGCGTTATCCGCTATGTTATCTCACCGCCGTCGATTATAACGATTTTATGATCTCCACATTTCAGAAAAGCGTATGAAAACCGATCTGATCACCCGCGAAGGCTATGAAGCCCTGCATCAGGAATTGAACTATCTGTGGAAAGAACGCCGCCCGGAAATCACGGAAAAGGTGGCCTGGGCCGCCAGTCTGGGCGATCGCAGCGAAAATGCCGATTACCTCTACAATAAACGCCTGCTGCGGGAAATCGACCGTCGGGTGCGTTATCTGCGCAAGCGACTGCAAGTGGTGCGGGTGGTGGATTACTCCCCCCAGCAGGACGGCAAAGTGTTTTTCGGCGCCTGGGTCGAGGTGGAAAACGAAGACGGCGATATCAAATGCTTTCGTATCGTCGGGCCGGACGAAATCTACGGGCGCAAAGATTACATTTCCATTGATGCCCCGATGGCGCGCGCCCTGCTGAAAAAAGCGGTGGATGAAGAAGCGGTGGTCAACACACCTACCGGCCCCAAGGTCTGGTACGTCAATAAAATTGACTATCACCACCCCATTGGCTGACCGCCCCAACCCATAACATTGAACGGTAGCAACCGCCTGCCGTTCATACTTTCTTTCATCTTTCTGACATGCTAGTGAGATTTTTTTGAAATAAAGCCGTAGCATTCCGGCTACGGATAATAGCCCAAGAATGCAAATGAATAAGTACCAGCAGTACGCCCGCACCTTGCTGAAGACCCTCTGGTGGCAAGTATTACTACTGAGTTTATTGTTGTCCGGCGCCCGTCTGGCCATGTTTTGGGTGTTTGCCGATGTACAGCAACTACAAGATCACGAGGCTGCCATCAGGCTGATGTGGCTCACCGGGCTGCGTTATGACTTACGCGCCGTGTCCATCCTGCTGGCACCGCTGCTGGTCATCGGTTTGCTGATAAGCCTGCATCACATCGGCTGGCGCTGGTTGCAGCGCATCGCTCCCTGGTATCTGGGTGGTTGCGCCTTTCTGGTCAGCGCCATCGCCATCATCAACTACTTTTATTATCAGACCTATCACACCTACATCGATATTTTCGCTTTCGGGCTGATTGACGATGGCCCGCGCGCCGTTCTGACCAACATCTGGCAGGACTATCCGATCGTGATTTCGCTGCTGCTGGTGTTGCTGTTCGCCTGGCTGAGCGCGCGCCTTGCCAGACAAACGCTGCTGTCGACACGTTCGCCGCGGTTACTGTCCCGCACGATGTTTGTGGTGTATCTGTTCATCAGTCTGTTGCTATTCTTCGCCATGATTCGCGGTAGTCTTAGCACTTTCCCGCTGCGGCGCAACGATTCACAGATTTCTTCCGCCACCATATTGAATAAACTGACGCCCAATGGCCTGATGGCTTCCGCCTGGGCGATGGGCGACCGGGACGACGACATCCGCTTCGAGCCGGTTACGCGTACAGCCGGAGAACGGTTGCGAGCCCAAAGCGGCCTGAGCACACTGGAAGGTCGCACGCCGGTCAATCCCTGGCTGGCGGCACACCGCCCCAACGTGGTGATGGCGCTGATGGAAAGCATGGGCAGTAATATGCTGGTGTATGACCACCTGCCGGATAACGACATGCTGGGTGCCCTGCGGCCGCATTTCGCTACGAATTTTGTGTTCCGCCGCTTTGTATCGGAAGGCAACGGCACGGCGCCGTCGTTCGCCGCGATGTTTTTCCACAGCCCAATCCAGAATCTCAGTCATTCATCCGCACAGTATAAATCGCTGGACGACACCCCCTACGCCACCTACAAAAAAGCGGGCTACAAAGTGATATTTATCACTTCCGGCAGCCGCATGTGGCGTAACTTCGGCAATTATCTGCCGCGGCTTGGCGTCGATGAGATTTACGACCAAAGTTCCCTGATGGAACGCTACCCGGAATCACGCGCCATGTTGACCGACTGGGGCGTACCGGATGAATTCGCGTTTCGGCTGGCGCAAAGCTTACTGGCAGACGCACGCCAGCCGTTATTCATCAGTATTCTGACCGTGACCAATCACCCGCCCTATCAGGTTCCGGCCAGCTATCATCCGCACCCGGTACATGCCGGGCCAGAGATGATGGCGCACGCTGAAGTCAATCAACGGGAACAAGAATCCATCGCCGCTACCTACCAGTACGCCACCGATGCGTTAGGCGAATTTATTACTGCGGTGAAATCGTCCCCAGTGGGAGAATCCACACTGATTGCGGCAACCGGCGACCACCAGATGCGTCGGCTGAAAGCACAGTATCCGCACGAGCAGTTCCTTGATCGCGCCGTGCCTTTCTATTTGTACGTGCCGAAAACCATTCTGGCGCAAACCGCCTGGCGCTTTGACCCATCACGCCCCGGTTCGCACAAGGATATCTTCCCAACACTCTACGCTTACAGCCTCGCCGATACCCCCTATTACGCTCTCGGCGGGCGCAATATGCTGGCGGAACAGGATGATGCAACGCGGGCATTTGGTTACAACCAGGTGTTGTGGATCGATGAGCAGGGCGTCACCCCCATCGGCAGCAACGGGCGCTACCCCTGGGACCCGGCCAATCCGATGCTGACGCAAAGCGCGCCATCCGCCATCAGCGCAGAGCAACAGCAACGCACCACCGCCTACCCGGCCTTGCTGCACTGGCAGATCAACGCCCGCGAACAGGGCGTTATCGACAAGTAATCGTTCAACCGTGCCCGGCAAAATCGGCCGGGCACCGGCACATCATCGCCATAGCGCGCAGATTCGTTACGTTCAGAAAAATTTATTCCGGCTTTGACATAAAGATGTCATTTCCCTCCCTTACCGTGGCAACGGTGATTATGGAGGTCAATTTATGTTCAGCCTGGATACCATTCTGCAAGATATTGCACCACATCGTCCCACGCCGAAGTGGCAGCGTTCCATTCTGCGCACGATGCTATTCGAAACCGAAATACAGGATTTTGCCCAGCGCTATCCTCATCTGAAAGGGTTGGATCTGGTGGAACAGATCCTCGACCACTTCAACCTTAACTGCGAAATGGTAGAAGGCGATCTGGAAAATATTCCCAGTCGGGGACCGGTGATACTGGTCGCCAACCATCCGATCGGTTCGCTGGACGGACTCGCTTTGCTGCGCACCGTCGCCAGTGTGCGCCCCGATGTGCGTGTCGTCGCCAGTCAATTGCTTTCCTATATCGGGCCGCTGAAAAACCTGTTTTTCGCCGTGGATAACTTCAGCAACCGTACCCGACGTCACCAGCTCGCCGCCATTCAGGAACATTTGGCCGGCGACGGCGCGATCATCATGTTTCCCGCCGGTGAAGTCTCCCGTATGAGCCTGAAAGGTATCCGCGATGGTCACTGGCATAGCGGCTTTATCCGCATGGCGGCCAAAGCGCGCGCGCCGATTGTGCCGATTCACATCAGCGGCCGTAACAGTAACCTGTTCTATCTCTCCTCGTTAATTTACCGACCGTTGTCGACGTTGTTGCTGGTGCGGGAGATGTTCCGCCAGCGCGGTAACCGGCTACGTTTTCGTATCGGCGCGCAGATCCCCTATCCCACCTGGAGCCAGGGGGAGTGGCAGCCCAACGATCTGGCCGCCCGCTTCCGCCGTCATGTCTACCGTCTGGGGCAAGGCAAACCCGGCTGTTTCCCCGGCGAAAAACCGATAGCGTTAGCGGAAGAGAGGACGTTGCTTAAACGCGCGCTGGAAAGCTGCGAAACACTCGGCACCACGCCGGACGGCAAGAAAATCTACCTTTATCGCCGTGGCAGCGAGGATTATGTGCCGATCTTGCGTGAGCTGGGGCGACTGCGGGAAATCGCGTTTCGCGCCGTCGGCGAGGGCTCCGGCAAACGCCGTGATCTTGATAGCTTCGACGACGATTACCTGCATCTGGTGCTATGGGACGACCGTGAACTCGAAATCGTCGGCGCCTATCGGTTCGCGCCGACGGCACGGCTGCTGGCGGAAAAAGACATCAGTAGCTTATACAGCCACAGCCTGTTCCAGTACGGCGACGAGATGGCGCCGGTGCTGGCCAGCGGCATTGAACTGGGTCGCAGCTTTATTCAACCCAAATACTGGGGAAAACGCGGCCTGGATTACCTGTGGCTGGGGATCGGCGCGTATCTGGCGCGCTACCCGGAATATCGCTACCTGTTCGGCCCGGTATCCCTGTCAGGCTCATTGCCGTCTACCGCGCGCGACCTGCTGATTGCCTTTTACCGACTACACTTTGCCCCCAGCCAAATGCTGGCCCGCTCGCGTCGCCCTTACCCGGCGTCGCTGCCGGACGTGCTCAGGCAATTCGAAGGGGACGACTACCTGCAGGATTTAACCCGGCTCAAAAGCATGCTCAGCAACATCGGATGCTCCATTCCCACCTTGTACAAGCAGTATTCGGAACTGTGCGAGCCGGGCGGCGTGCAGTTTATCGATTTCGGCGTCGATCCGGACTTCAACAACTGCGTCGATGGGCTGGTGTTGGTGGATTTACAGCAGCTGAAACCCTCGCGCTATCAGCGTTATATCGAGCCGTTTTGCAATAAAGCCTAACGCCGTGGCGAATCGGTGCCGGCCGATCCGCTGCAAACCCTCCGTTTGTCTGACTGGCATTTTACGCCGTCAATCCGTATAACTGTCCCCCAGTTAGGTATCCTTTCAACATTCATTATCTCGCTAATTACACTATCTTGTTGATAACACTATGACGAACGCATTAAGCCAGATTATTGCCAGCGAATTGCAGGCGCGCACCGAGCAAGTGAGCGCAGCCATTCAGCTGCTGGACGAGGGCAACACGGTCCCGTTTATCGCTCGCTACCGTAAAGAAGTCACCGGCGGGCTGGATGACACCCAGCTGCGCCAACTGGAAAGCCGCCTGTCTTACCTGCGCGAGCTGGAAGAACGCCGCCAGACCATCCTCAAATCGATTGAAGAACAGGGCAAACTGACCGATGCGCTGGCGGCTTCCATCAACGGTACGCTGAGTAAAACCGAGCTGGAAGACCTCTACCTGCCCTACAAACCGAAACGCCGCACCCGCGGGCAAATCGCCATCGAAGCCGGGCTGGAACCGCTGGCGGACAGCCTGTGGAGCGACCCGTCGCAAACACCGGAACGGGCGGCCGAAGCTTACGTCAATGCCGATAACGGCGTGGCCGACGTCAAAGCCGCGTTGGACGGCGCGCGCTACATTCTGATGGAACGCTTTGCCGAAGATGCCGCGCTGCTGGGCAAGGTACGTGATTATCTGTGGAAAAACGCCCATCTGGTGTCCCGCGTGGTGGAAGGCAAAGAGGAAGACGGCGCGAAATTCCGCGACTACTTCGACCACCACGAACCGCTGTCACAGGTGCCGTCGCACCGGGCGCTGGCGATGTTCCGCGGCCGTAACGAAGGCGTGTTGCAACTGTCGCTGAATGCTGACCCACAGTTCGACGAACCGCCCAAAGAGAGCCACGGCGAGCACATCATCATCGACCACCTGGGTCTACGCCTTGGTAATGCACCAGCAGACAGCTGGCGACGCGCGGTGGTGAACTGGACCTGGCGCATCAAGGTGCTGCTGCATCTGGAAACCGAGTTAATGGGCAGCGTGCGTGAAAAAGCCGAAGATGAAGCCATCAACGTATTCGCCCGCAACCTGCACGACCTGCTGATGGCCGCGCCCGCCGGTATGCGCGCCACCATGGGATTGGATCCGGGCCTGCGCACCGGCGTGAAAGTGGCGGTGGTGGACGCGACCGGCAAGCTGGTGGCAACCGACACTATTTATCCGCACACCGGTCAGGCCGCCAAAGCCGCCGCCATTGTCGCGGCATTGTGCATCAAACATCAGGTGGAGCTGGTCGCCATCGGCAACGGCACCGCGTCGCGTGAAACCGAGCGCTTCTTCCTCGATACCCAGAAGCAGTTCCCGGACGTCAAAGCGCAGAAGGTGATCGTCAGCGAAGCGGGCGCATCGGTCTATTCCGCCTCGGAACTGGCGGCGCTGGAGTTCCCGAGTCTGGACGTGTCGCTGCGTGGTGCAGTCTCCATCGCTCGCCGCCTGCAAGACCCGCTGTCCGAACTGGTCAAGATCGACCCGAAATCCATCGGCGTCGGCCAATATCAGCATGACGTCAGCCAGACCCAACTGGCGAAGAAACTGGATGCGGTGGTGGAAGACTGCGTGAACGCCGTCGGCGTCGATCTCAACACCGCGTCGGTGCCGTTGCTGACCCGCGTGGCGGGCCTCACCCGATTAATGGCGCAGAACATCGTCAGTTGGCGTGACGAAAACGGCCGCTTCAACAACCGCGACCAGTTGCTTAAAGTCAGCCGCCTCGGCCCGAAAGCCTTCGAGCAATGCGCCGGCTTCCTGCGTATTAACCACGGCGACAACCCGCTCGATGCCTCCACCGTTCACCCGGAAGCCTACCCGGTGGTAGAACGGATTCTGGCGGCAACTGAGCAGAAACTGCAGGATCTGATGGGTAACGCAGGCTCGCTGCGCAGCCTGAAGCCAGCCAGCTTTACCGACGAGCGCTTCGGGGTGCCGACGGTGACCGACATCATCAAAGAGCTGGAAAAACCGGGCCGCGACCCGCGTCCGGAATTCAAAACCGCCAGCTTCGCCGACGGGGTGGAAACCCTCAACGACCTGACGCCGGGTATGATTCTGGAAGGCGCCGTCACCAACGTCACCAACTTCGGCGCGTTTGTGGATATCGGCGTACATCAGGATGGGCTGGTGCACATCTCTTCGCTGTCCGATCGCTTCGTGGAAGACCCGCATCAGGTGGTGAAAGCCGGTGACATCGTGAAGGTGAAAGTGCTGGAGGTCGACCTGCAACGCAAGCGTATCGCGCTGACTATGCGGCTGGACGAACAACCGGGCGAAGGCAACAGCCGTCGCGGCAGCGGACGCGAACGCGACAACGGCAATCCATCGCGCCCGGCCCAGGCCGGCAACAAAGCGCGCCCGCGCCAGGCCAGCAGCACCCCGGCCGGCAACAGCGCCATGAGCGACGCACTGGCGGCGGCGTTTAATAAACGGTAATAGCCCTTGGCAGGGTTCAGGCTCGATAGCCTGAACCCTGTATTTAGAAATTAGAAGCAGTGACTGGCGAGTCATGCCTGAATGATGTACCTATGCTGAAATACAACAATCCTCATTGAGGCTAACTGTATAAAAATCACTTCAAACACCTCAAAAGGGAATTACACATGGATACAGTGGAAGAAATAGGTGGAACATATTTTTACAATGGGATGATAAATTTAAGCGCAGGAGAATTATTCTTCTGGATTATGGTTAATGAGACCATGAAACACTTTGGCATCGACGACGCTCTCGCGATGAGTATGATTCTTTTAGGGAGAAACGATCAAGATACAAGAAGAAAACCGTCTGGTGCAATAAAGGGAACATCATTATCTAGCATATATTCAAGGCGGATATTCAAAAAAACAAAAATCCCAATGGGAATATCCTTACCAACGATTATCGGAGGTCCAATACAAGGATTAAAGATAAGGTTTGTCAGGAATTTAGGGACGTTTGTTGGCAGAACAATACCTGTTTTAGGCTGGGCTATATTAATTTGTGATGTAAGCACCATATCCTACAATACTGTTCGACATTACAACCAAATAGCCAGAGGAGAGGATAAACTATATGGAAATTAATAAGAATAAAATAATAAACCTGGTTGAGAGGCACGCTGGATTTTCAATAACCCCATATCAAAAAAAAATAACAGAGGAAACTATAATAAACTCAGAATTTGATTTTGATGATGATGAAATACAAGCATTGATGTCTGAATTCTTTAAGGAGTTCAAAGTCAACCCAGGCAACTTTAATATAAAAAATTATTATTACGATTATTCAGACCATAGTTTAATTTCTCTTTTAAACCCATTTAAAAAAATTGAAAAACCAGAATTAAAAAAATTATATGTAGCAATGCTTATAGAATCCGAAAAATTAGGGTATTGGCTTTATGATTAACCTCCGAAGTGAATATTATACCCGTCGCACTTCAAGTTTTAATCCAAGGTATAACCTTCGGAGGTTATTGGAAATAAAAATTAATCTATTCGTTAATTCCATCATGCCAGATACTATAACCAGATGTACCGGCAGCTTTATGCGACCAAGATATGCTTTTATATTTAAGCATAACCTCTTCATAAGGGATTGATTCTATATTGTTTATAGAGTGTGGATATGATGATGATACAGATATGACTCTGGCATCAGCCAATGTTAGTTCATAAAAAACCTCCAACTTCCCAGCCGAATTCGTTCTATAGAAGAAAAAATTTGCCGTTAATTTTTCATTTGAGGTAATAGATACACCTAACAACGGAGAAGATTTATCTATAGGCTTTACTAATTGTATCGGATGATGAGCAACATTATCATCTCGTGTTATCGTATGGTTCAATCCTAATACCTGTATCTGATCTTCATGTCCAGACTGATAACGATTACCGATAGAATCTATAGTAGAACAGCCAGAAGAAATTAATCCCTGCTGATCGCCTTCCAAAGTTAGATAAATAAGATATGACATTTTTACATCCCTTTCTCTATTCAATCATCCACGTGTAATACTTTCTTTTAAAACTAGCATTATATACCCTAAATAATTCGAGTTGCAGGAAGGCGGCGACGCAGCGAATCTCCAGGAGCTTACTCAAGTAAGTGACTGGGGTGAGCGAGGAAAGCCAACACACCTGCAACTTGAAGTATGACGGGTATAAACATTACATTGAGCTGATTTAAATACAGCAACCGAATCGCCGAGATCCTTGTATCATAATCCTCGCATTTCGATAAACCACGCCCATGAATCGACTACACCAACCGATTTTCTGCCACAAACCCCACCACATGCTCCGTAAACACCTCCGGATGGGAGATAAACGGTGCGTGGGCCGCTTTCGGTATCACGACCGAAGTGGAGTGCGGGTACTGTTCGTCCATCAGCGCGGCAACTTTACGCGGCACCAGCCCGTCCAGCGCGCCGTACAGGCGCAGGAATGGCGTCGTCAGCCCGGCCAGTTCCTGACGTAAATCCACCTGACGTAGAATCTCCAGCCCGCCATCCAGTACTTCCACTGTCGGCGACGGTTGCGTCGTGACGACGGCCTTCAATAAACGCGCGTCTTTTCTGGCGCTTTCGGTGCCCAACGTCTGCAGCGCCAGAAACCGCTCGATAGTACCGGAAAAATCCTCGCTCAGTAGTTGCTGAAAACCGGACAGCACCAGCGGTTTGATACCGGGCCATTCATCTGCAGCCTCAAAGCGGGGTGAAGAGGCCACGGTAATCAGCGCACTGACCCGTTCTGGCGCACGGATAGCTGCCAGGCTTGCGACCAGTCCACCCAGCGACCACCCCAGCCAGACTGCTCGCGCTGGTGCGCCCGCCAGCACCGTCTCGGTCATCGCCTCCAGCGACATAGCGGGAAACCCCTGACTCTGACCGTAACCCGGTAAATCCACACAATGCAGCCGGAAATGCGGAGCCAGCCGCATAACGATGCTGTTCCACACTTTCGAATTCATTCCCCAGCCATGCAGCATCACAAGTTCGCATGTGCCTTCTCCTTGCGTGTGCCAGTGCAATGATTCCATCAGTTATTGTGTCCTCGTCAGAAGTGAATAGTTCAGGCCATGCCGCCCGCGCAGCCTGATGACTCAGGGAACGAGACAATGTTGACGATCATGGCACAGTGCTGGCTCTGCCAGCAGCCGCTCTATCATAGTCATCACGGAATTTGCAGTCACTGCCGCCGTCATCTGCCCCCACCACCGACCTGTTGCCCACGCTGCGGATTGCCTTCGGCATCCAACGTCCTGCCGTGCGGGCGCTGCCTGCAACAGCCGCCGCCGTGGCAGTCGTTGCTGTTTGTCAGCGACTACCAGCCGCCGCTTAATACGCTCGTCAGGCGCATCAAATTTCAGAGGCGCACCGAACTGGCTCCGGCACTGGCGCGGTTGCTATTACTGCAATGGCTGGCACGCCGCCGGGAGACGACGCTAACACTGCCCGAGGCGTATCCCCGCCCTGATGCCATCGTCACCGTTCCGCTACACCGCCGGCGTCACTGGCGCCGGGGGTTCAATCAAACCGATCTGCTGGCGCGCCAACTGGCGCACTGGCTGGGCTGCGCCTATCACCCTGATACCCTGATTCGCGTGCGTCATACCATTCCCCAGCAATCGCTGGGGGCCCGTTTGCGGCGTCGCAATCTGCGCGGTGCGTTCCGATGCCGACAAGATGTCATCAGCCAGCGCGTCGTCGGCAAACGGTTAGTATTGCTGGACGATGTGGTGACCACCGGCAGCACGGCGGCAGAGGTCAGCCGCACATTGTTGCATGCCGGTGCGCAGCAGGTTCAGGTATGGTGTGTATGCCGCACCTTGTCGTAACCGCCGGGATGGGCGTATTATAACCAACTAGCGTAGTCAACTATTGAGTTAACATTATGATTCGTATTACCGACGCTGCTCAGGAGCATTTTGCCAAACTGCTGGCAAAACAGGAGGAAGGCACCCAGATTCGTGTCTTCGTTATCAATCCCGGCACACCGAACGCCGAGTGTGGGGTGTCCTACTGCCCGCCCGATGCCGTCGAGCCGAACGATACCGAGCTGAAGTTTGAAAAACTGTCCGCGTATGTGGATGAACTCAGTGCGCCGTATCTGGAAGAGGCCGAGATCGACTTCGTAGCCGACCAACTGGGCTCCCAACTGACCTTAAAAGCACCGAACGCCAAGATGCGTAAAGTCGGCGATGATGCGCCGCTGATGGAGCGCGTGGAGTATGTGCTGCAATCGCAGATTAACCCGCAACTGGCTGGCCATGGCGGCCGTGTAACGCTGATGGAAATCACCGAAGAAGGCTACGCCATTTTGCAGTTTGGCGGCGGCTGCAACGGCTGTTCCATGGTGGATTACACGCTGAAGGAAGGCATCGAGAAAGAATTGCTGCAGAAATTCCCGGAACTGAAAGGGGTTCGCGACCTGACCGAACACCAGCGCGGCGAGCACTCCTATTATTAAGCGGGTGCATATTATTAAGCGGGTGCCTATTCAGCCACTGTGGTTTTGATTGTCATGAGCGGTCAGTCATCTGGCCGCTCATCGTTTCTGTTATCTGTTAACCCCGTCGACGCATACTCTCGTCACTCAGGCTTTTTTGTCTGTTCCTGCTTTCCATTATCCACCGGAGTATCCGCCGGTTTGACTGTCTTTTTGGTTCGAGACGGCACCGGCCCGCCACGACGTAGATCGATATCCCTGATCAGCCTTTCCAGATAACGGTCGGTGAAAATGGAATCCAGCGGGCGGCTCAGCTTACGCCGCCAGTTAGGGTATTCCTGATCGGTACCCGGCACATTTACCGGCGTCGACATATCCAGCCAGTCTTCAAGCTGCAAGCCCAGCAACGCGCTGGCGCTATCCGCCAGATAGCGTTGCACGCCACGATTAAGCTGGGCGCTCATGGTCGTCAGCGATGCATTGCGGCCCACCCGTTGAGGCAGCAACCCTTGCTCATGCAACGCATCCAGCAGCCCCTGCTTGGCGCACTCACGCGCTTCATGCTGGCGCTGCAGCGCGGCGGCGTCTGGATATAACCCAAGATCTTTACCTAACGTCAGATCGACCCCTTGCCAGTAACCGCGTAGCGTCGCCAGATCATGCGTGGTGATGGTCGCCATCGAACGAGGCGGATATTCATCCGGCGCACGAAAACGATCCTGCTGATCCTTCTCGAAAAACAACACCTTGTAGGAATAGACGCTGTTGTCGGGCAATTTATTGACGATCTCCTCCGGCACCGTGCCCAGATCTTCACCGATTACCAGACAACGATGGCGATGGCTCTCCAGCGCCAGGATCCCCAACAAGTCATCCACCGGGTAAAACACATAGGCACCGTGAGTCGCGTCGTTGCCGTTCAGAATCCACCACAGGCGCAGCAACCCCATTACATGGTCGATACGCAACGCGCCGCTATGCGCCATATTGCTGCGCAGCAAGTCGATAAACGGCTGGTAACCGCGCTGACGCAACAATGTCGGGTGCACCGGCGTCAGGTTCCAGTTTTGCCCGCCAGGCCCGAGCGGGTCCGGCGGTGCGCCGATCGTCACCGACAGACAATACAACTGTTGGTCGCCCCAGGTATCCACGCCGCCCTGCGCCACCCCGACCGCTAAATCGCGATATAGGCCGATCGGCATACCCAATTGTTTACTATGGGAAAAACAAGCCGCCAGTTGTTCATGCGCCAGCCACTGAAGCCAGCAATAGAATTGCACATCGTCGGCGTGCTCCTGCCGGAATGCCAGTGTGGCGTCGCTGCGTGCAGCGTGATATTCCTGCGGCCATTGCCGCCAGTCGGCGGTCGGTTTGCCCTGGTGCATCCACGCCTGTAACGCATCGTAGGTGGCCTGCTGCAACAGGCTTTCATCGTGGGTTTTGAGAAACTGCTGGAACGCCGTTTTACGCGGGTCCAGTGCATTGCGACCGGTGAAATGGCTAAACGCCAGTCGCAGCGCCGCCAGTTTCAGGCAGGTAACGGCGGTATAATCGACCCATCGGCTGGCGCGCGCCGCCGTCAGTTGCTGCTGGATATCGTCCTGTTTCCACCATGCGCGGGCGGCATCACTCTGATGAAAATCATCCACCTGATTGACATCGATATAGACAATATTCAGCCAATTACGCGAAGACGGGCTATACGGGCTGGCGGCCTCGGGCTGTGCCGGGTAAAGCGCATGCAGCGGATTCAAACCGACAAAGGCACCGCCCCGACGCGCCACCTGCTCCACCAGCGCTTTTAAATCGCCAAAATCGCCGACGCCCCAATTATCGGACGAACGCAGGGTATACAACTGCACCATGACGCCCCACCAGCGTTTTCCCTGCGTCAGCGGTTCCGGTTCATAACACCGCGCCGGGGCGACAATCACCCGGCAAGACCACTGCTGTTCGCCCTGCGTCAGCATCAACTGGTGATAACCGAGCGGCAGGTTATCCGGCAAGGCCAACACCGCCAGGCCGTTTACGCGCCCTTCGATAATGCCGCCTTTTTCATAGGCTAGCGTCCAGACATAGTCTCCTGCGTGACATAACGGCAATCGATTCTGCTGCCCCTGACGCAATACACATACCGACGACAACGGTGCCGTCGATGGTTCAGTCACCTCAAGCAGTTGCAGCAATGCCTGGCGGGTTTCGTTGTCTATCGCCCGTTCATTACCGTAAGCATCTTTATAGGTATCAGCGATCCCCATCTGGTGGGGTACGGATTTTTTTGCTTTCAACGCCATGGTATTGATTCCTTAATCACGCATCGTCCAGATACGTTTCTGATAATCCTGGATTGCCCGATCAGCACTGAACATCCCCATACGGGCGGTATTCAGGATGCAGCGACGCGTCCATTCATCAGGTTCACGATACAGCTCATCCACTCGCTGTTGCGCCTGGCAATAAGGGGCAAAGTCGGCCAGCACCAGATAGGGATCGCCCAGTTCCAGCAGGCTATCCAGCAAGGGGGCGAACGCCGTTTTATCGCCGTGGCTGAACGTCCCATCCGCCAGCTCGGCAAGAATTTCCTTTAATAGAGGGTTCGCAGCAATATAACGAGCGGGTTTATAGCCATCGGCAATCAGCGCTTTCACCTGATCGACGGTATGCCCGAAAATGAACAAATTCTCGGCACCGACTTCTTGCGCCATCTCCACATTGGCGCCATCCAACGTGCCCATCGTCAGCGCGCCGTTCAATGCCAGTTTCATATTGCCGGTCCCCGAAGCTTCCTTACCGGCAGTAGAAATCTGTTCCGACACGTCGGCAGCCGGAATAATCCGCTCCGCCAGCGAAACGCGGTAATCCGGTAAAAAAACCACCTTCAGGCGATCATTCACCCGTTTATCGCGATTAATGTGCTCCGCCACGCAGTTGATGGCGTAAATAATATTCTTCGCCAGTACGTAACCCGGCGCCGCCTTGGCGCCAAACAAAAAAAGGCGCGGCACGATATCCAATCCAGGGTCGATAAGCAATCGCTTATACAGCGACAAAATATGCAGCAAATTCAGATGTTGCCGTTTGTACTCATGCAACCGTTTGATTTGCACATCAAACACGGCGGCCGGATCGACGACAATGCCGTATTCGCGCCGCAGAAAGTGCGCCAACTGGGTTTTATTGTCCTGCTTGATTTGGCGATAGCGCGCCCGGAACGCACTATCCTGCGCGTAGGGCGCCAGCCCGTCCAACAGCGTCAGCCGGTTACCCCATTCGGTCTGTAGCGTCTCGTCAATCAGCGAAGAGAGCGCCGGATTGCACTGTTTCAGCCAGCGACGCGGCGTAATACCGTTGGTAACGTTATGAAATTTCGTCGGCCATAACTGGTGATATTCCGGGAACAGGTCGCGAACCACCAGTTCCGAGTGCATCTGTGCTACCCCGTTCACCGCAAAGCAAGCCACCACGCACAGGTTCGCCATTCTCACCTGACGGCGGTGCACCACCGCCAGACGCGCCCAAACCTGCCGATCGCCCGGCCAGCGCGCCTCCACCTGCCGACGCAGGTGCTCATTAATGGTTTTGATAATCGACAAATGACGCGGCAGCAGCCGGCCGAACAACCGTTCATCCCAACATTCCAGCGCTTCCGGCATCAGGGTGTGGTTGGTGTAGGCGAACAACCGCCCGGTCAACTGCCAGGCCTGTTCCCACGATAATTGGTATTCATCCAGCAACAGGCGCAGGGTTTCGGGGATCGCCAGCGTCGGGTGCGTATCATTCAGTTGCACCACTTCATAGTCGGGCAACGTCGCCAGCGGCCGACCGGCGCGCTCATGCCGCCGAAAAATATCCGCTACCGCACAGGCGCATTGAAAATACTGCTGCATCAGGCGCAATTTTTTGCCTGCCGCATGATTATCGTTCGGATAAAGCACTTTGGTCAGACTGGCGGCGGCGATCCCCCGCTGCTCGGCTTTCAGGTAATGGCCAGCGTTAAACTGCTCAAGGTCAAACGGTTCGCTATGGGTGGCCTGCCATAGCCGCAACGGTTGCACCTGACCATTGTGGTAACCGATAACCGGGATATCAGTGGCTTCGCCGACGACGACCTGTTCCGGGATCCAGCGCTCGCTGCCGTCCGGCTGGGCGACCAGTTCGCCGCCGAAACCGACCTCTACCGCCAGTTCCGGACGGGGCCGCGCCCACGGGTAACTGTCGCGCAGCCAGTCATCCGGTGTTTCCCGTTGGAAGCCGGCGTCGAAATGCTGGCGGAATAAGCCGTACTGATAATGCAGACCGTAACCGATCGCCGGTTGGCCGACGGTCGCCATCGCGTCCAGATAACAGGACGCCAGCCTTCCGAGCCCGCCATTGCCAAGCGCCGGGTCGGTTTCCTGCTCCAGCACGTCGCTCAACGCCAGCCCATGCTGGGCCAGTACCTCCGCCACCGCGTTATACCATCCCAAGTTGAGCAGGTTATTCCCGGTCAGGCGGCCGGGCAGGAACTCCATCGACAAATAATTAACGTGCCGTACCCCAGACGGCCCGGCATCAGGCGGAGCTGACTCGGCAGACGTCAACGCATCCAGTTGTTCCGTCAGCGCGGCGCTCACCCATTGCCAGCACTGACGCAACGACAGCGCCTGTAACGACGGCTGAGCGCACGCCTGCAACTGACGCTGCAAGGCGGCGGCAAACTGGGAAGAATTGAATAAGGGTGACATCGTGCCTCTCTCCTCTACGGGTGATGGAAAAAGGCACGTCGGGATCAGCACAACTCCAACTGTACCTTATGTTGTTCGATGATTTTCAGCACACTGGGTGGCGGTAACTGATCGGTAAAAAGATAGTCGATCAAATCCATGTTGCCCAAATTGACCATCGCGTTACGGCCGAATTTCGAATGATCCGTCACCAGCATCACGCAACGGGAATTTTCGATAATGGCGCGCTTGGTGCGAACCTCGTGATAGTCAAACTCCAGCAACGAACCATCCATATCGATGCCGCTGATGCCCAAAATGCCGAAATCGAGCCTGAACTGGGAAATGAAATCCAGCGTGGCTTCGCCGATGATGCCGCCATCGCGGCTGCGCACCTCGCCGCCGGCCAGAATCAGGCGAAAGTCCTCTTTCGCGGTCAGTAACGTTGCCACATTCAGGTTGTTGGTGACCACCCGCAAATCCTTATGATTCATCAGCGCATGGGCCACCGCTTCCGGCGTCGTGCCGATATCTATAAAAAGCGTAGCACCATCCGGGATTTGGCTGGCGACTTGTCTCGCAATCCTGGCTTTTTCATCTGACCACATCATCTTGCGGTCATGATAGGCGGTATTGACCGAGCTGGAGGGCAATGCCGCCCCGCCATGATGACGATGGATCTTATTTTGTTCCGCCAGATCGTTCAGATCACGGCGAATAGTCTGCGGGCTGACTGCAAAATGCTCCACCAGCTCTTCGGTACTAACGTATCCCTGCCGACGCACCAGATCGATAATCGCGTCGTGCCGCTGTGTTTGCTTCACATTGTTCCCCTAAAACGCCGACATGACCTCATGCCGGCCAACCAAGAAAGCGCGCCCATGGTAAAAACGCACACGGCGATAGCCACTGCGGCTTGACGCCACGTTTAGGGCTGCAGTAAATCCGCGATCACATTGAACGACGACGCGTATCCCACCACGCCATCAATACCCCCATGACCAATCCCGCGACGTGCGCCGCGTTGGCGATAGACATGCCCAACACATCGAAATAGCCGGCCACCAACCATATCAGCGCGAACGCCATCAAACTGCGTTGAAAGTGCAGCGGTCCGTCCGGTTCACGCTCGCCGCGCAGCCAGACATACCCCATCAGGGCGTACACCACACCGGATAAGCCGCCGAAATACACACCGCTGAACCAGGACTGCACCCACCCGCTGAATGCGGACGACGCCAGCAGAATCACGCACAATCGCCGGGAGCCCAATACGCGTTCTACCGGGCCGCCGAGATACCACCACCACATCAGGTTGAACAGCAAATGCAACAGCGAGAAATGCAACAGTGCATGGCTGAACCAACGCCAGAGCTGCAGGTTCTGGGTGCTATCCGGAAAAGCCAGCAGCATCATCAGGCGATCCACGCCATACACCTTCATCAGCAGGTATACCGCGATCGCGACCACCAACAAACTCAGCGTCAGCGGTCCTGCGCGCTGGCGCAGCGTTTGCAGGTAAGAAAAGGACGGGTAACGTAGCCCGCTATTGGTCGTCCCGCTCTGCCAACTGGCGGCCTGATAGCGCTCATGCCAGGGCTCCTGCAGAAAACGCTCCAGTTCCTGCTTCACCCGCTCCTGCTGGCTTTCGTCCGGCAGCCAGATATCCACGTCGTCTCCGTTAATGCGGGCAACCAGCCTGACCTGGTGCGTGTGCATATAGTCGACAAACGCCTGTGCCAGACGCGGATTGGATAGCGCAACAATTCGGATCATGACAATAGCCCAACGCATTCCGCCAATGAATTTATGTCTTCGATTCTAAAACATTTATTGCCCGGAACGCAGCGCAATAACCGCGCATAATCTTGCTTATTTCAGTATGCGTGTGACGGTTTTCACATCGTTTATTCATATAGGATGCAAACAATGTCATCGCACTGCGCTTATCGGGTATGCCAATGTGCGATTACCCTGCCGCCACATCCTGCGGAAAGCGTTTTTGCCAGGCATCGAAACCGCCATCCACGCTATATACGGCTTCAAAGCCTAGACTAATCAGGTAACTCGCCGCATTGCGACTGCTGATGCCGTGATAGCACATCACCATCACCGGCTGCTCAAAATCAGCGTCGCGCACAAAATCCGACAGTGTTTCGTTGGTCAGGTGGGTTGAGCCTGGGACATGCGCAGCACCGAAACTCTGCGGATCGCGGATATCGACCAACGCATGACCTTGCTGCCAGCGCTGATACGCCTGCTCGATATCGATTGACTGAAACTGCTCCATTGCCTGCCTCATATTTCTTGGTGAACGAATTGCTATTAAACGAATTGTTATTAACAGGTATGCCTGAAATGACAAACATTGTAACCCACCCATTGCATGGATAGACCGGATAAACCACATGGATATAGGGCGACACAGCAGGAAGCGCGATCGCGCAGCCCAGTACAGAGACACTATTTTTTAACCAAATCAGGCGCGAAACTGTTAGCTCTATCACGCGCAAATGTTTTTAATTGGTTAACGCTTGGCTAACATGTTTGTTTTCGATTAATATCATGAGCGAAAACGAACATTATAACTTTAACGGCTATACCGCTTTTGACGTGGTGGAGGAGAAAACGTGGAAACCCAAGATCTGATCGTGATCGGCGGAGGCATTAATGGTACTGGCATCGCAGCAGACGCCGCCGGGCGCGGGTTATCCGTCTTGCTGCTGGAAGCACAGGACCTGGCCTGCGCCACCTCTTCCGCCAGCTCAAAGCTGATTCACGGCGGCTTGCGCTATCTGGAGCACTATGAGTTCCGCCTGGTGGGCGAAGCGTTATCCGAACGCGAAGTGCTGCTGAAAATGGCGCCGCACATCATTTTCCCGATGCGTTTTCGTCTGCCGCATCAGCCACATCTGCGCCCGGCCTGGATGATTCGCGCCGGTCTGTTCATGTACGACCATCTGGGGAAACGCGTTAGCCTGCCGTCCAGCCACGGGCTGCGATTCGGTCGCGAATCCGTGTTGAAACCGGAACTGACGCGCGGTTTCGAATATTCCGATTGCTGGGTGGACGATGCGCGTCTGGTGGTGCTAAACGCGCAGGAAGTGGTGCGCCGCGGCGGCGACGTGAAAACGCGCATGAAAGTGACCCGCGCTCACCGCGAAAACGGTCTGTGGATCGTTGAAGCGAAGGATACGCTGAGCGGCGAAATCCACCGCTGGCAAGCGAAAGGGCTGGTCAATGCGACCGGGCCGTGGGTACGCCAATTCTTCGACGATGGTCTGGCGCTGCCATCGCCGTACGGCATCCGTCTGATTAAGGGCAGCCATATCGTCGTTCCGCGTGTGCATCAGGAAGAGCAGGCCTACATTCTGCAAAACAAAGATCACCGCATCGTGTTCGTGATCCCGTGGCAGGACGAGTTTTCGATCATCGGCACCACCGATGTGGAGTACCACGGCGATCCGCATCAGGTGAAGATCGACGACAACGAAATCCGTTACCTGCTGGATGTGTATAACGACCATTTCAAAAAACAGCTGACGCGCGACGACATCGTCTGGACTTACTCCGGCGTGCGCCCGTTGTGCGACGACGAGTCGGATTCACCGCAGGCCATCACCCGCGACTACACGCTGTCCGTTGCGGATGAAAACGGCAAAGCGCCGTTGCTGTCGGTATTCGGCGGCAAATTAACCACCTACCGTAAGTTAGCGGAACACGCGCTGGAAAAGCTGGTGAAATACTACCCGCAAGCCGGACAAGCATGGACCCGCAACGCGATTCTGCCCGGTGGCGACATCAGCGGCAGCCGTGAAGATTATGCCGCCACATTGCGCCGCCGTTACAATCTGCCGGAAGCGCTGGCACGCCGTTACAGCCGTACCTACGGTAGCCAGAGCGAGAAAATCCTCGGCAACGCGCAAAGCCTAAACGATTTGGGCGAACACTTCGGCTATACCTTATACGAAGCCGAGTTACGCTATCTGGTAGAGCATGAATGGGTGGTGTCGCTGGAAGACGCTATCTGGCGCCGCACCAAGCTCGGCATGTGGCTGGACGACGCGCAACGCCAGCGTGTCGCCGACTGGCTGGTCAGCTACCGCAGCCAGTTAGCCAAAGCCGGTTAATCCCCAAAGTTGGTTAATACTAAAGAAAAACGGCTTCCGTGAGGAAGCCGTAGCTGTGGGCCCCACTCGATACCAAACGAGGGGGGGTTCGGCGTCAAAAACTGTGCTGAGGCTACAACCGTATCGGCTTGATGTGCCAGATGTCGTCGGCATACTCCTGAATCGTACGATCGGCAGAGAAATAGCCCATATTGGCGATGTTTTGCAGCGTTCGGCGCGTCCATTCATCTTCGTCGCGGTACACATCGTCCACCTTGTCGTGACTATCCACATAACTGCGATAATCCGCCAGCAACTGATAGTGATCGCCGAAATTGACCAGTGAATCAAACAGGTCGGCATAACGGCGCGGGTCGTCCGGGCTGAATACGCCGGTCGCTATCTGCGTCAACACCCGATGCAGCTCTTCGTCCTGATTGTAGAACTCCCGCGGGTTATAGCCGCTACGACGGAGCGCTTCCACCTCCTCCGCCGTGTTGCCGAAGATAAAGATATTGTCTTCACCTACCCGCTCACGCATTTCGACGTTGGCGCCATCCAGCGTACCGATAGTCAGCGCACCGTTCAGGGCGAACTTCATGTTACTGGTGCCGGACGCCTCGGTGCCCGCCAGCGAGATCTGTTCCGATAGATCGGCCGCTGGAATAATGATCTGCGCCAGGCTGACGCCATAGTTAGGGATGAAGACAATCTTCAGCTTGTCTTTCACCTCCGGATCGTTGTTGACCACGCTGGCCACATCATTGATCAGGTGAATGATGTGCTTGGCCATGTAGTAAGCGGAGGCCGCCTTACCGGCAAAGATGGCGACGCGCGGTACGCGATCCAGCTCCGGGTCGTCTTTGATGCGGTTATAGAGCGTTATCAGGTGCAACACGTTGAGCAACTGACGTTTGTACTCGTGAATCCGCTTGATTTGCACATCAAACAGCGCATTCGGGTCGACCACAATATCCAGATGCTGCGCGATATAGATAGCCAACCGCTTTTTATTCTCCTGCTTGGCCTTGCGCACTTTTTGCAGGAACGCCGGAAAATCAATATGCGGTTTCAGGTCCGCCAGTTGGCTCAGGTCGGTACGCCAGGTTTTGCCAATGGTGTCATCCAGTACTTTCGACAGCGACGGGTTCGCCAGCGCCAGCCAGCGGCGAGGCGTCACACCGTTGGTTTTGTTGCAGAACCGATCGGGGTAAATACGGGCGAAATCGGCAAACAGCGACTGCACCATCAGGTCGGTATGCAACTGCGATACCCCATTCACTTTGTGGCTACAGATCACCGCCAGCCACGCCATCCGGACTTTACGCCCATGCTCTTCATCAATGATGGATACCCGCTTGAACAAGTCGTGCTCATTGGGGAAACGTTCCTGTACTTCGTCCAGAAAACGGTCGTTGATTTCGAAAATCAGTTGCAGGTGACGCGGCAGAATCTTGCCCATCATGTCGACCGGCCAGGTTTCCAACGCCTCGCCCATCAGGGTGTGGTTGGTATAGGAGAACACCTTGGTGACCACATCCCAGGCCACATCCCACTTGAACTTGTGCTCGTCGATCAACAAACGCATCAGCTCGGGGATCGCCAGTACCGGGTGGGTATCGTTGAGGTGGATGGCGAATTTCTCCGTCAGATTGGCGTAGGTTTTGTGCATCGTCCAGTGACGGCTGAGGATATCCTGCACCGTGGCGGATACCAGAAAGTACTCCTGACGTAAACGCAACTCGCGCCCGGAATAGGTGGAGTCATCAGGGTAGAGTACCCGCGATACGTTTTCGGAATGGTTTTTGTCCTCCACCGCCGCGAAATAGTCGCCCTGATTGAACTTACCGAGATTGATTTCGTTACTGGCCTGCGCCGCCCACAGCCGTAAGGTGTTGGTGGCGTCGGTATCAAAGCCGGGGATTATCTGATCGTAGGCGCAGGCAATGATCTCCTCAGTTTCCAGCCAGCGGGTTTTACTCCCCTCTTGCTGGATGCGGCCGCCAAAACGCACCTTGTAACGGGTGCTGTGACGCACGAATTCCCATGGGTTGCCGTATTCCAGCCAGTAATCCGGCGATTCCGCCTGCTTACCGTCAACGATATTTTGCCGGAACATACCGTATTCATAGCGGATACCATAGCCCCGCCCCGGCAGCGCCATCGTCGCGAGCGAGTCGAGGAAACACGCGGCCAGACGGCCAAGGCCACCGTTGCCCAACGCCGGATCGTCTTCTTCTTCCAGCAGTTCGTTCAGGTCCAGCCCCATCGCTTCCAGCGCGTCGCGCAGGTCGTCAAACATGCCCATCGCCAGCAAGGCGTTGGACAAGGTGCGCCCCAACAGAAACTCCATCGACAAATAGTAAACCTGCCGAACATCCTGCGATAACTGCGCACGACTGGAACGTAACCAGCGCTCGACCATGCGATCCCGCACCGCCAGCACCGCCGCATTCAGCCAGTCATGTTTACTGGCGATGCTGGGGTCCTTGCCGATGGTAAACATCAGCTTGTAAGCGATGGAGTGTTTCAACGCGTCTACGCTGAGCGTAGGTGAGTTGTAGATAAATGGAGAGTTCATAATGTCATTCCCACTGATGCGTACTACCACAGACGTTGATAAAGCGCACGATAGGCCTGGGCTGCGACCTGCCAACTAAAATCCATTGCCATTGCCTGACGCTGAACATAACGCCAGAGCGAAGGGCGCGACCACAACACAAAGACCCGACGAATCGCCCGCGACAGCGATGCTACGTTACAATCGCTGAACACAAAACCACTCGCCAGGCCATCGGCCAGATTTTCCAGCGAGCAGTCAGCCACGGTATCCGCCAGCCCGCCAGTACGCCTGACCAGCGGTAACGTGCCGTATTTCAGGCCGTACAACTGGGTCAAACCGCAAGGTTCGAACCGACTAGGAACCATAATCACATCCGCTCCGCCAATAATGCGGTGCGAAAACGCTTCGTGATAACCAATCTGGACGCCGACGCGACCGTGATACTCCGCCGCCGCCGCCAGAAAACCTTCCTGTAGGGTGGCATCGCCCGCCCCCAGCACCACCAGTTGCCCACCTTGTTCAAGCAAATTCGTGACGGTTTGCAACGCGATATCCAGCCCTTTCTGGCTGGTAAGGCGGCTGACGATGGCGAACACCGGCACCCGGTCGTCCACCTTCAGCCCCATCGTCGTCTGCAAATGCCGTTTGTTCTCCGCCTTGCGCGCCAGCTCATCGCGGCTATACGTCGCCGTCAGCAGCGAATCGTGCGCCGGATTCCAGATATCGTCATCCACCCCGTTGAGGATGCCGGACAAGCGGCCGTCCTCTTCCCGAGACTTCAGTAGCCCTTCCAGACCGTAACCGTATTCGGGCTGGGTTATCTCATGGGCATAGGTCGGGCTGACGGTAGTGATGTGATCCGCATAGTACAGCCCGGCTTTGAGGTACGAGATCTGGCCGTAGAACTCCAACCCGTACATGCTGAAGTACTCCGGCGGCAACCGCAGTTGCGACATGTGACGAGCATCAAATAATCCCTGATAAGCCAGATTATGAACGGTAAATACCGATTTTGCCGGTCGGCCTTTCGCCGCCAGATAGGCACAGGCCAGCCCGGCGTGCCAGTCATGGGCATGAACAATGTCGGGACGCCAGAACGGATCCACGCCGCTGGCCATTTCCGCGCCCATCCAACCCAGTAAACCGAAACGCACGACATTGTCCGAATAGGCAAACAACGAGGTATCGTGATACGGGCTGCCGGCCCGGTCATACAGATGAGGAACGTCTATCAGATAGATGCCTACTCCGTTGTAATGACCGTAACGCAGCGTGACATGACCGCCAAACGTATCCAGTTCCCGCACCACTTGCGCATCCGGGATACCTTTTTTCACATCGGGAAACGCCGGCAACAGCACCCGTACATCCATCCCCGCCGCGATCTGCGCGCTGGGCAATGCTCCCACTACATCCGCCAGTCCCCCGGTTTTCAGCAAGGGGAATAGCTCTGAACACACGTGTAATACCCGCATCTTGTCTCCCATTCCGCCGCCCGCGCCAGCTCGCGGGCAGCATCAATCCTCCGGCCGACCACGGCCGGTTACGTTCAGATCAGGGTTTGAGCCTGGCCAGCATGGCGCGCGTCACCAGCACGATTCCCTCTTCGGAACGATAAAAGCGACGGCTGTCTTCTTCCGCGTTTTCGCCGATCACCATCCCTTCCGGAATATCGCAGGCGCGATCGACGATGCAGCGATGCAGGCGGCATGAACGCCCTACGTTGACATCCGGCAGCAGCACCGATGAATCAATGCTGCAAAAGGAGTTGATACGCACCCGCGGGAACAGCACCGAGTGCGTAACCACCGAGCCGGAAACGATGCTCCCGCCGGATACCAGCGAGTTCATGGTTAGCCCGTGGCTGCCGGAGCGGTCCTGGACGAATTTAGCGGGCGGCAGCGCCGCCATCGCCGAGCGAATCGGCCAGTTATGGTCGTACATATCCAGTTCCGGCATCACCGACGCCAGGTCAAGATTGGCGCGCCAGTAAGCTTCCAGCGTGCCGACATCGCGCCAGTACGGCGGCGCGTTATCCGAAGAGGTGACGCAGGAGAGCGTGAAAGGGTGCGCCCAGGCATGTCCCTGCGCGACGATTTTCGGGATCAGATCCTTGCCGAAATCATGGCTGGACTCCGAGGTGCACACATCCGCTTCCAAAATTCGGTACAGGTATTGCGCGTTGAATACGTAGATCCCCATACTGGCCAGCGCCATATCGGGGTTATCCGGCATCGGCGTTGGGTTGGCGGGTTTTTCGTCGAAACTGATAATGCGATTGTCTTTATCCACGCTCATCACGCCAAACGCGTGCGCTTCCTTGATAGGCACCGGGATGCAGGCCACTGAACACTCGGCGCCGTTCTCCACGTGGTCAAGCAACATGCGGGAATAATCCATCTTGTAGATGTGATCGCCGGCCAGAATCACGATGTACTCCGCCCCATAGCGCCGGATAATATCCAGGTTATGGCACACGGCGTCGGCAGTACCGCGATACCAGTGATCGTTTTCATCGTGCCGTTGCTGCGCCGGCAGCAAATCGACAAATTCATTCATTTCGGTATTCAGGAACGACCAGCCGCGCTGGATATGCTGCACCAACGTGTGCGACTGATACTGGGTAATCACGCCAATCCGGCGAATACCGGAGTTCAGGCAATTAGAGAGCGCAAAATCGATAATCCGGTATTTACCGCCGAAATGTACCGCGGGTTTAGCGCGGTGCGCCGTCAAATCTTTCAGCCGGGTCCCTCGTCCTCCCGCCAAAATCAGCGCGACGGATTTCAGGGGCAACTGTCTGGCCAGCATTAGAGGATCGTGTTTCTCGGTACTCACCATGTCAGACTCCTTTTTTTTATTTTTTTACCAGTACACACACCGCATTCGCCTGTCCGCGCCAAACCCGCTCATTGAGCGGATGGTCGGTAGCATCGAACGGTGGAGCGACCCGCCACTCCCCTTCGGGAAGAGAAAAATCACTCGCCTGTGACGTGGCGTTGATCAATAGCAGCCAGTATTTAGATAGCTGAATTTGTAACCGGTGTTCACCCTGTTCCCATTCGGATAGCGTCAGCGGCTCTCCCTGTGCATTCAGCCACCGTACGTCGTCTTCGCCGTCACGCCACCATCCCGCCTTCTGTAACGCCGGGATAGCACGGCGTAAGCGGATCAACCCGGCGGTAAACGCAATCAACTCGGTATCCGCCGTTTCCCAGTGCAACCAGGCCAGCGCGTTATCCTGACAATAGGCATTATTGTTGCCTTGCTGGCTGCTGCCGAACTCGTCGCCGGCCAGCAGCATCGGCGTACCCTGCGATAACAACAGCGTCGTCAGCAGCGCCTGTTGGCTGGCGCGACGCCGCGCCTGCGTAGCCGCGTCCGCCTCCAGCCCTTCGATGCCATGGTTGAAACTGAAATTGCTGTTGGTGCCGTCCCGGTTTTGTTCGCCATTGGCCTGGTTATGCTTGTGGTTGAAGCTCACCAGATCGCGCAGGGTAAAACCGTCATGGGAAGTCAGCATGTTGACCGATGCCCAGGGTAAGCGGCCGTTGCGTTCAAACACTTCGCTGGAGGCCGCGAAACGGCGGGCAAACACCCCGACAGGCAGATCGCCGTGCAGCCAGAAACGACGAATATCGTCACGAAAACGGTCGTTCCACTCGACAAACGGCGACGGAAACCTGCCCAGTTGGTAACCACCGGGGCCGATGTCCCAGGGTTCGGCAATCAGCTTGCAGTTGCGCAGCGACCGATGATTACGCAGGGCGGTAAAGAACGGGGCTGAAGAGGAAAAGTCCGGCATACGCCCCAAAATCGTCGCCAGATCAAAACGAAAACCATCCACACGGCAGGTTTCATGCCAGAACGTCAGGCAATCAATCACCCACTGCAACACGGCCGGATGTTCAAGCCGCAACACATTGCCGCACCCGGCCCAGTTGTGATAAGCGCCGTCCTCCGTCAGCCAGTAGTAGCTGGCGTTGTCGATGCCGCGCAGCGTCAGGGTCGGGCCGTCGGCATCCAGCTCCGCGCTGTGATTGAACACCACGTCCAGAATCACCTCGATCCCGGCATTATGCAGCGCCCGCACCATGTCGCGGAACTCGTTGAGCGGTTCGTCGCCGGCCGCCAGGCTGCTGTCCACCGCGAACGGCAACAACGTGTTGTAACCCCAGTAATTGCGCAGTCCCATCGCCTGCAAACGCGGTTCATCGGCGTGTTGCTGGACAGGCATCAACTCCAGCGCCGTCACGCCCAGCCTGGTCAGATAATCCAGCATCACCGGGTGAGCCAGCGCGGCGTAAGTACCGCGTATCGCCGCCGGAATACGCGGATGTCGCCGCGTCAACCCGCGCACATGCGCTTCATACAACACCGTTTGGCTCCAGGGCGTGCGCGGAAACGCATCGCCCTGCCAGTCGTAGCGCTCATCCACGACCACGCTGCGCGGCATCACCTCGGCGCTGTCTACCGCATCGGGATAGTCATAGCCGCCATGCAGCCGCTCGTCATCCACCACCCAGCCGTCCATCTGCCGAGCGCAAGGGTCAAGCAGCAATTTGTTGGCGTTAAAGCGCAGACCGCGTTGCGGATCGAACGCGCCGTCGACCCGGTAGCCGTAACACAACCCCGGTTGCGCATCCGGCAGATAACCGTGCCAGATATCGCCGGTACGGGCCGTCAACGGCAGACGCTGCTCCCGCAGCCCGTCAAAAATACATAACTCCACCCGCGATGCCCTGGATGAGAACAACGCGAAGTTCACCCCTTCGCCATCAAAATGAGAACCTAACGGTCGCGGCCGACCCGCCAGCAGCTCAACCATTACGCCTCCTTCACCAGATACAAGGTGGAGAGCGGCGGCAGCGTTAACACCAGCGACTGTGGGCGGGAATGGCTGCCCACCGCTTCGCTACGCACTAATCCCTGATTGCCAAGGTTACTACCGTGGTAATGCATGGAATCGGTATTCAGCACTTCGCGCCAGTGTCCCGGCTGGTTAATGCCGACGCGATATCCCTCTCTGGGGACCGGCGTAAAGTTGCTGATAATCAATATCTCGTTACCCTCGGCATCACGCCGGATAAAGGCGAATACCGAGTTCTCGCGATCGTCTACCACCACCCATTCAAATCCCTGATGCAGGTAGTCGCATTGATAGAGCGGCGGGTGTTGGCGATAGCAATGGTTGAGGTCGCGCACCAGTTGCTGCACGCCGGCATGCCAGCCTTCGGGCTCATCCAGCAGGTGCCAGTCCAGGCTGGTGTCGTGGTTCCATTCCCGCCCTTGTGCAAACTCGCAGCCCATAAACAGCAGCTTCTTGCCGGGATAAGCCCACATGAAACCGTAATAGGCGCGCAGGTTGGCGAATTTCTGCCAGGCGTCGCCCGGCATCCTATCCAGCAAAGAACGCTTGCCGTGCACCACTTCATCGTGCGACAGCGGCAGGACGAAGTTCTCGCTATAGGCATACAACATGCCGAAGGTCAGCAGGTCGTGGTGGTATTTACGATGCACCGGATCCTGCTGCATGTAGGCCAGCGAGTCGTGCATCCAGCCCATGTTCCACTTATAGTGAAAACCCAACCCGCTATGTTCCGGCGGCAACGTCACCCCGGCATAATCGGTGGACTCTTCGGCGATGGTGACCGCTCCGGCACGGTTCTGGCCCAGCATCTGGTTGGTGTAACGCAAAAAGCCGATCGCTTCCAGGTTCTCCTTGCCGCCGTAATGGTTCGGCACCCATTCGCCGTCGCGGCGGCTGTAGTCGCGGTAAATCATTGATGCCACTGCGTCTACCCGTAACCCGTCGACGCCAAACCGCTCCGTCCAGTACAACGCATTACCCGCCAGATAGTTACGCACCTCATGGCGATCGAAGTTATAAATCAGCGTATTCCAGTCCTGATGGTAGCCCTCTTTCGGGTCGGCATATTCATACAGCGCCGTACCGTCAAACCGCGCCAGACCGTAGCTATCCGTCGGGAAATGGCCGGATACCCAGTCCAGCAACACATTGATGCCCGCGTCATGAAAGGCATTGACCAGATAATGGAAATCCTCCGGCGAGCCGAAGCGGCGGGTCGGTGCATACAGCCCCAGCGGCTGGTAACCCCAACTGGCATCAAACGGATGTTCATGCACCGGCATCAGTTCAACGTGAGTAAACCCCATGTCTTTAACGTACGGCACCAGTTGGTCCGCCAGTTCGCGGTAACTGAGCCAGAAATTATTGTCGCTATGCCGCCGCCATGACCCCAGATGCACCTCGTAAATGGAAATCGGCGACTGTAAATCGTTGGCACGTTGCCGCGCCTCATCCACCGGCAACGCGGGCGGTAACGCACTGACCACCGAGGCGGTATCCGGCCGCATCTGGGAGGCAAACGCATACGGGTCTGATTTCACCAGCACATTGCCGTAGCAATCGATGATTTCGAATTTGTACAACTGCCCGACCCCGACGCCCGGTACAAACAGCTCCCACACGCCGTTCTCGCGCCGCAGCCGCATCGGGTGGCGGCGTCCATCCCAAAAATTGAAATCGCCCACCACCGACACCCGCTGAGCATTCGGCGCCCAGACGGCGAAGCAGGTGCCGCCGATGCCATCCAGCGTGGACGGGTGCGCGCCCAATGTTTCAAACGGCCGCAAATGGCGCCCCTCCGCCAATAGCCAGATATCCAGTTCCTGCAACAACGGGCCAAAACGATAAGGGTCGTCAATCACATGCGTATCTTGCTGCCAGGTCACCGCCAGCCGATAGCTGAACGGCTTTTTACGACGAGGGATCACCGCAGCGAAAAAACCGCGCGGGTCCAGGCGCTGCAGGTGTGCGACTTTACGTCCGCTGTGTGCGTCTACCACGTGTACATCGCTGGCCTCCGGAAGCAGCGCACGAACTTCCAGACCTGACGATGTGACGTGCATACCCAATACTGCAAAAGGATCGGCATAATGGCCGGAAAAAAGGAGATTAATGATGTTCCGATCGGAAAATCCTGACATGGCATCCGTCCTCTGAATTAACCATCTAAATAAAGTAAAGATGTTAAAGAGACAGGTCATTTCTTCATCACGCTTATTGGTATGCGAATGCCCTGCGTCAATAACAAAAAAGGAACCAGCCTGCCCCATAAAAAAGAGAACCGACCTGAAAAAATGAAACATCACAGTAATATCCAAGGCTGCGAAGTATTCTTCAGGTAAGCCTAAGATTCAGCTTAGTCAAGAAAAGGGAAAATATTTGAGATATTGGATAAATTTTTACGCCTGATAACCATAAGAAAAAATAATTAATCATAGCGTTAGCGAATATTGATCTCGTTTGGGTTACCCTGAAGCCCAACGCGTAGAATGACTTGATCAAACAGGGAGGTAGGTCGTTTATGGTCAGTCAGGTTGAGTTAATTCTGTCATTACTGCAGCAGACATGCGTCTATCTGGTCATCGCCTATCTGTTAAGTAAAACGCCGCTGTTCACTCCGCTAACGCAGGTCACGCTCCATCTGCCGCACAAGCTGATCTGCTATCTGACGTTCTCCATATTCTGCATTCTCGGCACCTGGTTCGGCCTGCATATCGACGACTCCATCGCCAATACCCGCGCCATCGGCGCGCTGCTGGGTGGTGTACTGGGCGGCCCTTCGGTCGGTATGCTGGTCGGATTCACCGGCGGATTGCACCGCTATTCACTGGGCGGCATGACGGCGATGGCCTGCATGGTGTCCACCACGGTGGAAGGGCTGGTCGGCGGGTTGCTGCACCGCTATATGATTCGGCACCACCGCATCGACCTGTTATTCCAGCCGCTGGTTATCGCCGCCGTCACCCTGTTGGTGGAAATAGTGCAGATGAGCATCATCCTGCTACTGTCGCGCCCATTTGGCGACGCGCTGATGCTGGTCAAAAGCATCGCCTTGCCGATGATGATTACCAACAGCATCGGAGCGGCAATGTTCATGCGGATCCTGCTGGACCGCCGGGCAATGTTTGAAAAGTACACCTCGGCATTTTCAGCCCGCGCGTTGCAAATTGCCGCCCGGGCGGAAGGTATACTGCGCCAGGGATTCAATCCGGGAACCAGTATGCGGGTCGCCCGCATACTGTATGAAGAGTTGGGCGTCGGCGCCGTCGCCATCACCGATCGGGAAAAACTGCTGGCGTTTATCGGCATCGGCGACGAGCACCACAGAGTCGGCGCGCTGATTACCTCGTCCTATACCCATCAGGCTATCGACAACAATGAAGTGGTGTACGCCGATGGCAACGAAATACCGTTTTGCTGCTCGGTTTCGCCGCAATGTAAGCTCGGGTCGACGCTGGTGATCCCACTGCGTGGCGAAGAACAGCGAGTGGTCGGCACCATCAAGCTGTATGAGCCGAAAAACAAGTTATTTTCCACTATCAACCGGACGCTGGGGGAAGGTATCGGCCACCTGCTGTCAGCCCAAATTTTCGCCGGCCGTTTCGAACAACAGAAGCAGTTGCTGGCGCAATCCGAAATCAAGTTGCTGCACGCGCAGGTCAACCCGCATTTCCTGTTCAATACCCTGAATACGCTATCGGCGATTATTCGCCGCAATCCGGACCAGGCCCGCCAGTTGGTGCTGTCGTTGTCGACGTTTTTTCGCAAAAATCTCAAGCGCAGCGGCGACGAAGTCACACTCGGCGATGAACTGGAGCATATCAGCGCGTACCTCGACATTGAAAAAGCGCGGTTCACCAACCTGTTGACCGTGGAGATCGCCGTTCCTTTATCGCTCCGATCCGCCAGACTACCGGCTTTTTCTTTACAGCCGCTGGTGGAAAACGCCATCAAACACGGTATTTCCCACATGCTGGATGACGGCCGCCTGCGTATCGACGCACGCACCCACGCCAATATGCTGGAACTCACGATAGAGGACAACGCCGGCGCTTATTACCCGCGCAACGGCAGCGACGGACTGGGGATGAATCTGGTGGATCGACGCGTTAAAGCACGTTACGGCCATCACTACGGCATCACCGTCACCAGCGAGCCGAATCGCTTTACCCGCGTAAAGGTACGCGTACCGCTACGGATGGCATAAGCGTGCAACGGGTCAGGGTATGGCAACTATCAGGGTGCGACAGCTATAGAGTAGCAATTTATACCCTAAATAATTCGAGTTGCAGGAAGGCGGCAACTGAGTGACAAATTCGTCTGGAACGAATTTGAACAGCCAACGGCTGGCCTGCGGTGAGAGACAGGATGTCTCTCATTTCATCCCCAGGAGCTTACATAAGTAAGTGACTGGGGTGAGCGAGGGAGGACAACGCACCTGCAACTTGAAGTATGACGGGTATAGCGACAATAAAAAACGGCTTCCCTTGTGGGGAAGCCGTTCTCAGGCTAATCTCGGCATCACATCACGTCACTGCTCCGGCTAACGCCATCTTCGCTATCGTCGGTGAGGATGACCCGGGAAATTACAGCCCTACCACGTTTTCAGCAGAAGGACCTTTCGGGCCGTTGCCGATAACGAATTCTACTTTCTGACCTTCATACAGGGTCTTAAAGCTATCGCTCTGAATCGCAGAGAAATGCACGAATACGTCTTTGCTGCCATCAGCCGGGCTGATAAAGCCAAAACCTTTAGATTCGTTAAACCATTTTACTGAACCAGTCATTTTATTAGACATCATACTACCTCGTAATTTTTTTCCAGCCCGTTCTGAGGGCAACATGGGTCTGCAATGCAGGAAATACTTATGAGCAAGAAAAAAAGAGATTCAGGGGAAGTGATATCAGGGATAACGCTTGGACTGAGTACTGCTTTAGTAAAATGCTTTGCATAAATAGGTCTGACTAACAAACCGTGGCGCTATTAACGCATTCATCCGCAATGAATGCAAGCGTTATATATTATTTCGGCGGGAAAATATTTTATATTATTTATAATTCATGGAGTTAATGGGTCGCTCCGGCGATTTTTCGCCACGCGTCGACCGCCGTTGATGCCAGCCTGACCCGCAAACCGGCTTGACGATAATACCGGTGTTGCTGCATTTATTCTTTAGCGGCGGCCTGCTCCATCGGAATCAGGTTCAGCCGGCCGTGGCGCACGCCGGTCTGGGCGATAACCGATGCGGCAAACTGTTCCACACGCTCAGTGGGGCCGCGCAGGATCACGGTTTCCACACACTCGTCATGGCTGAGATGCGTGTGCATGGTGGAAACGGTCAGGTGATGGTGTTCATGCTGCATCCCCGCCAGCCGGCTCGACAACTGGCGTTCGTGATGGTCATAAACATAGCTCAGCACCGCCACGCACTCGGCGTTTTTATCCTGCGCCACCATCATTTCACCCAGCTCGCGCCGCAGCATATCGCGAAACGCTTCCGACCGGTTGGCATAGCCTTTGCGCAGCATCAGTGCATCCAACGCCTCAGCCAGCGGGTCATCCAGAGAAATCGTCAGTCGTTGCATGTCAGTGTCAGCCTCACAAAAAAGCGAAAAAGGTCTTCCGGCGCGGTGCCGCGCAGGTCGCCCCATTATGCCGGGGTTCATCATGATGATCGTGATGCAACGCAAAGCGGCGTACAAATCCCTGAGGATAAACAGGAACGTGCGGCGTAACGGGGGGATGTCCGGAAAAAGTAAAACGCGCTCGGCAGAGCGCGTTTTAGGCAACGAGATTACAGCAGGATGCGCAACATGCGACGCAGCGGCTCGGCGGCGCCCCACAACAGCTGGTCGCCGACGGTAAAGGCAGACAGGTACTGCGGCCCCATGTTCAGTTTACGCAGACGCCCCACCGGCGTGGACAACGTACCGGTGACTGCCGCCGGGGTCAGTTCACGCATGGTGATTTCGCGGTCGTTCGGCACCACTTTCACCCAGTCATTGTGGGTCGCCAGCATCTGCTCGATTTCTGGAATCGATACGTCTTTTTTCAGCTTGAGGGTGAACGCCTGGCTGTGGCAGCGCAGCGCACCGATGCGTACGCACAGACCGTCTACCGGAATGGTGCTGGCGGTGTTGAGAATCTTGTTGGTTTCCGCCTGGCCTTTCCATTCTTCGCGGCTCTGGCCATTTTCCAGTTGTTTATCGATCCACGGAATCAGGCTGCCCGCCAGCGGTACGCCGAAGTTTTCCACGTCCAGACCGCCACGCGACAATGCCGTCACTTTGCGTTCGATATCCAGAATAGCGGAAGCCGGGTCGCTCAATTCGCTGGCGACTTCAGCGTTCAGTTGGCCCATCTGGATCAGCAACTCGCGCATATTACGCGCACCCGCGCCGGATGCCGCCTGATACGTTGCAACGGACGCCCACTCCACCAGATCATTGGCGAACAGGCCGCCCAGCGACATCAACATCAGGCTGACGGTGCAGTTGCCGCCCACAAAGGTTTTGATGCCGTTGTCCAGGCCGGATTGGATCACGCCGTGGTTGACCGGGTCCAGAATAATAATCGCGTCATCTTTCATACGCAGAGAGGATGCTGCGTCGATCCAGTACCCTTGCCAGCCACTTTCACGCAGCTTTGGGTAAATTTCATTGGTATAATCGCCGCCCTGACAGGTGATGATGATATCCAGCGCGCGCAGCGCGTCCAGATTGTAGGCATCCTGCAGGGTGCCCTGCTGGCCGCCCAACGCCGGCGCCGGTTGGCCGTGTTGCGACGTAGAAAAGAATACCGGGCGGATTAAATCAAAATCGCGTTCTTCCACCATGCGCTGCATGAGTACCGAACCGACCATTCCGCGCCAGCCAATAAAACCAACATTTTTCATGGTAACCGTCCTGCCTGGGGGTGACAAAAAGCAATCCGACTGCCGTTTCAGGCAGGGAGCATAGTTTTAAGTGATGTCCGTCAACCTTACAAAATGTATCAGAAGTCGCAAGTGAATTTATTCGATGACCCGGACGTTTTCAGCAACACACCTAATGTGTCCGACAGAAGACAAGGGATGAGAGGAGCTAACCGCCACCATGACTGAAATGATCTCGGCAACCGTCCTGTTGCTGTTAATTATGGATCCGCTCGGCAATCTGCCGGTGTTTATGTCCGTACTGAAACATCTGGATCCCAAACGGCGACGCGTGGTGCTGATTCGGGAAATGATCATCGCACTGGGAGTCATGCTGGTATTCCTGTTCGCCGGCGAAAAGATTCTGGCGATACTGAATCTACGCACGGAAACCGTGTCTATCTCCGGCGGTATCGTGCTGTTTTTGATCGCCATCCGCATGATTTTCCCAACGCAGGAAGGCTTTACCAGCGGCCTGCCGGCCGGCGACGAACCATTTCTGGTGCCGTTGGCTATCCCGATGGTGGCCGGGCCGTCGATTCTGGCGGCGCTGATGCTGTTGTCACACCAGTATCCCAACCAGTTATCGCATCTGACGCTGGCGCTGTTCATTGCCTGGGGCATTACGGTGGTCGTGCTGCTGTTGTCGAACCTGTTCTTACGCCTGCTCGGCGATAAAGGCGTGAATGCGCTGGAACGGCTGATGGGGTTGGTACTGGTCATGCTCTCTACCCAGATGTTCCTGGATGGCATTCGCGCCTACCTGAAACTGTAAACCGCGGGCCGTTCTCTCAGCCTCCGCCCGGAGACTGAGAGAGGACGGTCACATCCAGCCCGCCGCGATCGATGATATCTCGTCTATTACGCCACGGCCGTCACACTACGTGGCTCAGCAGCAGGGTGCCGACCAAACCGCATACCGCGATGATGGTTTCCAGCGCCGACCACGACTTCAACGTTTCCGGAATGCTCAGATTGAAATACTCCTTGAACAGCCAGAAACCGGGGTCGTTGACGTGGGAGAAAATCACGCTGCCGGAGCCGACCGCAATCACCATCAATTCCGGGCTGACGCCGGTGGTGGCGATCAGTGGTGCGACAATCCCGCCGGCGGTAATCGCCGCCACGGTGGCGGACCCCAGCGCGATACGCAGCGTGGCGGCAATCAGCCAGGCCAGCAGGAGCGGCGAGAAACCGCTGCCGTGCATCATGCCGGCGATATACTTGTCCACGCCGCTGTCCACCAGCACTTGCTTGAAAGCGCCGCCGCCGCCGAGGATCAACAACATCATGGCGATGATTTTAATCGAGTCGGTGATAGTCCCCATCACCTCGTCCATGCTGCGCCCACGGTTCAAACCGAAGGTGAAGATGGCGATCAACACCGCAATCAGCGTCGCCATTACCGGGTCGCCGAAGAACTCGGCGTACGGCAACAGCGGGTGTTCCTTCGGCAGCACCATTTCCGCCACGGCGCGCAGCGCCATCAGGATAACCGGCACCAGCGCGGTCATCACGCTGACCAAAAAGCTCGGCATTTCCTGCTCGGTGAACTGCTTCGGGTTATACAGCCCTTGCGGAATCGGCTTATCGATCTTCTTCAGGAAACGGGCATAGACCGGGCCAGCCAGAATGACCGTCGGGATCCCCAGCAGCGTACCGTACAGCAGGGTTTTGCCCATGTCGGCGTGGAACAGCGAGGCAATCGCCGTCGGCCCCGGATGCGGCGGCAGGAAACCGTGGGTGACGGACAACGCCGCCGCCATCGGCACACCGGCATACAACAGCGGAATACGCGCCGACGCCACAATGCTGAACACCAGCGGCAACAGCAGCACGAACCCGACCTCATAGAACAGCGCAAACCCCACGGTAAAGCCCGTCAGCACAATCGCCCACTGGATATGCTTACGGCCGAAGCGATGGATCAGCGTGGTGGCGATCCGCTGCGCGCCGCCGCAATCCGCCAGCAATTTCCCCAGCATGGCGCCAAATCCCATGATCAAGGCCAGGCTGCCCAGCGTGCCGCCCACCCCGTTCTTGATGGACGTCATCACCTTCTGCACCGGCATTCCCTGCATGATACCCACGGCCAGGGCAACCAGAATCAGTGCAATAAAGCCGTTCAGTTTAAAGCGGATCATCAGCACCAACAGCAGTGCGACACCCACAGCGACAATCACGAGTGGCATAACGATCTCCGGCAACCCCTGTCTGCGCGAATCGGGCAATAACAGGGGGATTTTCTTATGTTTTGCGAATGCTCCCGGTGTTTCATCGGCGCTTTCGCTACAGTAGGGGCATGTCTCCGGGGACACATCACCCGATGTGACAAACATCACAATGCACGATGTTACCGGTATCATGATACCGGTAACATGTTAAAATCTGAAACCAGTAAGAAGCATTTAATTTACAGTTTGCGATAGAGATCAAATTATGTCAGGACAAAGTATTATTCTGATGGGGGTTTCCGGCAGCGGAAAATCCAGCGTGGGTGCCCAACTGGCACGGGACATTAACGCCAAGTTTATCGATGGCGACGATCTGCATCCCAAAGCCAATATTCAGAAAATGGCCAGCGGCCAGCCGCTTAACGACGATGACCGTGCCCCCTGGCTTGAGCGCCTGAACGATGCCGCCTACAGCCTGCATCATAAAAACGAAGCCGGCATTATCGTCTGTTCGGCTCTGAAAAAGCGCTACCGTGATCGGCTGCGCGACGGCAACGACGGCATGGTATTCCTCTACCTGAAAGGCAGTTTTGACACGATTCTGCAACGCCATCAGGCGCGAGCCGGCCATTTTATGCCGACCGAGCTGCTGCAAAGCCAGTTTGATGCGCTGGAAGAACCGGATGAAGCGGAAACCGATGTGATCACCGTGGATATCAACGGCCCGATGGATCAGGTCGTGGCGCGATGCGTCGCGGCGTTACGTGCGCGGTTGTCACGCTGACGCCACGGTTCTAGACGCTTTCTCCCACTTGCAAGGTAAAGCCGACGTCCACGCTGGTCGTCGGCAGGGACTCGCCATGCAGACGCGCCAGCAACTGTGCCGCACCGATCTCGCCGATGCGCTTACGCGGCGTCAGCACGCTGGTAAGCCGCGGCACGGTAGTCTGCCCGATATCATGGCCGTGGAAACCGGCGATAGCGATGTGCTCGGGAACACGTAACCCTTGCCGCTGGCACTCGAACATCGCACCAATCGCCAGGTCATCATTGGTACAAAACAGACTGTCGACCTGCGGGTATTCCGCCTGTGCCTGACGCAACAATTCGCCGCCCAGCGTATAAGACGACGGACTTTCGCTCATCACGCTGTAGCTGGCAAGCCCAGCCTCCGCCATCGCCTGCTCATAGCCCTGCCGCTTTAATAGCGTGCGCTCATCCTGACGTGCGCCAAGGTAGACGACACGGCGGCGACCACGCGCAATCATGTAACGCGCCATCTGGCGTGCCGCGTCCACGTTATCGAACCCCACCGCCATATCGAGGCAGGGCGATACCGAGTCCATCAACTCCACCACCGGGATCCCGGCCACCGCGATCATCTGTCGGGTACGGGCGGTGTGATTACGCTCGGCGAGGATCAAGCCGTCAATGTTATACGCCAGCAACGACATCAAACGCCGTTCTTCCACTTCCGGCTGATAGCCGTAGTGCGCCAGCATGGTTTGATAGCCCTGCGATTCCGCCACTTTTTCGATGCCGCGCAGCACCTCGGCAAACACCTGGTTGGTGAGCGACGGCAGCAGCACGCCGATCGCCCGGCTGGTCGCATTGGCGAGAATATGCGGCGTTCGGTTGGGGATGTAGCCCAATTCATCCAACACTGCGCCGATTTTACCCCGCAACGCTTCCGATACCTGTTCAGGGTTGCGCAAATAGCGGCTGACCGTCATTTTGGTCACCCCAACCCGGTCGGCGACATCCTGAAGTCCCGGCCTTTTTTTCTTTATCATCCGTTGACATCCCCATGACTCAAAACGCCGATTGTACTAAAGAAATGATTAGCAGAATATGTACCTGAGCACAGGTTACAAAAACAGACACTATTGAATATAATATTCGTTATATTATTTTTTATTTTATTGCCAGCTTATTATTAATAAAAATATACCCGTCAGACTTCAAGTTACCAGACAACACGCAACGAGGCTCATTTATGAGCGAGATAGTTGCAATATGGCGGGTACCATAGCCTATTGGCTGATTAATATACCCAAAATAATTCGATTTGCAGGAAGACGGCGACGCAGCGAATCCCCGTGAGCTTACTCAAGTAAGTGACTGGGGTGAGCGAGGAAAGCCAACGCACCAGCAACTTGAAGTATGACGGGTATAAAAGGACGCTCATGTTTTCTCATGTTATTAGAGTAACCACGATTATCTTAACGGTTCTTATTACGACAAAAAGTTACGCAAACTGTATGCAAGAGGAGAAAGTAAAACAGGGAGTTAATTACCTCTCGCTTATTAATCACGAAAAGAAAGATTTAGCCATACTTTCTTTTTTTGATAATAATACCTCCCATCCGAATCGAGGGATGAGTTTTTATATCAAAAACAGCAATGGCTATAGCATTATTCCTGTTCCTAATAGTGATATGTTCATCTGGTTTGACTATAGCTTGTCGGCATCACGCATTAATATCTTTGATTATCGGCTTTACCATCACCCCAAAGGAAAGAAGCTGATTAGCGTACAAAAGCGAGGAGATGACTTGACCGCCATGCAACCGATCAAGATTACGGTCTACAAACTGGCTGAAAGTCATGATGACCCCGGCGTTCCCCCTTACAGTTGGGTCATCGAAAAAACGTTAACTACCCCAGAGAAATACGGTTCTGCTTATGAAGTACTGGACGATATTCGCTATCTTTGCTCTGTTCTTTAACGTGTTGTTTCCTATTGGTGCCAATGCGAAACAACCGGATCAGCTGCGTTTTCACGCACGCCTGATACAGGAATTTATCGACGGTTGGTATTCACCTTGTCTGGGAGAAAAGAAGTGGCCGGTTAAAACGCCCCGTAACGAGGCATCATGGTTATCCGGGCGGCTCAATGCGTTGGTCTCAGCCGGACTAGTCAAAAAAACCGACCAAGGTAATGAGGCCATATGGTCATTAACCCAGTCAGGACAGCGTAACTTTATGCCCTATGGTGATTTCTGTTATGGCCGCATTGCGCTTCATCAGATCACACACTATGAGTCTATTTCGCCGGAGTTGGTGTTGATTAATTACACCTACCGTATCGAAGGATTACCTGAATGGGCGAAAAATAAGGACGTTCGCTACGCCTTTTCCGAACTGGATAATTGGCTAAGTGGTATTCAACACACCCAATATCAAGTCACGATTCGCACCGCCATTGGCAGCGCGCCTAAAATACAGTCCCCACCCGAACCCTTAAATCTGGATTATTGACAAACGATATGAAACGCAATGTTGTTCTTTATGCCGTATTACTACTCAGCCAGTTCGCTCATGCGGTGCAACCCAACGTGATGCCTGATGAAATCGCCATCAAAGGCGGTGCATTTTATGTCGGTAATATTTTTGGCAACAAGGACTATGCCAGCCACACCAATACCACCCTTAAACCTTTTTATATCATGCGAACAGAAATTACCTATTCGCAATATCAGCACGTGCTCCAATGGGCGGAAAGTCACGGCTACACGTTTGAAAATGGCTGTAACGGCGGTCACTTCGATGATTGCCTGCCTGCAGAGCAGGATAATGGCAGGCACCCCGTCACAACCCTTTCCTGGTGGGACGCGGTAGTCTTCGCTAACGCGTTAAGCGCTTCACAGCAGTTAACGCCGTATTACATGACTGCCGATGGACGACCTATCACATCAGTACCGCAAGATCAGGCTCTCAATGTAGTCAGGAATCCTGCAGCAACCGGATACCGCCTCCCTTCGTTGAATGAGTGGCAAGTCGCTGCACGCGGTGGCGAAGCCGCTTTGCGCCAAGGCTTATATGGCCGAATTTATTCCGGCAGCGATAACCCGGATCACATCGCCAATATGCCCAAGGACAACAGTACGACCTTTAGTACCCAGCCCGTAGCGCGCCAGCAACCCAATGCGCTTGGCTTGTACGATATGACCGGTAATGTCTGGGAGTGGATCGACGATGATTTTCATATGACGGGCCTGAACAACATGCACTACTTCTGTGGCGGCAGTTACCTGATGCGCATTAGCAACCTGTCGGAATGTGATGTCCATACCCCCAATTTTCCTACCTCAGATATCGGTTTCAGGCTAGTCAGGTCGGCCCCTCTCTGACATCACAGCGGGAAGCGCCGTAAGTGCGGCGTCTCCCGCAATGTCATCGCAGCGTATGCTTTTCTGAATCACTTCCGACGTCAGAACGGCACTGCGCCGATTGTACTAAACAAATGGTTAGCAAGATATATATAACAATTGGATATCATGAATATAAAAATAATAAAAAACATTATTTATTGAGATTATCAAATTAGATTTAAAAATAATAGCCGGATAAAAATTTAGCTATAACCTTATTTTCCCTTCTCCCCCAAAAAGCATACTTTATTCCAGCATTTCGGGTATCACAGCATAAATCCTCCGGAGCAAAGACACACTTTAGCAGCCAAATACTCAATTAAATCTCACTTTCAGGACAACTTCGTAATAAAAAACAGAGCGCGAAGTCAGTTTTATAGAAACATTCATCTCTAACGCTTTACTTTTATTTACAAAAAAAGTAACGTAATGAGAATGCTCGCTCTAGCGATATAGAGAAAGGAAAAAGATGGAAAGGAATCGATGCATAGCTGTATGCATTCAGTATATACCCAAAATAATTCGAGTTGCAGGAAGGCGGCAATCGAGCGAATCCCCAGGAGCTTACACAAGTAAGTGACTGGGGTGAGCGAGGGCAGCCAACGCACCTGCAACTTGAAGTATGAAGGGTATAAACATGCACTTGAAGCATCTCTCAGCAAAATGATGCAAGCGCTATTGTGATGCTTCACCGTCTTTCTTCCTGATACTACTCATGTTCAATCCGTTCCGTCTTCAGGAATTTTTTAGTTATCTCAACGCGCTAAAAAGAGCATATGGAAATATTATTACGTGAAAAACCAGGCATTGTTGACGCGACATAATATTGGTAAAAATATTATTTCCACGATAATGCCTGCGTCGTCCGTCATTCACAAAATTGAAGTTTATGTGCACTGCACAATCTTTCGTTTGATTATATTTCTGTCATTTATGAAAAAGGAATTATAGAAATGAAACTCTATCGTACTGGCTTATTTTTTATAACGGCTGGACTAACATTCAGTCTCGGCTCGGCGATGGCAGAGACCACCGTCCCTGTCGAAGTAAAGGATACAAACAAACTACCCAATAAAGGTGTGGTATCCTTATTCAAGGCCCCGGATAAAATACAGCAGAAAGCATCGGATAAGTATCAATTTACTAAAAACGAAAAAGACGGGGTCATTGTTATTACCCCCGATGTCTCTGCGCCAAAGGCCGCGGCAAAAAACAAATCGCTAAAGTCCTTATCAAGCAGTCAGGCTGCGACCAGTGACAGCACATTCACCCCACTGTGTCCAACCCTTGCAGTGAATTCAATTTATACGCTAAGTGGTCTGCAAAATGGAGGAAGCGCCTGCTACCATTTTGAAATAACGCAGCCCTCTAAAACAACAACGTTCGTCACCGGTATGAGTTCGGGAACCAACGTGTCTCTGACGCTGTTTAGTGATGATGGCAAAAACAATCTGACGCCAATTTATTATTCTGACAATCCAGAGAATAGTGATGAGGCCACACTGAACTTAACCAAACCTGGACACTACTATTGGTATATAGAAGCCAATACAGCTGATGGCTCCGAGCTTAACTTTGGCGCGATTGTTAATACGAATATCGATAGTTATGAGCTCAATGATGCGCCATCGCTTGCGACTGTCGTACCTGACGGTTTGTATCAAATCAAGGGTAACTCTGACAGTGATGTCGATGTCGATTACTACACATTTACCGCAATCAGCGGCCAACAGGTTCTGCTTCAACTCGCCGGCGCTGACAATGCAGCCAATAACTATTGGCTGATTGCCTACTCGACTGATGATGGTAATACCTGGGTCACAAGCAATACTGGTCAGCAGAATACGATCACCCCTTCACAACCGAATACAACCATTCTGGTAAGAGTGTCGCCTAATCCAGCAAAATTACCGACGCCAACGCAATACTATCAGTTGTCTTTCGGTTCAAAGATTGCTTCATTTACCAATTCCGTGAAGGGTGAGAGCTCTGTTCTGAATATCCCCTATTCAGCACCGACGCCCTATGGTTCTATGACCACTCAAGCCTATCGTACGGTCACCTGGAATGTTCGCCTTGCCGACTCGACTGGAGCAGGGATTCCGAATGTTAACGCGGTTCTCTATCTCGACCAACGAGTGGATAACGATGTTTTGGAGTTTAATGCAAATACTGCGCACATTATAACTACCGATGCGAGCGGAAACGCGTCAGGGACGATAACATTAGATACCTGTCACGCCGACTGGACTACAGAGTTCAATAATTATGATCGGGGTTATCTCAACACATGGAGCACAACCTTTGATTTCGGCGCATGGCGTCTTGAAGTCCCGGTTCAAGAAGGTATTGGCGTAGGAGGAAACAACGTTAAATACGTGACTTTCGGGCATATTTGTAAGCAAACACTGGTACGTAGCGTCAAGTCCTGATAACTGATGTTGCGCCTGCCGACCGGGAGAAGAGAAGGTCGCTAACAGGCAGCGAAGCACATCATGTAAACCAGTAAGGCAGGCTCATTAGCCTGCCTTTCTTCTGCCCATTAGAACCTAAACGCTATCCAACGACTTGATTTGGGCGCGTCGTACGTCATTTGACCGGCGGTAAATCAAACAGCAGGATTTCGCTGTCTTCACCGGCACGTACGGTGATAGACGCCTCGTCCCAAATCGCCAGCGCATCGCTGGTCGTCGCTTGCTGGCCGTTGACTTCAATGGTGCCGCGCACCACCTGAATCCACAGATGACGGCCCTGCTCGGTCTGGTAGGCCGATTCTTCCTGCGATTTCAGCGCCCAGCGCCACAGCGTCATGTCCTGGAACACTTTCAGCGACCCGTCGCGCGCATCCGGCGACAACACCAACTGGCGGCCCTGCGGTGCGTCGAAGCGGCGCTGCTCGTAGCGCGGCGTCAGACCGGTTTTTTCCGGGATCACCCAGATCTGATATAAATGCAGCAGTTTGTCCTGGCTGGCGTTGTACTCCGAGTGGCGGATCCCAGTACCGGCGCTCATGATCTGGAACTCGCCCGCCGGGATCTGCTCTTTGTTGCCCATGCTGTCCTGATGTTCTACCGTACCTTCCAATACATAGGTGAGAATTTCCATATCCCGGTGCGGATGGGTGCCAAAACCCTGCCCGCCCTCAATACGATCTTCATTGATCACCCGCAGTGCGGAGAAGCCCATAAAATCGGGATCATAGTAATCGGCAAACGAAAATGTGTGCCAGCTATCCAGCCAGCCGTGATTAGCATGGCCGCGGTCTTGTGCTTTGCGTAAATAAATCATGTTGCGCTCCTCGAATGTTTTTTTCAGTCTAGCTGCCCCACCAGAGAAGAAAAAAGCTGAAAAAACTCACCGCTCTATTCAAAAAATTTCTGGGAGAAATTTTTGACGTCGCATCGCGACGGCCCATAGGGTGGCGGCCAGGGATGGCACGCAAACAAGGAAAAAAGGAATCTAGTTTCCTAAAAAATCGAGACAAAAAAAAGCCAGCACCCGAGCTGGCTAAGTAATACTGGAAGCAATGTGAGCAATGTCGTGCCTTCACAGCAAAACCGCGATGAGTCACAAGGATGGATTCATTAGGCTTTCCCGGAACGCATGGCAATAATAATCATTATCATTTGCATCTGTAAAGCGTTTTTTTGTTCAATTCAAAGAAAAATCATACCTGAGAAGGCCGCTCTGCCTGACGTTCAGGCCGTTTCGCCATAGACGTGAGAGATTACTTTTTCAGAATCAAATGGTTAACATTTAACCATTCAGAATGAAAGGGAAATGAAAAAGAGCGCCCTCTCGCAGAAAAAACAGAGAGGGCGGCAATCCACTACAGTCCGTTACGCTGGCAATGCTTTAGCCAGTAAGCTGAGAGGGTGTTCGCAGGTTTTGCTGGTAGACATTTCAATTTGCCATTTGCAGGTTTCACAATCCGTGATCACCAGATCAGCACCGCTCGCCTCTATCTGCCGGAACAAAGGGGCGCCAATCCCTTGCGCGGTATCGTAGTTTTCCTTCTTGAAACCGTAGGTGCCGGCGATACCACAGCATTGGGAATCCAATACCTGCAATTCCAGCCCCGGAATACGCCGCAGCAGTTCCAGGGTATACGCCGTCCACCCCATGCGTTCCAAATGGCAAGGGGTGTGATACACCACCCGCAGCGGCAAGGGTTGCAACGGCAATGTCCGGCCTTGATCCAACAAGCGATAAAGGTGACGAGTCGCCAGTTCAATGCCGTCGCGCACGTGGTGATTGTCCAGCCCCAGCAAATGGGGATATTCATCGCGCAGCGTGAAGGTGCAACTGGATGAGGTGGCGATTACCGGCAAGCCGCGGCTGTTGATGGCATCATCCAGCGAAGCCAGATTGAAACGAGCCTGTTTGCGCGCCTTATCGAGAAACCGGTTGGCGATCAACGCCACGCCGCAACACTTCTCTTTAGTCAGCAACTGTACCCCAACCCCCATGGCGTTAAACACGCGGATCAGGTCACGCCCCAACTGTGGGTGGTTGTAGTTGACGTAACAACCGTGGAAATAGGCCACCTGTTCTTCAAACTGCAACTGGTGCGCCGCCTGTTGGCGATACCAATTGCGGAAGGTGCCGTGGGAATAACGCGGCAGTTGGCGGCGGTGATCGATTTTCAACGCCTTGTCCAACAACTGACGCATCGGTTTCAGCCCGGTGAGGCTGTTGACCAGTGGCGCGAACGGCGTAGCGACCGACCCCATCAGATCCGTGTGGCTGAGGATGGCATCGCGCAGCGTCGGGCGGTGCTGGCTATGGCTGGCTTTGGCGCGCTGGATGATATCGCCGATTTTGACATCCGATGGGCACGCCACCTCGCAGCGCTTGCAGTTGGTGCAATACTTCAGCGCTTCATCAAATAGCGACGGGTCTTTGCGCCGTAGCCGTTCGCCATCCGGCCCCGCCTGTTTCGGCCCCGGATAGAGCGGGTTGACGCGCGCAACCGGGCAAGCGGTGGTGCAGACGGTACACTTGATGCAATTCTCGAAACTGGTGTCAGCCCGGCTCATCATGGGTTCTCCCTTATCATCATCTCGGCGGCGTATAACGCGGTCAGCAGTGAAACCCCACCACCGCATCCCTGTCGTAACGGGTCATATCCCCGCAATACCGAACCGATGGCATACAACCGGGACTGGGTATGACCGCCGATAGCCGGGTGCAACTGCGCATCCGCTACTACCCCGAATTGCAGGTACGGCTGGGCAGCAAACAGGTTGGGTTGGCTCCAGTCCTCATGAACCGGCAGAAAATCGACGTCCAGCCCAAACACCGGTTCCACCACCCGATCGCGTTCGGCCACCAGACCGTTACTGAAAAAGCTGCCGCTCGCCAATACCACATGTTCGGCCCGCAACGGCACCTCGCCGTGACTACGGGTATACAACGCCACGCCCGCTTCATGCGATTGTGCCGACAAGACTTTGTCTCCCGGCATCAGTGTCCCGCCGGTCTGACGAAAACGCCCCAGCAGCGCCTGATGCAACCGCATACCCGGCAATGATGGCGGCAACGTCGCCAGCAGCCCCACCGGTTTACCCAGCGCCGTATTCAGTTGCGCTTGCGCCTCCAGACCGATGCAGGCGGGCAGTATCACGGCATCATTACCGCTTGCCCGCATCAGCAGTTCTTCCGCCAACGCCGCGATTCCCGCCGGGGTATCCAACAGCCGGGCAATCGCCAATGAGCGAAACTCGCTGGCGTTTTGCCGCAGGGCATCCAGCAGCGGTAAGCGCAAATCGTCGGCGCGCGCCGCGATCCCCTGCGCCTGTAATTCTCCGGCGACCAGCCGGGACTGAAAATCCATAAACCCTTCAATACCGGCGACCAACGGCTGCCGCCACGCCGGCGAGCCTGCCAGACCGCGCGTCACGCTGTCCGATGGGCTCAACCAACACGAATGCCACTTGCCCAGTGGAGTAAGGCGTTGATGATTACCGCTGCTCTCCCCCCGCAACCATAGCCCGCAACGCGCCAGCAGGGCTTCAGCGTCCGCCGCCAATTGGCTGACTCGCGCCTTACCGATCAGAGTGTAAGGGTGATGCGGCGCCTGCGCGGCCAGTTCGTCCAGTGCGGTCAACGGCTGCTCGACCGCAGTGCCGTCCGGCAGTGCCGCCAGCAGGTCCAGCGCGCCGGACGCAAAGGTCAACGCGCTTTGTCCACTGCTCACTACGGCGCAACGTTTGCCTTGTTCTTGCAGGCGAATGCCGCAGACTAACCCCGCCAGCCCACCGCCAATAATCACCACGTCATAACGCATCGCCGCCCTCCTGTTCCGGGCGTTCGGTCAGTCCGCACAAGCCCTGATAAATCCAACTGGTAAATTCGCTTTCCCGCAAAGTGTTCCCCCAGGCGATGGGGCGCATACCTTTCCAGCGTTCGTTAAGGAACCGGCTCAGTTGCGATACCGCCTGTTGCGGCGTGGATTGCCCGAGCCGGCACAACAGACCGGCCGCACGGCAGGCACACAGTTCCCCCTGACAGGTCCCCATGCCGACGCGGGTGCGCCGGCGCAGGTCAGTCAGGTTATTAACCTGCAACGACTCCACCGCGTAACGCACTTCACCGGCCGTCACCGCTTCGCATTCACACACCAGACTGCTGTCCACCCGCTGGCCGGATACCAGCGGTACGGCACGCTGCCCGTGGCGGTAAATGGCGGAACCACGCAGCGGCGCCGATAGCGGCGAGGCGGCCTGCGGCGTATCCGGATCCGAGACTTCCGACCCCGGTAACGGTCGCGATGCCGTGGTACATGCAACCCGGTGGCCGAGTTTTTCGCACACTTTGTTCGTTACCCATTCCGCCATCAGCCGGTAAGTCATCAGCTTGCCACCGGTGATGGTGACGAAACCTTCCAGACCGTCGCGGCTGGCGTGGTCCAGCAGCACAATGCCGCGGCTGACGCTGCGCCCGGACGGGTCGTTATCGTTCGCCACCAGCGGCCGCACCCCGGCGTAAGCGCGCAGAATGCGGGTCTGCGCCAGTTGCGGCGCCAGCAGGCTGCCTTCACGGATCAGCGTGTCCACTTCCGCCGGCGTTACCGTCATGTTGTCTATCTGGTCGTAATCGATACGGGTTGAGGTGGTGCCGATCAGCGAAATGGTATCGCCCGGCACCAGAATGTCGGCGTCAGCCGGTGGCCGGCAGCGGTTAATCACCCGGTTATTGATGCGGTGGCCCAAAATCAGCAATGCGCCTTTGGCCGGAAACATGCGGACATTCAGGTCCGCGTACTCGGCGATGCGCTGCCCCCAGATGCCGCCCGCATTCACCACCACTTGCGCATAAATTTCGTTGGCTACCTGGCGTTTGTGGTCGAAAACGCGCACACCGACGACACGATCGCCCTGACGGATCAATCCGATGACTTCGTGGTAAGTCAGTACTTCCGCACCATGCTCGCAGGCATCGATCATATTGGCGGCGGTCAGCCGGAAGGGATCGACCGTGCCGTCCGGCACACGCACGGCGCCGATCAACGCCGGATTAGCCGCCGGTTCCAGCCGCAGCGCCTCTTGTGGTTCGATAGCCTGCGCCCGGATCCCCGCCCGCTGACAGGCGGCGATAAAGCGGGTTTGATAATCGAGGTCATCCTGCGGCAACGTCAGGAACAGGCCATCGGTCGGCTCGATACAATGGCGGGCGATGCGCCGCAGAATCTGGTTTTCCTCTATACATTCGCGGGCGGATTCCGCATCGGTGACCGCATAACGCGCCCCGCTGTGCAGCAGTCCATGATTACGGCCGGTAGCGCCGGTGGCGATGTCGTGCCGTTCCAGCAACAGGCAACGCAACCCGCGCAACGCGCAGTCGCGGGCCGTTCCCGCCCCCGTGGCGCCACCGCCGATAATCACTACATCCGTTTCTCGCCGCAAACCGTTGTTCGCCATTGCCGTTTTACCTCAATCCGGAGCCGTCTGCGTCTAGTGGGACATAAAACGCCGCCGCAATGATTGATAAAGAACAAAAACACTCAAAAAACGAAAATTAAATGGTGGTATGACGCCGAATATGTGATTCAAATCACTCAAAAATGAAAAATGGTTATTTCATTTGTGTTATCTAAAGCTCAAAATAGCGCCCTACGTCATAAAAGTGTAACAATTGCGCGTTTACTCACATCGAGGATTACGCGCATTCGCTACGCTGGCGAGCGTTATAGAAAATAACTATCGGGGATCGTTTATTTATGTTGAGTATTTTCAAGCCTGCGGCTCATCGCCCGCGCGTGGCGGAACATCAGGTAGACCCGCTCTACCGCCGGTTACGCTGGCAGATTTTTCTGGGGATCTTTTTTGGCTACGCCGCCTACTATCTGGTCAGAAAGAACTTCGCGTTAGCGATGCCGTATCTGGTCGAACAGGGCTTCTCCAAAGGCGACCTGGGCTTCGCACTGTCCGGTATTTCCATCGCCTACGGGTTTTCCAAATTCATCATGGGCTCAGTGTCGGACCGCTCTAATCCGCGCGTCTTTCTGCCCGCCGGTCTGATTCTGGCCGCCGCGGTCATGCTGTTTATGGGCTTCGTCCCGTGGGCGACCTCCAGCATCATGGTGATGTTTGTGCTGCTGTTCATCTGCGGTTGGTTCCAGGGCATGGGCTGGCCGCCGTGCGGTCGTACTATGGTGCACTGGTGGTCGCAGAAAGAACGCGGCGGTATCGTCTCTATCTGGAACTGCGCCCATAACGTGGGCGGCGGCATCCCGCCGTTGCTGTTCCTGCTGGGTATGGCCTGGTTCCAGGACTGGAAAGCCGCACTCTATATGCCGGCCTTTGCCGCCATTCTGGTCGCGCTGTTCGCCTTCGCCATGATGCGCGACACGCCGCAATCCTGTGGTTTGCCGTCGATCGAAGAATACAAAAACGATTACCCGGTGGATTACAGCGAAAAAGACGAACAGGAACTGACGGCGAAAGAAATCTTCATGCAGTATGTGTTCCCCAACAAACTGTTGTGGTACATCGCTTTCGCCAACGTGTTCGTCTATCTGCTGCGTTACGGTATTCTCGATTGGTCGCCGACTTACCTCAAAGAAGTGAAGCACTTCGCGCTGGATAAATCGTCGATAGCGTACTTCCTGTACGAATACGCGGGTATTCCGGGCACGCTGCTGTGCGGCTGGATGTCCGACAAAGTGTTCAAAGGCAACCGCGGCGCGACCGGCGTGTTCTTCATGAGCCTGGTGACCATCGCCACCGTGGTGTACTGGCTGAACCCGGCGGGCAACCCCAACGTAGACATGCTCTGTATGATCGTCATCGGCTTCCTGATCTACGGCCCGGTAATGCTGATCGGCCTGCACGCGCTGGAACTGGCGCCGAAGAAAGCCGCCGGCACCGCCGCGGGCTTCACCGGTCTGTTCGGCTATCTGGGCGGCTCAGTGGCAGCCAGCGCCATCGTCGGCTACACCGTAGACTTCTTCGGCTGGAACGGCGGTTTCATGGTGATGATCGGCGGTAGCGTACTGGCGGTGCTGCTGTTGATTCTGACCATGATCAACGAGAAAAAACATAAAGAAGAACTGGCGAAGCGCGCCTGATTCTGTCATCTCGTCATGGTTTACTTACCGTAAACCATGAGCATTATCCCCGCCGGTTCATACCGGACTGGCGGGGAGTTATCAACGACCTGTTCGTTTTCATCATCACCACTCACACAGCTTTTCTTTCTCCCACTGAAAAAGGACGCTGACATGATTCCTCCGTTCAAACCATTATTGGCCGGTGTCGCACTGGTGATGTCCCTCAGTGTGCTGGCGCAGACCAGCGATAAAATCGTCATTGCCCACCGGGGCGCCAGCGGCTACCTGCCGGAGCATACTCTGCCGGCCAAAGCGATGGCGTATGCGCAAGGCGCAGACTATCTGGAACAAGATCTGGTGATGACCAAAGACAACGCGCTGGTGGTGCTGCACGATCACTACCTTGACCGCGTGACCGACGTCGCCAGCCGCTTTCCCGGCCGGGCGCGCGCCGACGGCCGTTACTACGCCATCGACTTTACGCTGGCGGAAATCCGTTCGCTTAACTTCACCGAAGGGTTTGACCTGAAAGACGGCAAGCCGGTACAGAGCTACCCGAACCGCTTCCCGATGGGCAAATCAGACTTCCGCGTTCACACCTTTCAGGATGAAATCGAGTTTATTCAGGGGCTGAACCACTCAACCGGCAAAAACATCGGTATCTACCCGGAAATCAAGGCACCGTGGTTCCATCGTCAGGAAGGCAAAGATATTTCCCGCGCGGTGCTGGAGGTACTGAAACAGTACGGCTACCGCCAAAAAAGCGATCGGGTTTATCTGCAATGTTTTGACGCCAACGAGCTACAGCGCATCAAAACCGAACTGGAACCCGCGTTGGGGATGAACCTGAAACTGGTGCAACTGATCGCCGAAACCCGTTGGCAGGAAACGCAACAGCAACAGCCGGACGGACGCTGGGTCAACTATGACTACGACTGGATGCTCAAACCGGGCGCGATGCAGAAAATCGCCCGCTACGCCGACGGCGTCGGCCCCGATTATCACATGCTGCTCAGCGGCGAAGCGGGCAAAATCGCCATCAGCTCGCTGGTAAAAGAGGCGCACGCCAGCGGCATGGTGGTGCATCCTTACACCGTACGCGCCGATCGGCTGCCGAAGTACGTCAGCGACGTCAACGCGCTTTATGCCTTGCTCTACCGGCAAGCCGATGTGGACGGCCTGTTCACGGATTTCCCCGACAAGGCCGTCGCGTTCCTGCATTCAACGCAGGATTCCCAGCCGTCTCAGAAATAAAGACGACGCAGGTATTTTGGCACCGCGTGTTCGATGTTGGTGCCAATCACCTCGTTGTTCGGCAGCATGTCTTTCAGTCGCTGGTGGGCATTGCTCATGATGCAGCCCTTGCCCGCCATCGACAGCATTTCATAGTCGTTCATGCCGTCGCCGAAGGCGATGCAATCTTTGATGGTGTGACCGAGGATTTTCGCCACCTGTTCCAGTGCGTGGCCTTTAGATACGCCGCCCGCCATCACTTCCAGACAGCTCAGGGTGGAGAAACTGACGTTCACCCGATCACCCCAGCGCGCGTTCAGCGCTTCTTCCAGCGGCAGCAGTTTGTCGTGATCCTCACAGGTGAAAAACACCTTGCCGACGCCGTCCGTACCCAGCGTTTCCGGGTCGAACAGCTTGTAGCGGAACACCGTCTCGGTAAAAAAGCGCTCTTCCTCAGGACGAGAGCGGCACAGAAACCACTCATCGTCGCGATAAACGTGAGTCATGATTTCCGGATGGTGATAGACCATACCATATAGTTCCTGGGCGATGTCGCGGTCCAGATTGTGACTGAAAATCAGCTCGCCGTCGGTGTTATGCACCCGTGCGCCGTTCGAGGTAATCATATAAGCGCTGATCGCCAGATTATCGCGAATCTGTGCCACATCCATATGGTGGCGACCGGTGGCAAACACAAAATGAATGCCCTGTTCCGTCATCAGGCGCAGGGTTTCTTTAGCATAGGGTGACAGGGTGTGATCAGGCGACAACAGTGTGCCGTCCAGATCGGAAGCAACAATCGGGTACATACGTTGAAATTCAACCTCCGCTGGTGCCGGGCGGTATGACCGCTCAGACGTATTAATGATAATCGTTGAAATGTTGCAAAATTCGCCCGAAGGCGTCGGCCCGCATCGCATCCTTTTCCGACAGAATATCGTGACGGGCACCGCGAACGACGTAAGGTCGGCCATCCGCACACGGGTGACCGGCTGCCGCCAGCGCCCGACAGAAGGCGTCCTGGCTGCGGTTATCCACCACCCGTTCTTCTTCCGCCTGCAACAGCAGCAACGGCGTGGTGATCTCCGCCGCCTGTGGTAACAGTTGCGTTTCCACCAGCAAGGCTTCCCGCACCCAGTGATAAGTCGGGCCGCCGATACGCAAATCCGGGTCGTCGGCATAAAAACGCACATGGCGACGGTAGCGCGCATGGCTGTGGGTCAGCACATTGGCCATAAACGGCAGCGGACGCCACGGGCTGGTGCCGATGGCATAATAGTCCCGTATCGCCGGGTGGCGCTCGGCCCAGTCCAAAATGCGCCAGGCCAGCCAGCGCGGCATCGGCAGCAGGATGCCGCACATCGGCGCGCACAGCGCCACCGCATCGAACGCTTGTGGCTGACGCGCCAGAAACTGCGCCAGAATCGCACCGCCCATTGAATGCGCCAGCGCGAACCGTTTTGTATAGTGCCCCTTTGTATAGTGCCCCGGCGCCACCTGTTGCTGCCACAGCGTCGCCACATCGTCCACATAATCGCTAAAGCGCTTAACATGCCCGCGATAACGGTCTTTCAGCAACCGGCCGGAACGCCCCTGACCACGGTGGTCCATCATCAACACGTCGTAACCGCACTGGAACAGGTCGTAGGCTACCTCGGCGTATTTTACGTAGCTGTCGGTACGGCCGGGCAATACCACCACCAGATGCTGGTGCAACGGCGAGGTAAAACGAACGAAACGGATAGGCACGTCATCCACGCCGATGAACATCCCTTCCTGACGCTGTCGCCAGAAATCCAGCAGCGGCCCGGTAACAAATGCGGCGTACTGCCACTCTCTGGTCAGCAGGCATTCCGGATACGGATTCATCAGGCTCTCCCGAGGTCAATCATGCTGAGCAGTTTGATTTTTGTGAGCGGTAGCACAAAGACAGGCATTGGCGTATTGTGGCATAAAAAACCGCAATCAGGGAGCGCAGCCATGACCCAGGACTGGTGGTTAACCTACCTTGTCACCACATTAATTTTGAGCCTGTCGCCCGGCTCCGGCGCCATCAACACCATGAGCACCAGCATCAGCCACGGTTACCGCGGCGCGGTAGCCTCCATCGCCGGGCTGCAACTGGGTTTGGCTATCCACATCGTGCTGGTGGGTATCGGCCTGGGGGCGTTGTTATCTCAGTCGGTGCTGGCGTTTGACATGCTGAAATGGTTCGGCGCCGCTTACCTGATCTGGTTGGGTATTCAACAATGGCGCAGCGCCGGCTCGCTGGACTTGCAGACGCTGGCCAACAGTATGCCGCGCCGCCGTCTGTTCAAACGGGCGATTCTGGTTAACCTGACCAACCCGAAAAGCATCGTGTTTCTGGCGGCGCTGTTTCCGCAGTTTATTATCCCGCATCAGCCCCAGGCGATGCAGTATCTGGTGCTGGGCGTCACTACCGTGGTGGTCGACATCATCGTGATGATCGGCTATGCCACGCTGGCGCGGCGCATCGCGCTGTGGCTGAAAGGCCCACGTCAGCTCAAACAACTGAATCGGACCTTCGGGTCGCTGTTCATGCTGGTCGGCGCACTGCTGGCGACGGCACGCAAAGCCTGATTTGGGTTTTATCGACTCGTCGCTGCATGGGCGACGAGCATCTTCCCGCCAGAGCCAATCAACGCGAAATAATCAGGTGGATACCAAAGCCGGTAAACAGTGCGCCCGCCAAACCATCCACCCATTTCGCCAGCCGTTGATAACCGCGACGCATCACCGGCAGGGCGAACACCAGCGCTACCAGACTGAACCACAGCAAGGTTTCCAGAGAAATCAGGGCGAACAGCCCCCAGCGCGCCGCCGTACCCACGTCATCGCCGACAAACAGCGAGAACACGCTGCCGAAATAGATCAAGGCTTTAGGGTTAGACAAGTTGGTTAACAATCCGCGCATAAAGGTCTTACCCCGTTGCGGCAATGCCACCTCGACGGTGCCATCCTCCTGATGCGCGCGCTGACGCAACGCCGAGCGCAGCAATTGCCAGCCCATCCAGCACAGATACAAGCCACCACCGACGGTAACAATGCGGTGCAGCCACGCCATACGCTCCAGTAACAAATGCAACCCCAGCAAGGCGATAGCGGCCCAGACCAGCACACCCAACGTGATCCCCAGCACTCCTGCCAGCGCTTCGCGGCGGGAACGGCTAATCGCCGTTTGGGAAACAAAAAAGAAATCCGGACCCGGGCTCATCAGCGCAATCAAATGCACCAGCGCCACCGTGAGAAACAGCATCACCATGTTTATTCCTTTTTTTACGTGCCATAAAAGGCGCAGACCCCGGCTAACAGACTGAGCACGCCTCAGTCATCAGTCATCGCCGTTATCCAGATGATCACGGATCAACGTCATAAACGGGGCGCCAAATCGCTCCAGTTTCCGCTGGCCAACGCCATTGACCGCCAGCAGTTCACTGGCGGTGACCGGCAACAACTCGGCCATTTCCAACAGCGTGGCATCGCTGAACACCACGTACGGCGGAATATTGTCTTCATCCGCAATGGATTTACGCAGTTTGCGCAGTTTGGCAAACAGTTTGCGGTCGTAATTGCCGCCGTAGCTTTTCTGGCTGGCGCGCGGTTTGCTCAGGCTGATGACGCGCGGCACCGCCAGTTGCAGCGGCACTTCGCCACGCAGCACCGGCCGCGCCGACTCGGTCAGTTGCAGCGCGGAATGGTGGGCGATGTTCTGCGCCAGCAGCCCGAGGTGGATCAATTGACGCAAAATGCTGACCCACTGTTCCTGCGTTTTATCCTTACCCAGTCCATACACCGGCAGTTTATCGTGACCGAATTCGCGGATGCGCTGATTATTAGCGCCGCGCAGCACTTCAGCGATATAGCCGATGCCGAATCGTTGCCCGACGCGGTAGACGCAGGACAACGCTTTCTGCGCGTCTACCAGTCCGTCGTAGCGCCGGGGCGGGTCGAGACAGACATCGCAGTTGCCGCAGGCTTGCTGGCGGTTTTCGCCAAAATAGTTGAGCAACACCAGACGGCGGCAGGTCTGTGCTTCGGCAAACGCCCCCATCGCATTCAGTTTGTGCCGTTCGATATCCAACTGCATACCGGCCGGTTTTTCTTCCAGACAACGGCGCAACCAGGCCATATCCGCCGGGTCGTAGAACAGCGCGGCTTCGGCGGGCAGGCCGTCACGCCCGGCGCGGCCGGTTTCCTGATAGTAGGATTCGATATTACGCGGGATATCGAAATGCACCACGAAACGCACGTTAGGCTTGTTGATGCCCATGCCGAACGCCACGGTGGCGACCACCACCTGCAGGTCGTCGCGCAAAAACGCTTCCTGCACCTGGGCGCGGCGGTCGTTCTCCAGCCCGGCATGATAGGCGCCGACGCTCAAACCACGATTCTGCAACCGGGCGCACAGGTCTTCCACCTTGGCCCGGCTGTTGCAATACACGATGCCGCTCTTGCCGCGCTGTCCTTGTATAAACAACCACAGTTGATCGAGCGGTTTGAATTTTTCCACCAGCGTATAACGGATATTCGGGCGGTCGAAACTGCTGATATTGGTAAGCGGGTCGCGCAAATCCAGTAGCCGGGCGATATCCTGGCGGGTAGTGTCATCAGCAGTGGCGGTCAGCGCCACAATCGGCAGCGCGGGAAATTGCTGCTTAATCTGCCCCAGCGCGCGGTATTCCGGGCGAAAATCGTGTCCCCACTGGGAAATACAGTGTGCTTCATCGATGGCGATAAGCGCCGTATTCCAGTGCGCCAGTTGATCGAGAAACCCCTCGGTGGTGAGCCGTTCCGGCGCGATATACAGCAACTTCAGCTCGCCGCGACGGCAAGCGCTGAACACCGCCTGTTGCTGCTCACGGCTCTGGGTGGAATTGAGACAAGCCGCCGCCACACCGTAAGCCTGTAGCTGATCGACCTGATCCTTCATCAGGGAAATCAGCGGCGATACCACCAGCGTCAGCCCATCCAGCACCAACGCCGGGATCTGATAGCACAGCGATTTCCCCCCGCCGGTCGGCATGATCACCAGGCAGTCACGCCCGCTGACGGCGGCATTGATGATAGCCTGCTGGCCAGGTCGAAATTGCTGGTAGCCGAAGGTTTCGCGCAGCACCTGCATCGCCAGCATCTCTTTACTCAATACGTCCGCATTCAATACGTCTGCCGTAGACACGCCTTCACCGTTATTCACTGCCCTGAAAAAGTTAGTTACTGCTTTTGAAAACACAAACAGGCGCTATTTTCAGCGCCGTTCGTCAAAACTGCAACGTCTGTTGCCGGGTTTTCTGCGGCGGCATGCAATCACCCCGGCATCATGATGAAATGGCTAAAACATATCATTGAGCGTCACGCCAATACCGTAGCGGGTTTGGCGGTGGTTGTAGTCAATCAACGACTCGCCGTAGCCGCTGAATACCTTGGTATAGAAACGAACATGATCGGTGATCGGATAACTCCATCCCAGCTCGCCGCCGCCGTAGCCGCTGTTCCAGTTATAACGGCCTTCGGCACTGAAAATGCTGTCTCCCCAGTGGTAGCCGACCCGTACCCGATAGTGCCCCATGTAGCGGATGATATCCGGGTTATCATCTTCACTGTCGCTCAGGCGAACCCAGGGTTTCACCTCCACCTGCCAGTTACCGTTCTGCGCCATCAGGCGGGCATAAGCCCGATTCCAACTGCGCGACGTCGGGTCGGCACGTCCGTTAGATTGATGATTGAACCCCAACTCCACGTCGCGCAACGTCCAGCCGGCAAAGCGGTAGTCGGTCGCCCAGCCAAGGAACAACTGCGGTTCGTAGTTGGTTTCACGAAACGGGGTCGACTCACTTTTGTTGGACATCTGCCACCAGGAACGCTGGGTATAAGACGCCCCCAACAGCGAATTTTCTCCGGCAATACCGCGCCACAACGGGAAACCCAGGCTTATCTGAAAGTTCACTTCGTCTTTGCGGGCATGTTCGGCCCAACTGTAGCTCTGGATCGCCTGTTTATTGATATTGCTGGTGTAGGTGTAAAGCAGGTAGTTACTTTCATAAGGGTAAAGCATGAACGGCGTATCATGCTTTTGCAGCAGCCCGGCGATAATACTGCCCGGTACGGCAGGCGCATCATGAATTTCCTGAACACGGGCTTCCTGCGCCTGCGCTGTCGCCGTCAGCATCAGCGCAAGCACCATCCCACCTGATTTATACATGTGCGTCGTCTCCCAAAGGATCATGATAGTAATGTGGCTCGGATAACAAACTGAAATCAAAGTGGACAGTGTACACAGCTTGCCCATTTTTCACAGTTTTCCAGTCCTTATCACGCCCCTCAGTAGCGGGAAACCATAACGGCGCCTAAAATAATAATTCATCAACCAAAAATAACAATTCATTAACCTAAAAAAACATATAAATTAACCACCTCACCCGACCGGCGTGATTAAGGACTTACACATGCTTACTACACCGCTCACTCAGGACACGGTACGTCAGCGTGTCAGCGATATTTTCATTTATCAGATGCCGTTTAATCAGGAACTGGGGCTCACACTGGAGACATTCTCGCCGGATGCAGTCACGCTGCATTTCCGCCACCAACACAAACTGGTTGGGAACGCATTGCAACAGATTCTGCACGGCGGGGTGATCGCCGCTGGTCTGGATGTGGCGGCAGGGCTGGTATGTGTGGGCAGTGCGCTGCTGCGTCACACCACGCTGAGCGAACAGGAATTACAACACCGGCTATCGCGTATGGGCACCATCGATCTGCGGGTGGATTATCTACGGCCGGGCCGCGGCGAACATTTTATTCTGACCAGCCAGCTATTACGCAGCGGCAATAAAATCGCCGTGGCACGCGCTGAATTACACAATGAGAAACAGTCGCATATCGCCAGCGCCATCGCCACTTACATCGTTGGCTGAACGTATCTGAACGACGCGTTAGTCGGCGTGTCGTAACAAGACACCTGCGTTGTGGTCCGGTACACTGGATTTTTCATCTGCGGGTTATTGGTTCCTTATCAATGAGTATGCCACAACACCGTCAGGGGGTTTTGTTCGCCCTCGGTGCCTATATCCTCTGGGGGATTGCCCCAATCTATTTCAAACAGCTTGGGCAGGTGCCGGCTGATGAAATTCTCAGCCACCGGATCATCTGGTCGTTTCTTTTTATGTTGTTGCTGCTGAGCCTGTGCCGTAAATGGGGCGTGGTGCGCAACGCCTGTCGGCGGCCGCGCCAGTTATTGCTGCTGGCGATCACCGCCACCCTGGTGGCCTGCAACTGGCTGATTTATATCTGGGCGGTCAACCATAACCATATGCTGGAAGCCAGTCTGGGCTATTTCATTAACCCGCTGGTCAGTGTGCTGCTGGGGATGCTATTTCTTGGGGAACGCTTTCGACCGACGCAATGGCTGGCGATGCTGCTGGCGGTGTGCGGCGTACTGGTGCAGTTGTGGACGCTCGGCTCACTGCCGGTGATTGCACTCACGTTGGCCTTCAGCTTCGGCATTTACGGTTTGCTGCGTAAAAAGATCGCCATCGACGGCCAGACCGGCATGTTGTTCGAAACCCTGTGGTTGCTGCCTGCGGCGCTGGTATATCTGGAATGGCTGGCCGATTCGCCGACCAGTCACCTTAGCCAAAATCCGTTATCGCTCAATCTGCTGCTGATAGCGGCCGGCATCGTCACCACCGTGCCGCTGCTGCTGTTTACCGCCGCGGCCGTCCGCCTGCGCTTATCGACATTGGGCTTCTTTCAGTATCTGGCGCCGACGCTCACCTTCCTGTTGGCGGTGCTGGTCTACGGCGAAACCATCACGCCGGACCGACTGGTCACCTTTGCCTTCATCTGGCTGGCGCTCGGCGTATTCACGCTCGACGCGCTCTATATGCAGCGACGGTTACGCCGTGCCGGCCACAGCATGACGCGAGATGTAACGTGACAACATCGGGCTGAAAATCAGGGTAGAGAACAGGCGCATCGTCTGCATGGCGATGACGAACGCGATATCTACCCGGCTGCCGGCGGCGATAATCGCGATGGAGTCCAGCCCGCCGGGGCTGGTCGCCAGATACGCCGTCAGTATATCCACCGAGAGCAGATGCGTTAGCATCAGCGCCATCCCGCCGCACAGCAGCATCAACGTGACGATCGACATCATCATTTTCGGCAGGGTGCGCAACGCCAGCAAAAATACCGGCCGGGTAAACGCCAGCCCAACGCTCCAGCCAATCAACGCATAGGCCAGCGCCAGCAACCACTCCGGCGTTTGCAATGCCAGCGTGCCGGTTGAATGCAACATAGCGCCGATGATCATCGGCCCCAGCAATTGTCCGGAAGGAATACGCAACCGCCGACCGATCCACGCGCCGCTAAACGCGACGACCAGCGTGGCCGGGAAACGCCAGTCCAGCTCGGGGAACCAGACCAGTAAGGCGCTGTTGGCTTGCGCATCTTGCCCAAGACTGGCGCGGGCGACAAACGCCGCCGCCGCGGTCACCATCAGCACCCGCAAATACTGCATGAACGCCACCAGCCGGACATCGGCGCCGAAATCACCCGCCATCGCCACCATGGCGGAGGCCCCTCCGGGAGAAGCCCCCCAGGTGCCGGTAGTACCCGGCAGCTCGCTGTAGCGCATCAGCAACCAGCCGGATAACCCGCTGGCAACCAGCGTCGACAGCAAGATAAATAAAACCAGCGGCCACTCTTTCACCAACGGCGTCAAAATAGACAGGGAGAGACTTTGCGCCACCAGACAACCCAGCACGGCGTTACTGGCGTAAAACAACGGGCGGGGAATACGAATAGTCGCGCCATTCAGGCCCATGGTCACCCCTACCAACATCGGCCCCAGCAGCAGGGCTGCCGGCACATGGTAAATCTGCAAACCAAACCCCAATACCAACGAAACCGCCAGCAGCATGAACCATTGTGTCGACGCGGGAAACCTCTCCATGCACAGCACCTATTACAACATCAAAGCTAGAGAAGCAATTCTACCCCGGAAGCCCGTCAGGCGGACATCTATCGATGCTAAATCTGTCCGTTGTCAAACACTGTCGGGGGGAAGAGGACGGTCAGAGACTCGTCAGCCTTATGATCAACGAGTCATCCGTCAGAGAAAGGGCGGTATTACAGCCAGTTACGGCGTTTGAAATACAGATACGGCGCCAGACCGGCCAGCAACATCAGCACCAGCGCGCCAGGATAGCCGTACGTCCACTTCAGTTCCGGCATGAATTCGAAGTTCATACCATAGCTGGATGCCACCAGCGTCGGCGGCAGGAATACCACCGAAACCACCGAGAAGATTTTGATGATGCGGTTCTGCTCGATATTGATAAACCCCATCGCCGCCTGCATCAGGAAGTTAACCTTCTGAAACAGCGATTCGTTATGCGGCAGCAGCGATTCGATATCGCGCAGGATCTCGCGCGCCTGTTCCAGTTGACCGCTCGGCAAGCGGGCCCGACGCACCAGGAAGTTGAGCGCACGCTGGGTATCCATCAGACACAAGCGCACTTTCCAGCCCACGTCCTCCAGCTCCGCCAGCGTCGACAGTGCATCGTCATACTCATCGCCCTGACGGCCATCCATGATCACCCGGCTCAGGGACTCCAGATCGCTGTAGATATTTTCGATTTCGTCCGCCAGCTGTTCAATCTTGGTTTCAAACAGGTCGAGCAGCAGTTCGTAGGCGTTGCCGTCTACCAGCGTCTGAGCACGTGCGCGCATACGATAGAGGCGGAAAGCCGGTAGTTCGCGCTCACGCAACGTGTACAGACGGCCATCGCGGATAGTGAACGCCACTGTAGAGTTACCGGCATGGTCGTCCGCGTCTTCGAAAAAGAAAAATGAGTGAATATGCAACCCGTCTTCATCTTCGAAAAAACGGGCCGATGCCTCGATGTCTTCCAGTTCCGGTCGGGTCGCCAGGCTTTGTCCCAGCTGATTCTGCACGAATTCTCGCTCTTCGACGTCCGGCTCGACCAAATCCACCCATAATGAGGTGGTCAGATCGTCGCTTTCATCCAGTTCCAGGCGAGTTAAACGGCAGTTATCGAGTTTGAATGCGCTCAGCATAGGCCATGCTCCCAAAATGTAACAAAGAGGGACAAAACGCGATTGAAACACAGAAACAGGGTGAGGAAACGTCACCATCAGGTTTCAGGCCGTGAGACGGTGCTGACTCGATGCGACAAAACGATATCGCTGATCACCTCAAAGGCTATCAGCGCAGGGAAGATAGCCTTAGAAGTTATACCTAATCAGTAGGTTATTGAGCCAGTATCGACTGGGTGTGTCCAAGGCGTGGGTCCTCCGGGAATAATGATGGGCGCATGTTACGCCGAGATGAAAAAGGCTGTCAACAGACAAACAGATGATTAGTCTGTGTCCAACCCTCACATCCGATGAGCGGCGGCGGAACGATACATCATGGCGATACCTCGCAGGACAGACACAGACTAGACCGCCTCCAGACGGGCGTAAGCCGCCACCAGCCATTTGATACCCTGACCGACAAACGCCACCTGAATACGGCAGTGTTCGCCGCTGCCTTCCACGTTAACGATGGTACCTTCGCCGAACTTGGCGTGGCGCACCCGTTGCCCCAGCTTATACCCGGTGTCGCTCTGGCTGATTGGCGTCCCCAGGCGCTGATGATTGACCGGACGCGAGACGCTGGCGCGCAACCGCACCTCTTCCACACATTCGACCGGCAGTTCGCCGATGAAGCGTGACGGACGGTGGTAAGTCTCTTTACCGTATAACCGGCGGCTTTCGGCGTAAGTCAGTGTCAGTTTCTGCATCGCCCGCGTCACGCCGACATAGGCCAGCCGACGCTCCTCTTCCAGACGGCCGCCTTCATCCAACGACATCTGGCTGGGGAACATCCCCTCTTCCATACCGACGACGAACACCTGCGGGAATTCCAGCCCTTTGGCGGAGTGCAGCGTCATCAGTTGCACCGCGTCCTGATAGGCGTCCGCCTGCCCTTCGCCGGCTTCCAGCGCGGCGTGAGACAAAAACGCCTGCAACGGCAGCAAATCCTGATCTTCATCCTGATAACTGAACTGGCGGGTCGCCGTCACCAGTTCCTCCAGGTTTTCCACCCGAGCCTGGCCCTTTTCACCTTTCTCCTGCTCGTACATGCTCCACAACCCGGAATCACGAATCACCCGGTCGGTTTGCACATGCAGCGGTAAATCGGCGGTATCGCTGGCGAGCGCATCCACCAGTTCCAGAAAGCGCTGTAATGCCGCGGCGGCGCGCCCGGCCAATACTTTTTCCTGCAACAACGCGCGCGTCGCCTGCCATAACGTCAACTGGCGGTCGCGGGCCGTCTGGCGTACCACGTCCAGGGTGCGATCGCCGATGCCGCGCGTCGGGGTATTCACCACACGCTCAAAGGCCGCATCGTCGTTGCGGTTGGTCAGCAAACGCAGATAAGACAGCGCGTCCTTGATTTCCTGCCGTTCGAAAAAGCGCATACCGCCATAAATCCGGTACGGCAGACTTTGCTGCAACAACGCCTCTTCCAGTACGCGTGACTGGGCGTTGCTGCGATACAAAATAGCGCATTCGCTGAGCGCCCCGCCCGCCTCCTGCCACACCTTGATGCGGTTGACCACAAACCGCGCTTCGTCCAGTTCGTTAAACGCGCAGTAGAGCGAAATCGGCTCGCCCTCAATGCCGTCGGTCCACAGGTTTTTACCCAGTCGATCGCCGTTGTGGGCAATCAACGCGTTGGCGGCATTGAGAATATTGGCGGTGGAACGGTAATTTTGCTCCAGACGGATGGTCGTCACGTCATTGAAATCGCGCAGGAAATGCTGAATATTCTCCACCTGCGCTCCGCGCCAGCCGTAGATCGACTGGTCGTCGTCGCCGACGATCATCACTTTGGCGCTGTCGCCGGCCAGCAGGCGAATCCAGGCATACTGAATGCGGTTGGTATCCTGAAACTCATCCACCAGAATGTTGTTAAAGCGGTCGCGATAATGCTGGAGAATATGCGGTTTGTTGAGCCACAGCTCATGGGCGCGCAGCAGCAGTTCGGCAAAATCCACCAACCCGGCGCGATCGCAGGCTTCCTGATAAGCCTGATAGATACGCAACCAGGTCTGCTCCACCGGGTTGCCGTAGCTGTCGATATGTTGCGGGCGCAATCCTTCGTCTTTTTTGCCGTTGATGTACCACATCGCCTGACGGGGCGGCCATTGTTTCTCATCCAGATTCAGTGCTTTAATCAGGCGCTTGAGCAACCGCAGTTGATCTTCGCTGTCCAGAATCTGGAAATCCTGCGGTAAACCGGCATCCAGATGGTGCGCACGCAGCAAACGATGCGCCAGCCCGTGGAAGGTGCCGATCCACATCCCGCCCTGACTGGTGCCGAGTAGCTGATCGATACGGTGGCGCATTTCCGCCGCCGCTTTGTTGGTAAAAGTCACCGCCATGATCGAATAAGGCGAGCAGTTCTCCACCGTCAGCAACCAGGCGATACGGTGCACCAGAACGCGGGTTTTGCCACTGCCTGCGCCAGCCAGTACCAGCATATTGCTGCGCGCCGCCGCCACGGCGTCACGCTGTTTATCATTCAGACTGTCGAGCAGGTCAGAAACGTCCATAGGCGTCGGTTATCCGTCAAAAGGGAACCCAGCCTCCGGATCGGAGACAAATTCCACTGATCATATATACAGTAAAAGTAGCAGGATTATAGCAATGTGGTTAGCGATGCCAAACTGAAAATTTCCACATGCGGCAGCAGTCGGGAATCGTGAATCTGCATCAGGTTGCCGTCACGCAGGTTAATCCAGCAGGATTGCACGCCGCTGCGGATAGCTCCTGCCACGTCGGTGGTTAGATCATCCCCCACATGCAGCAGGTTGTGCAACGGTAAATTCAGCCGCCCGGCGGCGAGCTGGTACATATCATGGGACGGTTTGGAGCGGCCATCCGGGCCGGCGCGCAGAATAAACTGAAAATAATCGCCAAGACCGCAAGCATGGGGATCGGCATTACCGTTGGTGATCGCCACCAGCGGCCAACGTTGTCCTAATGCACGTAATGTGTCGTGGGTTTCCTGCGGCACCATGATGTCGCTGCGCCAGCGGGCAAACTCCGCCATCACCGCATCTGCGCCTGCCGCCGCTTCATTGGGAGACAGACCAACCCGGGTCATCGCCAGATGTACCGAGCGCCAGCGCCAGTGTGTGACATCGTGATAAATCTCCGGCTCCTGCACCAATAGCTCCTGCCGTAACTGCCGCAAGCCTTCGCTGGTGAATGTCTGTAAACCAGGATGGTAGTGCTGCAAGAACCGCAACGACTCCTGCTCCGTACGCCGGATAACCTCACAGTTGTCGTACAGGGTATCGTCCAAATCGAAGGTGATGGCCTCAATCCGGCCAAGCGGGCGATAAAAATACATCAGGATTTACCTCGTTTGGCGCGTGGGTGCGCGGCATCGTACACCGATGCCAGATGTTGAAAGTCCAGATGGGTATAGATCTGGGTGGTGGAGAGGTTAGCATGACCCAACAACTCCTGCACGGCGCGCAAATCGCCGCTGGACTCCAGCATGTGCGTAGCAAACGAATGCCGCAACTTATGCGGATTTACGTGGCTGTTCACGCCTTGTTTGACGCCCCATTCGGCAAAACGCTTTTGCACGTTACGCATTGAAATACGCTTGCCAAGACTGGAGATAAACACAGCATCATCCTCTGGCGCATAAATCTCGCGAATCGCCAGCCAATGCGTCAGCCAGGTCACTGCCATCGCACCGACAGGCAACCTGCGCTCTTTACTGCCTTTCCCCATCACCCACACTTCGCCGCTTGCCAGATTGATGTGCCCGCAGTCCAGCCCGACCAGCTCCGCCAGACGCAGCCCGGCGCCGTACATCACCTCCAGCATGGCGCGGTCACGCACCGCCAGCGGATCGTTAAGATCGATATCCAGCAGGCGGTCTATTTCATCCACATCCATGTTTTTGGGCAGATGCCGCCCGGCTTTCGGCGCGGGTACACCGCGGGCAGGGTTGGCCTTGAGCTCGCCACGGCCGACCAGCCAGTCAAGAAAGCTGCGTAACGCAGACAAACGTTGCGCCAGACTGGCCGCGTTCAGGCCATCGCGCTTGCTGCGCGCGACCACCGCCCGCACGCCGGCCGCATCCAACGCCTGCCACTCAGCAATGCCGGATGCCGACAGCATCTCGATAATAACCTGTAACTGATGGGCGTAGCTGCGTTGCGTCAGTGGGCTCAGTTGCCGTTCAACCCGCAGATAACGCAGAAAGGCTTCGGCCGGCGCCGACAGGGGGGAATCGGGGTTCATAGGCATTCAATCCATCGCTCCAGCAACACCGGCACGACCGTCGCCAGATGTTGCAGCAGCTCAGTGCCCATGCCGTCCTGATAATGGTGGCTATCGCGGCTGCTGAAAATCAACAACCCCAAATCGCCGTGTTTTCCCATCAGCGATAGCGCCACCGAACCGACATGACGCGCCTGAGGCAGCAGCAGCAACAGCTCCGGGCCGTTCAGCGTGCCAAGATAATGCTGTCGTTCGCCCAGTCGCTGAATGCGCAACGGCTCGAACAGCGTCCGGTTGAGCGACAGATGGGTGAAATCGGAAGGCGCACCGATACGCCAGCGGTCGGTAAACAGGCGGATAGCCGCACCCGCAAGCCCTAATTGACGTGCCCAACGGTGCAGCCTGTCGAGCAGTTCCTGCAACGAATCGGCGGTGGAAAGCGCCATTTGCAACTGCAGCAGTTGACTGAACAGTGCTTCGTTGCGGGTCGCTTGCTCCATCAGCAGGGCGATTTCTTCTTCCAGAAACTGAATGCGGTTACGCTGACGGGCGAGCTGCCACTCCACCAGCGACACGCTGCCACGCACCGGATGAGGGATATGCAAAGTCTCAACCTGGTGGGCATGGCGAATGAAAAAGTCAGGGTGCTGGCGCAGATGCTGCAACACCAGTTCGTCAGTCAGCGCCTGACGTTCAGCCTGCTCTTCCACATTTTTCATAGATGAATGAATCCATCATAAACATGGGTCGCCGGGCCGGTCATAAACAGTGGCTGGCCGGGGCCGTCCCAATGAATGTCCAGTTCGCCGCCCGGCAATTGCACTTTGACATCCGCCGCCAGCAACCCTTGCTGGATCCCTACCGCGACCGCAGCGCAAGCGCCGCTGCCACAGGCTTGCGTTTCGCCCGCGCCACGTTCGAACACACGCAGCCGGATAAGATGGGGATTGACCACCTGCATAAACCCCACGTTGGCACGCTCCGGAAAACGCTCATGGTTTTCCAGCAACGGCCCTAATTCTTCCACCGGCGCGCTATCGACATTCTCCACCTGAAGCACGCAGTGCGGGTTACCCATCGACACCACGCCGCACAATACCGTGCGTTCAGCGGCACGCAGAATATAGGTTTTTTCCGGCTTCACGGCGCGAAACGGCACCTGCTGAGGCTCAAAATTGGGCTCGCCCATATTGACCCGCACCAGTTCATCTTCCGTTACCGACAGCACCATCCGGCCGTTATGCGTACTGACATTAATCTCACGCTTGCTGGTCAACCCTTTCAGGCGGACAAAACGCGCAAAGCAGCGCGCGCCATTGCCACACTGCGCCACTTCGCTGCCGTCGGCATTGAAGATCCGGTAGTGAAAATCCAGTTCGGGATCGTAAGGCGGCTCGACGATCAACAGTTGATCAAACCCCACCCCACAATGCCGATCCGACAAGCGGCGGATCAGTTCCGGTGAAAAATAGATATTCTGCGTCACAGCATCGACAACCATAAAATCATTGCCCAGACCGTGCATTTTAGAGAACTGCATTTCCTGACCCCGCTGCGTTAAACGGGCGCGCCAGTGATTCTGTCGCAGCCCGCGAGATTACCCTCAGTCATCCTATGTATCACGGCGGCTTACTGCCGTGCGGATGATGCTTGCGGAGCCTGGGTGTTTTGCTGCTGCGTTTTTTTAGCCGGAACCGGCTGCTCCGGCGGAAAATAGAGCGGACCTTTTAAACCACAACCAGCCAGCGACAGCACCAGTAGTGCCAGTGCGCCCTGACGAAAAAGAGTTTTCATTTCGTTAAAACCTGTCATTCGGATACCTATGCTCTCTATAATCGCAGGTGGATCATGAAAATCAATAGGAATCGAATATGAACGATAGCGAGTTTCATCAATTGGCCGACGCGCTGATGCTAAAGATAGAAGAAACGCTGGACCAGTTTGATGGCGATGCGGATATCGACTACGAAACCAACGGCGGCGTGATGACACTGAGTTTTGAAAACGGCAGCAAGATCGTAATCAATCGGCAGGAACCGATGCATCAGGTCTGGCTGGCGACCAAAAGCGGCGGCTACCACTTCGACTATCAGAACGGCTGCTGGATTTGCGACCGAAGCGGCAGTGATTTCATGACTCTGCTGGCGCAGGCTTGCTCGGAACAAAGTGGCGAAGAGATTCATTTCGACTAAAACAGATTGGGGCGCGCCGCGCGCCCCAACTTCATGCATCCCGGATTTCCGGCCCTGAATCAGAGCATCTGCAAACGTTGGTTCAATACCAGACTCGTCTTGTCCTCAGACGAGGGGGTGACGCACAGATGAGACAGCGCGCTGCTGCGGAACGGGATCACCTGCGTGCGGCCGTCCAATTGAACGATCTGATAGAACTGCGGCAGGTTGAAATTGATAAAGCTGGAACCGTAGGTAAAGCGATCATGCGATGAGGAGTAGAAGCGGCTGACATCGCGCACCAGCTCTTCTTTGCTGCCTTCGCAGTGGTGATAAACTTCCACCCGGTTCGACTCATCCAGAATATAGATATTGAACCCCTGATTATCCGGCTGATCTTCAAAGAAGAACTGGATAATACCTTCACTGGCGACGCCATCCACCACCGGCGGCAGGTGAATATGGTTGGTTTCCACCTGAACCGGCAGCCCTTGCAACTTGTTATTGGAAATCGCGCCGTAGAACTCCACCGCATTTTCCAGTTTCTGCGCCGAGACGCTCAAACGCTCGAAGAACAATCCCCAGGTCTCACCCGCGACCTTCACTGCCTTAAAGCGGCCGGGCTCATGACGGGTACTGGACAGACGCAACTCAATGCATTCAGACACCAATTGCTGCACACGGGTCCGGATCAAACCGCGCAAATGCTGGCTATAACAGAACACTTCCAGCGACTCCGGCAAGGCGGCATCCTGATGCATTTTGCCAAGAATGGTTTTCAGCGCTTCCAACATCGCCTGCTCGCTGCTGAAATGCAGAGTACGCACCTCATTCCACGAATTGCGGTACAGCAAATCAATACTGCCGACCAGACATTGCTGTTGCTGGCCGAAGCTAAAGACATCCAACTGGCGGAAATCAAAATGCACCACCTGATTGCGGAATGTCGCCGTCGGGTCATGCTCCAGATTAACGATAATCGCCAGATGGCGAATCTCACACGGGCTGTACAACGCTTTCGGCGTGGGTGCCGCTACACGCAGCGGGAAGTGGCTGGACACATCCAACACCAGTTCCTGCAACCGGGTGATATCGCACAGCTCATGGCCTTTGATATGCAAGCGGGTGGCAGAGGTCAGCAGGCCATTAAAATACGCCCAGGCCACCAGCTTGTTGAGATAGCGGTTATATTCCAGCGGCTGATGACTGATGATGGCGTCCATCGACGGCGCCTGATTGTACAGATACCAGCCGGAACGATTAGCGCGCCCCGCAGGCACATAAATAAAGGTCAGATTCGGTTCCGACAGGTCGGGGGAAATCTGCGGGTTCACCAGCGTCACCTTGCCCGGCAACGCCTCGAAGGCGGCATACAGTTTGCGGGTCAGTACCCCGATATCCTGTGGACTGGCGCTAACGCTCAGATTATTGCGGCGGGCAAAGCGGATCAGGTTGCGATAGCTTTGCATCATCGCATCCAGCAGCTCGTTGTGCGCCTCGCGCACCTGCCCGATTTTCCAGTTGGCGCGGTTATCCAGCATCACCAGCCGTTCGTCGCTCCATCCCCAGGACTGTACCAACTGCGTCAGGATCTGGCGACGCCAGGCGGTACACGCGCGCTCGCGGGAGAGTTTTTCACAGACTTTGAGGTAGAAACAGCGCCGCACCAGATCCAGTCGGGTCGGGTCATTAATCGCATTCAGATACTGGGTGACGCGCTCCAACATCATGCAGTAGGGATCCAACCCGAACGAGACAATTTCGCCGTTGTGCAAACGCGCTTTGATCTCGCTCGACAACAACCGGGTATTAGGATATTCCCAGGAGTAGGCTTCCAGCAGCAGGGTTTTCAACACCGCTTTATAAGGGGAGTCAATGCTCTTATACAACTGCCACAAGCTGGCGCCAAAGTATTCTTCCGCCGACAGCGCGCTCAGCCCGCCCAAATCCAGCCATTCATTCGGCGCCAATGCGCCGCGGGCGTACAGAGAAAGCACGAATTCATCATAGTGCTCTTCTTCTTCCACCGGCACCATATTCCATAAAATGCGCTTGCCTGCCATGCGCACCGCGGTGCGGTAAAACTCGTCCAACAACAGGATATGCTGGGTGGAACCGCAATCTTCACCACCGAGGCTACCGCTCTCGTTATGGCGGAAGCGGTTTTCATCCATCAGGAAAAAGCTGACGTCGACGCCCTGGCCGGCCGCCCATTTTTCCAACAGCGAGCATTTTTGCTGTAGACGCTGGCGCTCTTCGCTATCCAGCCAGGATTGGTGGCAAACCCAAATGTCGAGATCGGAACTGCAACTCTGACCGATGGACGAGGTGCTGCCCATGGAATAGACGCCGGTGATCGGCAATTCGCCTTTGCGATCCGGCACAGACAACTCGCCCCAGCGCAATTCCACGCTATCGAGGTAGTGTTGCTGTTTTTCATCCGCGGAGAAAAGACAAATGCCGTGCGGAACCTTGCCTTCCAGATAGCCAGGCATCAGCGGATGATGATGATGTAATAAAACTGGCAAAAGACTGTAAACCTGCTGAAAAGCGGGTTTCATTGCTTCCAGAGCACGATCCACACGCAATTGGTTGATCGCATCCAGCCTTTGCTTCAGTGTCTCGATGTAGAAGTACAAGACGTTTCGCCTGCTTATCCCAGTGCCTATAAAGAAACCGTTGTTTTCCAGCCTGCCCAAGATAGATATTGGAAGAATGGCGAGCAGTTTATTGCTGGAAACGTGATCAATTTAACACCTTGCCGAAAGGGCGTAAAGAAACTAAAGAAAGTCGGATTTGTTTATTGATGCTTCAGCATTGAACATATTATCGCCGCTTTTGCGACTTCCGGCTATCCCTGCACAAGGTTTTGTCGTCTCACGCGCCCATCACCACCACGGCCGGGCAACTGACACCGGCTCGCCTTCAATGGTACGATGGAAAAAAAGGATCAATACGGTATCAAGCATGGTAGACACTATTCTAAGAATCGCCACCCGACAGAGCCCGCTGGCATTATGGCAGGCTCACTTTGTGAAGCAGCGTCTGGAAGACTGCCACCCCGGTTTACAAGTCGAACTGGTGCCAATGGTCACCCGTGGCGATGTATTGCTGGATACACCGCTGGCCAAAGTCGGTGGAAAAGGATTGTTCGTCAAAGAATTAGAGCTGGCGCTACTGGAAAACCGGGCCGATATCGCAGTGCATTCCATGAAAGATGTACCGGTCGAATTTCCTGAGGGGCTGGGGCTGGTCACCATCTGTGAGCGTGACGATCCGCGCGACGCCTTTGTCTCCAACCACTACGCTACGCTTGACGATCTGCCCGAAGGCGCTTGCGTAGGGACCTCCAGCTTGCGTCGCCAATGCCAGTTGCGCGCCTACCGGCCGGACCTGGTCGTGCGCGATCTGCGCGGTAACGTCGGTACCCGCTTATCCAAACTGGATAACGGCGACTACGATGCAATTATTCTGGCGGTTGCGGGGCTAAAACGCCTCGGTCTGGCACATCGTATCCGTACCGCGCTCAGCCCGGAACAATCGCTGCCGGCGGTCGGTCAGGGCGCGGTTGGCGTGGAGTGCCGGCTGGATGATGCTCGTACCCGCGCACTACTGGCACCGCTCAATCATGAAGATACCGCAACGCGGGTGCTGGCCGAGCGGGCGATGAATACCCGGCTCGAAGGCGGTTGCCAGGTTCCTATCGGCAGTTACGCCGAACTGCAGGATGAGACGTTATATCTGCGGGCGTTGGTGGGCGCACCGGATGGCAGCCGCATTATTTATGCCGAACGCCGCGGCTCGCGTCAGGATGCAGAAACACTTGGCATCGCCCTGGCGGACGAACTACTCGAACGCGGCGCGCGTGATATTCTGCAATCGGTTTACGGAGGAGCCTCGTCATGACGATTCTGGTTACCCGTCCCTCTCCTGCGGGTGAGCAGCTGGTAGCCCGTCTCAGAATGGCAGGCCTGCCGGCCTACCACAGTCCGTTAATCGAATTTTCTCCGGGCGACGAATTGGCGCAATTGCCTGCCATGTTACAGGCGCTACGCCCCGGTGATTTAGTCTTCGCCTTATCGCAACAAGTCGTGGAATATGCCGATCCGGCGCTGTCTCGCGCTGGAATGCGCTGGCCGGAGTCACTCACCTACTTTGCGGTAGGGCGCTCTACCGGGCTGGCTTTGCATACCGTCAGCGGTTTGCCGGTACACTACCCGCCGGAACGCGCGACCAGCGAAACATTATTGCAGTCCCAGGAGTTACAACAGGTAACGGGTAAGCAGGCGTTGCTGCTGCGCGGTAATGGCGGGCGGGAACTGCTCGGCGAAACCTTGCAGCAACGCGGCGCGCAGGTGCGCTACTGCGAATGTTATCAGCGTAACCCGGTGGTCTACGACGGCGCGGAACAATGCCAGCGCTGGCAACGCCTCGGTATCGATACGCTGGTAATCACCAGCGGAGAAATGCTGCAACAGTTTTATACTTTGGTGCCTGATTATTATCGCACGACCTGGCTGACGGGTTGTCGGGTCGTGGTGGTTAGCGAACGCCTGGCCGGCGTGGCCCGCGAGTTAGGCTGGCGCGATGTTCTGATCGCCGATAACGCGGACAACGATGCGCTGATGCGCGCGCTACAGTGATGTCGCTCATGCGGTTACGCGGCTTCGTTATGCGACTAAATCAGACCCTGGATTACTTACCATTACCCTGATCATAGGATGTACTCATATGACGGAACACATTACCTCCTCAACGCCTCCCGAAGAGGTGGTTGAACGGGCTGAATCCTCCTCACCGCAAAAACAGCCGCCTGTTTCCAGGGCGCCGCGACACGGTCTGGTCGTGGGCGCCATCGCTATCGTGGTTTCGCTGGCGCTGAGCGGCGGCGTGTATTATTACGCCCACCAGCAAATGGCCCGCCAGAATGCCGTGCTAAACCAATTACAGGAACAGCTCGCGGCATTGCAAAAACAACAATCACAAGCGCAACAGCAATGGCAGCAAACGCTGGATCAGCAGGCTAAAACCTTGAGTGCCGACGGGCAACGTCTGGCCGCCTTGACTCGGCAGGCCGGGGAAATGCAGGAAAAACTGGCGACCCTCGCCAACAACGACTCAAAAACCTGGTTGCTGGCGCAAGCTGATTTTCTGGTGAAACAGGCAGGTCGAAAATTATGGAGTGACAAAGACGTCACCACCGCCGGTGCCTTGCTCAAAAGCGCCGACGCCAGTCTGGCCGACATGAATGACCCGAGCCTCCTCGACGTACGACGAGCCATCACCCACGACATCGGTATGTTGGCGGGCGTCAGCCAGGTTGACTTCGACGGCATCATTCTCAAAGTGAATCAACTGGCTGATCAGGTAGACAATCTGCGGCTGGCCGATACCGACGCCGATGAAGCGCCGATGGAAGAAAGCGACTCTACATTATCGGCTTCGCTGAGCGAGTGGCGGCAAAATCTGAGCAAGAGCTGGCACAATTTCCTGTCGGATTTCATCACTATTCATCGCCGTGACGACAGCGCCGAACCGCTGCTGGCGCCGAATCAGGATGTCTATCTACGTGAAAACATCCGCTCTCGCTTGTTGGTCGCGGCACAAGCGGTGCCGCGCCATCAAAACGAGACCTACCGCCAGTCGTTGGAAACCGCCGCAACCTGGGTACGCGCCTACTTTGACGAAAGCGATCCAACCACCAAAGCGTTTTTGGATCAATTAGATACATTGAGCCAACAATCGGTGGCGATGGATGTGCCGAGCGAACTACAAAGCCAGCCGTTACTGGATAAACTGATGCAAACCCGGGTTCGCAACCTGTTGGCGCAGCCATCCGCCTCCGCCACATCACAGGAGGGCTGAGTATGCTGAAGGTACTTCTGTTATTTGTGGTACTGATCGCCGGTATTATCGTGGGCCCCATGCTGGCCGGTCATCAGGGTTACGTGTTGATCCAAACCGACAGTTACAACATTGAAACCAGCGTCACCGGGTTAGTGATCATGCTGGTACTGTTCATGCTGGCTTTTCTGGCGGTGGAATGGGTAGTGCGCCGGGTACTGCGTACCGGTGTACGTACTCGCGGCTGGTTCATCGGACGTAAACGCACCAGGGCGCGTCAACAGACTAAAGCCGCATTGTTGAAACTGACCGAAGGCGACTATCTGCAGGTAGAAAAATTGCTGACCCGCAATGCCGATCATGCCGAGCAGCCGGTCGTGAACTATCTGCTGGCGGCGGAAGCGGCCCAGCAACGCGGCGACGAATTCCGTACCCGGCAATATCTGGAACGGGCGGCGGAAATCGCCGACAGCAACCAGTTACCGGTGGATATCACCCGCGTACGCATCCAACTGGCACGTAACGAAGATCATGCTGCCCGCCACGGCATAGATCGTTTGCTGGAAGTGGCACCGCGCCACCCGGAGGTGCTGCGTCTGGCGGAACAGTCGTTTCTGCGCACCCACGCCTACAGCGCGTTGCTGGATATTCTGCCGGCGATGCGTAAAACCCGCTTGCATGATGAGCCGTATCTGGACGAACTGCAGCAGCGAGCCACTATCGGCCTGATGGATCAAGCGATGTCGGAAGGCGGCAGCGAAGGGCTGAAGCAATGGTGGAAAAACCAACCGCGCAAAGCGCGTCAGGCGCTACCGATGCAGGTGGCGATGGCCGAGCGGCTGATCGTGTGTGATGACCACACGACGGCGCAAGACATCATTGTCGATGGGCTAAAGCAGCAGTTTGACCATCGGCTGGTACAGTTGATTCCCCGGCTGAATGCCGGCCAGCCTGAACCGCTGGAAAAACTGTTGCGCCAACGCCTGAAGCAGCACCATAACGATGCGCTGTTACACAGTACGCTGGGGCAATTGCTGATGAAACATGGAGAGTGGCAACAAGCCAGCGATGCATTCTCCGCCGCGCTGGCGCTACGGCCGGATGCCTATGACTACGCCTGGTGCGCTGATGCCTTCGACCGGCTAAAGCGCCCCGAAGACGCCGCCCGCATGCGGCGTGACGGCTTGTTGTTGACGCTACAGACATCCCACGACGCCTGATCGACCCAAACCGGCGCCATCGCGCCGGTTCTCACTTTCATTTCTCAGATAACACCATGATTTCACTAAATAATGGCGAAAAAAAACGCTTGCCGACCAGCGACAAGCGTGTAATAAAGTTCAGGTCTGAAAGACAACTTTAAGGTGCCCCACTCAACGTTGCGTCCAACCGCAATGAAACAACACTTCATCAATAACCGAACGCCAGGCACCGTAAATGGCTCTGCGTCATTCCCAGGTTTATGAAGCCGAAGCAAACATAGAAGGTGGAATGAGCATCTACCCCCGCAATAATGCATTAATAGTGCCAACTTTAAATAAAAGTCAGATAAAAAAATCTATTCATTGATAAATAAAGAATTAATGATGACTTGGCGTTGACTACCGGTACATCCTACTTGCTGAGAAACCAGGTGCGCTCTTGTTTACACTGTCGCTAATCAGAGACATTTCCGGTGATGCTATTTATATTTATTAAAATTCAATGGGTTATATGTCTCTCATCAGCGACAACAAACCCCGACACTGTCGTCAAAAAACTACAGTCCATGTTTACCCGAGCCAGAGACAACACGGCCACGGATAACCGTGGCCGTCGTCGTCAATCATGGTATGGCTGGCAATCAGGCCGTCTGCGACAGTTGCTCCAGGCTTTGCTTCGCCAGTTGATACAGATAATGCGCTGTCGGGAACAGCGCCTTGTCATCCACGCGGAATTTGGGGTGATGCAGCGCGTACGGGCCGCCGGAACCCACCATCATAAAGGTGCCCGGCAGCTTTTGCTGGTAGAACGCAAAGTCTTCGCCGATCGGGCTGGCGTCAACGCGGCGCGCCTCAAACCCTTCGGCATCCGCCACCTGCAACGCAAAATCCACCCAGTGCGGCGTGTTCACTACCGACGGCGGCCCTGCGTGCCAGATAAATTCGATTTCCGCGCCGAAAGTGCTGGCGATACCGGCGACAATCTGGCGGAAACGCTGTTCGATCAAATCGCGCACCTCCTGACTGAACGTACGCACAGTGCCTTCCACATAGGCGGTGTCCGGAATCACATTCCAGGTGCTGCCGCTGTGTACCTGAGTTATCGACACCACTGCGTTGTTGTCTGACGGCACAGTGCGGCTGATGATAGTCTGCACCGCGGAAATCAGTTGTCCCAGAATAATGATCGGATCGTTGCCTTCATGCGGTTTAGCGGCGTGGCATCCTTTGGCGGCAATCTTGATTTCGAAACGGTCCACCCCGGCGGTCAGTGCGCCGTCTTTACCGCCAATCACGCCGACCGGTAACGTTGGGTCGTTATGAATGCCGAAAATGGCGGTCGCACCGTCCAACGCGCCGACGGCAATCACTTCCGGCGCGCCCAATCCGGTTTCTTCCGCCGCCTGAAACAGAATGCGCACAGTACCTTTCAGTTCCGGCTCGATGCGTTTAAGCAAAATCGCCGCGCCCAGCGCCGCCGATGAGTGAAAATCGTGTCCACAGGCATGCATCACGCCGGCATTCTTCGAACTGAATTCGACGTCGGACTCTTCTTCAATCGGCAGTGCATCAATATCGGAACGTACCACCACCAACGGGCCATCCTGCAAGCCGCCGACTTCCGCGACCAGACCGGTTTTCAGCGGTAGATCAAGGATGCGGATGCCTTCTTTTTCCAGTACGGCGCGAATTTTTCGCGTGGTTTCAAACTCCTGATTGGACAATTCCGGATGCTGATGCAAGTCGTGCCGAAACGCCTGAATAAACTGCGCCAACGGCGCATGCTGAGCATACTCTTTCATGTAGGGTCACTCCTCTTCTTCTGCCCCGTCATCATAGGGCTGGCCCGACGAGCCGGGCCTGCAGGTGAATACGTTATTAATCAGATATCGAACTCTGACGGTTCCTGAATCGTGGTGAGCTGCCGCAGGAAACGACGGGTCTGTGGATTATCGGAGAAACTGATCACTTTCTCTGCTGGTCCCTGCTCCACGATGTGTCCATCAGCCATAAAGATCACCCGGTCCGCCACTTCTTTGGCGAACTGCATTTCATGGGTCACGATCACCATGGTGGTGTTCTGTCCCGCCAGTTTTTGGATAACCTGCAGCACTTCATGTACACGTTCCGGATCAAGCGCCGAGGTCGGTTCGTCAAACAGGATGGCTTTCGGATCCACCGCCAGCGCACGAGCAATGCTGACACGCTGCTGCTGGCCGCCAGACAACGTCACCGGGTATTGATGCGCCTGCGGCAACAGCCCCACCAGTTCCAGCAGCGACAACCCTATCTCGTCCGCCCGCTTTTTCGGCATCTTCTTCACCACAATCAGGGCTTCGGTGATGTTTTCCAGCGCGGTTTTGTTTTTGAACAGGTTGTAGTTCTGGAATACCATCGCCGTCTGACGCCGAAGCGCATACTCTTCCTTGCCGCTATAGCGGCGGGTATCCAGCGACTGCTCACCAATGGCGATAACGCCGGACTCCGGTTTTTCCAGCAGATTCAGGCACCGCAACAGGGTGGATTTGCCCGAGCCGGAAGGCCCGATAATCGCCACCACTTCGCCCTGCGCGATATCCAGACTGATATTGTTCAGCACGACCTGGTCGCCAAAACGTTTAGTCAGGTTTTTTACACTAATCATGTCGGCTCCTTAACGCTGCCGTGAGTGGCTGAGTTTCTTCTCCAACTGAGATTGCAGCCAGGAATAGACCACGATGAGCAGCCAGTAAATCAGCCCGACCACCAGGAAGGTTTCGAAGAAGCGCAGCGATTCGGCCGCAATCATCTTACCTTCGGCAAACAACTCCGACACACCAAGCGCAAAGGCTACCGAGGTGTCTTTAATCAGTGAAATAAAGGTGTTGCCGGTCGCCGGCAGCGCATTGAGCATCGCCTGCGGCAGCACAATACGGCGGTAGATCTGCACTTTATTCATTCCCACCGACAGACCCGCTTCGGTTTGGCCGAAATCCACCGACGCCAGCGCCGCCCGGAAAATTTCCGCCATATAAGCGGAGTTTTTCAGGCTAAAACCGATAATCGCCGCCGTCATGGCAGACAGGCCGTTGAGCGACGGGAACAACTGGGGCAACCCAAAATAGATGATGAATAACTGAACCAGCGACGGGATGCCGCGAAACAGCGAAATATAGATTTCCACCAGTTTCGACACCACCACAAACCGGCTCTCACGAACCAGTGCCAGCACCAAGCCTAAAACGATGGCAATCAGCATCGACACCACCGCCAGCAGCAGTGTGGTGGGTAAGTACATCAGTACCTGGGGAAAAACCTTCAACAGGTAGGAAAGATCGATATTCATGAGCCATACCATTACAGCGAACGCCAGCCCACAATAGAGCTGGCGTTGCAGAAGTTGAGTGAGCCAGCAAGGTTATTTGCCCGCCGTAATATCCTCACCGAAGTATTTAACCGACAGGGCTTTCAGGCGGCCATCGTTGCGCATTTTGGTCAGTTCGTCATCGAACTTCTTGCGCAGTTCGTCGCCTTTCTGATCTTTATGGAATGGGAAACCGACCTGCTCGACTACCAGCGGTTCACCCACCATCTTGAACGGCAGGTTGCGTTTGTTAATTTCCGCCAGCAGGATCGGGCGGGAATTGATGTAACCTTCAACACGCTTGGCCAGCGCATCGCTCATCGCGCCATCGCGGGTTTCATAGGTGCGAATCGTCACGCTGCCGTCGGCGAAGGCTTTTTTCAGGTTGTTGACGTGGTTGGAGCCCAGCACACCCGCCACGGTTTTCCCTTTCAGGTCATCCAGCGTATTGATGCCGGTATTGTCTTTATGCGTGACAATCTGACTGCCGTAGTAGCTGTACGGTGTGGAGAAGCTGTATTTCTCCTGACGCGCCGGGGTAATCGCCACTACGTTGGCGATAGTGTCCAGCTTATTCGCTTCCAGTTGCCCCATCAGGCCGCTGAAATCCGCCGTCACCCACTCGACTTTATAGTTCAGATCCTTGGCGATAGTCTCCGCCACTTCCACGTCAAACCCGACCAGCTTGCTGTCCTGTTTGAAGGAACTCGGATAACTCTGCCCGGTGGCGCCGATACGCAGCACCTTTTCGTTGCTGTTCTGAGAATCGCAACCAGCAACCAGAATGGCGGCTGACAAGGCTAAAACAGGGAGGATAATTTTTTTCATAGTCATCGAATAACGCCTCTTAGGGGTGCTTCTTTTCCCAGTGGAGATACAGGTCCTGATCCAGGACTTTTCGCATATAAATCGTGAGGTGTCCTTTCCCTAAATCCGCCTGGCCGACTTCCTGAAAGCCATATTTCCGGTACATCTCCAGCAACCAGGGGTGCTGTTTGGCGGTACCCAGCGTCACGGCAGGCGCTTTTAACTGATCTTTCAGCACCGCCTGCTCCAGCCAGTCCAGCATCTGTTTACCCAGCCCTTGCTGTTTAAAATCCGGATGCGTGGCGAACCAGCCGATGTGCGGCAACCCGTAAGGACCGGGATTCGGCCCCCACGGATAGCGAAGGGTGACAGACGCGGCCAGACGCCCGTCTTTCTCCATCACGTACACCCCATTGCTGCGCAGATGGCGGCGCACCATGTCGATGTCCGCATAGGCGGCGTCAAACTTGATGCCGAGCTCGCGCACCGGTGCATAGGCGGCCAGCGCCAGCGCCAGAAACGCGTCATCATCGGCAAGCGTCGCCTGACGAAATACGGTAGTCATTGTGTCTCCCGTCATTCGGCCAGCAAGCCGGTGTTATCCGCGTACTGGATCACCTCATCCACTTTTTGCGGCGCACTGCCAACGTAATTCGCCGGGTCCAGCCAGGTATCCAGCGTATCCGCCGTCAGGTGCTGCGACAGTACCGGGTGTTCCAGCAGCAACGCTTTAAATTCACGGTTCTGCTCAAATGCCGCCATAGAGCACTCGTACACCAGATGATGGGCCGTTTGCTTACCAAGCAGTTTGCCGATTTCAAACATCACCTTTTCCGACAGCAGCAGGCCGTTTTGCAAATCCAGATTGGCACGCATCTGCTTTTCATTCACCGACATACCACGCAGAATACCAAGCGCGTTCTGCAATTGCGCCGACAGATAGATGTTGATTTCCGGCAGGGCTATCCACTCCGCACGCCAGCTCATGGCATCACGTTCGTGTTCGACTTTCATCGATTCGTGGATCAGGGCGGCGCTCTTGAACAGCGGCGCCGTCAGGCTGGCCAGCCCTTCCAGCGCGGCCGGATTGCGTTTGTGCGGCATGGTGGTAGAGCCGATCTTCCCTTCGGAGAACGGTTCTTCGATTTCGTTGATTTCGGTACGCATCAGGTTGTACAGCTCGTTGCCGATTTTACCGAGCGTACCGCTTACCAGCACCGCCACCGACGCGTACTCCGAGAAGCGGTCGCGGGCAGACTGCCAGCCAATATTCGGGGTATTCAAGCCCAGACGGGTCAGGGTGTGGCGTTCGATTTCCGGCCCCAATTCGCCAAAAGAGGCGTAGGTGCCGATAGCGCCGTTGATATTGCCTACCAGCACCCGATCGCGGATTTCATTCAGGCGTTGCAGGTGACGCACGAACTCGTCCAGCCATACCGCCAGCTTGAAACCGAAGGTGGTCGGCAACGCCTGCATACCGTGGGTACGGCCGGTCATCAACGTATACTGGTATTTCTTCGCCAGCCGTTTCAGTTCAATAGCGACCAGCCGGGTGTCACGTACCACAATGTCGAATGCCTGACGCAGTTGCAGCACGGTGGCGGTATCCACCACATCCTGCGTGGTCACGCCATAATGGATATACTCGCCGGCTTCGCCGCACTGCTTTTGAATCGCGGCGATAGTCGGCATCAGAGAGTGCTTCATGCGCACCACATCCTGGGCGATCTCTTCAATATTCAGGGCACTGGCGTTGGCGTGGGAAGCAATGGTGTTGGCCGCGTCCTGCGGAATGACACCCAGTTCGCCTTCTGCCAGCGCTAACGCGATTTCCACGTCAACCTGGCGGGTCAGACGATTTTGCTCTGACCATACGGCGCGCATTTCTGGTGTGCCAAAATTATTTCCAATAAGAAGAAAATCAATCAGATGTGATGCCATAACTCACTCGTTTACATTGTAATAATGGGGGAAAGAGAGGCGGGTCAAGACGACGCTGTTGTTTGTTGGCGACTATATCACCGGCGATATTCCCGCCTATATACCCGATCGATCTAACATATGCTTTATTGTTTTATGATTTCGCTCACAATTATTTATTTTGCAACCACATTGACGGGCGGGTCATGGCGGAAACCACAGCATCTGCATAACTACGCAATGATGGCGCCTCCGCGAACATGACGACTAAGCGGCGACTAGGCAAAGTAGAACCATGCCGTCGTAATCAACCCGTCTTTCACTTCAAACACGGCGATACTTTCGACAGGCTCAGGGCTGAGGCCGTAAATCTTTTCATGATCAAAAACCTGGTTACCCAGTACCGTACGGGACACCAGTTCAGCACGCAGTGCCGGATTACTGAAACGGTGATCGCGATAAAACGCCGTCAACGCGGCTTTCCCCACTATGGACGGACTTTCCGACGGCATGCGATAAGCCCGGAAGTTCTCATGAAAACAGGCGGAAAAAGCCGCCAAATCATGGGCGTTATAAGCAGCAAACTGTTTTTCTACCGGCGCAATAATCGACATCTCAATCCCCATTTAAATGCAATTTAAGTGAATAAAAATTCAAATAAAGAGATACTCCAATCGGGGATGAAAAGCAAATCAGGCGCTGTACTGCGTCGCAAGCACCGCGTGCCGAATTGTCTCTGGTGTGAGCGAAAATGGCAGCAAAGCGGCACTCGTCTCTGGAAATTTAAATGTTTCAGACAGTGTTTCTGCCAGTTCGACATAACGCGCCTCCGACGCCGGTAAACGTGCGGGAGCATCATAACGCTGTAAGTGTGCCAGCAAATCGGGATCAACCGAGCCGTCGCCACGCGCCAACAGCGACTGTACCCGTAATCCGTATCCTACTTTCTCGCCGTGTAGCCAGTCATGCAATTCAGGAAGGTGTGTCATGCGATTATGAATCGCGTGGGCGACGCCAGGCGAAGGTGAATCATCACGCATACTGTTAGCCAGTCCTGCCAAGGCAATATTGGCATCGATCACCTTTTGCAATGCCCGTGTGACCCGCTGTTCTGCATTGTCATGCAAAGCCTGTTCGCCCCATTGTACAAAAGTGTCTTTCGCGAGCGCCGCCGCCTGTATTTTGAGGTTCAGCGCCAGATTATCGCTGTTTTTCGCCAGATAGGGTTGAAACTCATACCATTTGGCAAGGGCATCGACGATCCCTGCTTTCAAATAGCGCACACCGCTACGGGCAATCACATCACTGTCCACCAGCACCATCTCAGGCATACGCTGTAATACCTGCGTTCCCTGATGCCCGCCCCGTTCATCATACAAGATACTGATAGGAGACCAGGCAGCACAGGTGGCAGCAATCGTCGGCAAAGTCGCGACCTGGCCGTTGTCCAATCCGTCAGCAACCGCTTTGGCGCAGTCCATCACTCGGCCACCGCCGACACCCAGCACAAAATGAACGCCCTGTTGGGCAATTTGATGCCGATGGTATGCGATAGCATCGCGCGTACATTCACCTTCCAACAGATGCACGGCAAACTGTACGTCAGCCTTCGTCAAACTCTCAGACAGCCTACTTTGCACCGCATCCCAAGCTCGCGGGCTGGTTAATACCGCGATACGACCCGAAAACGGTGCAATTAACTCACCGATGCGTGACAGCAAACCTGACTGATGGTGATAGACCCCAGGGGATTTTATGGCAAACATAGCAGTTCCTTGATGTCTCTATGCTGTACCAACCCATTCGCACAGCCTACAGAACACAATAGTAAAATCCTGTCTGCGCGTTGTAACCACTCAAATAATGATAAGATATAATATGATGGTATAAATTCTCCTTTATTTTGAATGATATAGTCCCTTCTACAAACAACGATCCATCACCGTTTTTAATGCTTATCCCACTGTTTTTACCTGTAATTACCCCAGAGCTGATGAATACGTTGCGACAGATACCGCTATCAAACCCGACCCTATCCAAACCAGGAATGTTCATACAGGAATCACATAATGAGAACCCGATTGACTCGCTACCTCAGTACTGCACTATTCCCTCTTCTTGCCGCCGTAATGCTGGTTGGCTGCGATAACAACAGGAGTGCGGAGACGCAGAATAAAGTGCTACGCGTGGGCACCACAGGTCAAAGTTTTCCGGGTTCTTATAAAGAGAACGGCACATTAGTAGGTTATGATGTGGAAGTGGCAGAAACCATCGCCCATAAACTGGGTTACCGGATAGTCTGGACCACTGCTGATTTCAGCGGACTGATGGGCCAACTGGAAGCAGGAAAATTGGATACTGTCGCCAATAATTTTGTGAAAACAACCGAGCGTCAGAAAAAATACGACTTCACCAACACGTATCTCAACTACGCATCGCAAGTCGTCACCAGTATTAACAACAAAGACATTCAATCTCTGGATGATCTTAAAGGTAAAACGGTATCTGGCGTGCTGGGTTCTACTCATGTCACCAATCTGCGCAACGCTTTCCCCAATAATGACGTTACCATTCGCACCTATGAAACCCGCGATGGTGCCATTAATGATGTTATCAATAACCGTGTTCAGGGCTATGTTAACTCGCGCCCCATCCTGCTGGCAGAAATTAACAAGCGTCACTTGCCGCTAAAACTGGTCGGTAGCCCCATCTCAAACGAACAAGTTTCCTTCCCGTTCGCCAAGACAACGGAAGGTAACAAATTACTGGCGGAGTTTAACCAACAAATACAGGAACTGCGTCAGAATGGTCAGCTAAAAGCGCTGGCAGAGAAATATTTCGGTAGCGATAAGGTGCTTGAAAACAGTAAAGCGGAATAAGTGACTTGTTTCGCCTCAACCACGACGTTTTTTACCGTGAGCTAAAAGCAAAAAACGGCAGTCCGTATGGACTGCCGTTTCTTAAGAATGGGATGGTCGGCGAGAGAGGATTCGAACCTCCGACCCACTGGTCCCAAACCAGTTGCGCTACCAAGCTGCGCTACTCGCCGATCATGATGTCATGCTAATCGTCTGTGTGGTGCGAAGAGAGGGACTTGAACCCTCACGTCCTAAGGACACTAACACCTGAAGCTAGCGCGTCTACCAATTCCGCCACCTTCGCGCGTCACAAACTTTAAAACTGGGGTGGCTAATGGGACTCGAACCCACGACAACTGGAATCACAATCCAGGGCTCTACCAACTGAGCTATAGCCACCATATACCACTGCTTTACTACGTATTCCGGTACTCGATTTACGGGGTAATAAGTACCTCCGCAGCTCCCGCGCCCAACTTAATGGCGCGCCCGACAGGATTCGAACCTGAGACCTCTGCCTCCGGAGGGCAGCGCTCTATCCAGCTGAGCTACGGGCGCGTAGCGCCGTTGCGGGTGGGGATAGTACGGATTTAATAGGGGGCTGTCCAGTGCTTTTTTCACAGAAATGATGCGTTTGCTTATGCTTTGCTCATTTACGGTCAAAAGCCGCTTCAATCCACCGTCACCACCCGCCGCCAGCCACGATTACTCTGCTTCGGTCTGCATTTGCATCTGTTTCTTACCTAACCCCAGCGCCACATAAATCAGGCTGACCGCCGCCAGGAAAATACCGCCGACCACCAGCGACATGCGCGTGTCTTCGTTGATATACATCCCGACCAGCACACAGAGGAGAAACGCCATCGTCAGGTAATTCACCCACGGGAACAGAATGGACTTGAACGGATGGCCGGCAATCGCCGACTGGTGTTGCTGGCGAAAACGCAACTGGCTGATCAGCACCACAAACCAAGGAATCATGCCCGGCAATACGCTGGCGCTGTAGACGTACACGAACACTTTTTCCGGGTTAGGAATAACGTAGTTCAATGCAGAACCCGCCACCAGGCACAGAATCGACACCATGACGCCGATGGCCGGCACACCGCCTGCCGTTACACGGCCCAATGCCGCCGGCAACTGGCGGTTGTTAGCCAGCGAATAGAGCATACGCCCACAGCTATACATACCGCTGTTGCAACCGGACAACGCCGCAGTCAGCACCACGAAGTTGATGATGCCGGCGGCGGCAGTAATGCCGATTTTGGCAAAGGTCAGCACAAACGGACTGCCGGACGTGCCGATTTCATTCCACGGGAAAATGGTCACAATCACGAAAATGGCGCCGACATAGAAAATCAGAATACGCCACAGGATATTGTTGATCGCCCGTTTCAGCGTCACCTGCGGATTGCGCGCTTCACCGGCGGTAATACCGACCAGCTCTACCCCCTGATAAGACGCCACTACCAGACAGAGCGCAAACAACAACCCTTTCCAGCCGCCCGCCAGAAAGCCGCCATGTTCGGTCAGGTTGGTGAACCCGGTCGCCTGGCCGTGATTGCCGATGCCAAAGAAAATAATGCCCACACCCACCACGATCATCACCACAATGGTGGTGATCTTGATCATCGAGAACCAGAACTCAATTTCACCGTACAACCGAACGGCAGCCAGATTAGCGGCAGCCACCAGCGCCACCGCGCCAATCGCCGGTATCCACTGCGGTAGCGTCGGGAACCAGTACTGTACATACACGCCGATAGCGGTAATTTCCGAAATCCCCACCGCCATCCACATGAACCAGTACCCCCAGGCCGTGAGATAGCCGAAGAACGGGCTCAGGTAATTGTGGGCGTAAACCGCGAACGAACCGGTTACCGGCTCCAGAAACAGCATTTCGCCCATCGAGCGCATAATAAAGAACACAAAAACGCCCGCCACGATATAGGCCAGCAGCACGGACGGCCCGGCCCATTTCAGGGCGCTTGCCGCTCCCATGAACAACCCCACACCAATGGTGCCGCCCAGCGCGATAAGCTCGATATGTCGCGCTTCCAGCCCACGGTGGAGCTTGTCCTGTTTTTCTGTATTTGCCATATAACCTCTGTCTTCAATGGATCCTTTTTACGCCGGTATCAAAAGCGTTATTGTTTTATACCCATCATGCTTTAAAGGGGATACCGACTCTCTCCCGGCAAGGCATAACAGCTCCCCGACCGAAAAAACGGCCGAGAAGATACCGCAATGCAAACCGGATTCCTACCTTTCCCGTACCTGAATATGATGAAATAAACAGCGCGGACAGATCTTGATCACAACGATAAAGCCGGGAAAAAAGTGGGGCGGTATGAAAAAAACCAGGTTGATATCGCGATAAGGCGAGCCTAAAGTCTGCCGCCGACATGCCAGGCCAGATAGCGTAATAGTTTGAGTTGGCGGCGAAAACGGCTGGGTTGCGTCAACAAGCGATACAGCCATTCCACCCCATAACGCTGCCACGTCAGCGGGGCGCGCTTAACCTGACCGGTAAACACATCATAGGTGCCGCCCACCCCCATATAGAGCGCATCAGGGTATAGCTGGCGGCAATCACGTATCAGCAACTCCTGCCGGGGCGAACCCAGCGCCACCGTCACCAGTTGAGCGCCGCTGTCACGTACGCGCGCCAGAACGGACTGACGCTGTTCCGGCGCAAAATAACCGTCCTGCACACCCACAATGTTGACCTGCCACTGCTCGCGCAACTTGCGTTCGGTTTCCGCCAGCACCGCGGGTTTGCCGCCCAGCAAAAACACCGGCGTTCCCATCTGTCCGGCGCGCTGCATCAACGCTTCCCACAAGTCAGCGCCGGCGATACGTTCCACCTGCGCGCCCGGATACTTGCGGCGAATAGAGCACACGACGCTGATACCGTCGGCATAGTTACAGTGCCCTTCCTGTCCCATCAGTTCACGCAATGTCGCATCGTGCTCGGCAGCCAACACCTTTTCAGCATTGATGGCAATCAGCGTTCCCGCCTGCGGCGAGCCGCCCGCAAACAGCGTCGACACACACTGTTCCCGGTCCCGAAACCCCTGCACCGGGATGCCGCGAATGGCGTACTGCGGCACATCATTCATTCCACTTCTCCTTGACTCACCACCACACCGGCACGCAACAGCAGCCAGTACAACAACTTGGCCGCCAGCAGGCAGGCAGCGAAGATCAGACAGAAAAACACCACCCGCGAGACAAACGCATCGACGCCTTCTCGCACCAGCACGATCAGATTGAACACCGCACCAAAGCAGAACGCCTGCAATACGGCCGACAGATAACGGTTTTCCGCCTGCCGCCCGTAACGGTAAAGGCTATCAAACCCTCTGATGAGCAACCCGACCGCGACGGCGCCCGGCGGGATAAGCAGCGGTCCGCCCATGATCAACAACGAGCCGAGCAAGGTCGGCGATATCGCCAGCCCGGCATGGTAATTCAGCACTTCCCAGGTGAAATAGTTGGCGCTATTCAGCACCAGCGGCGGCCGCTCCGGCCACAGCCAGGTGGGAATAAAGACATAAAAATCCCGCACGATGGGTGCCAGACCCTGCAAGGTAATCTGGTCAAGATGTTGCCACAACGTCGCCAGATTTTCCCACGGCGAAAAGGTATCCCGCGTTAAATACAAGAACGTATAAAACGCTTGCTCACCGCGCACATCCAGCCCGTATCGTTTGAGCGCCAGCCAGAACATCGCCACAATACCGACGCAGCCTGCCGCCGCCAGCATCCACAGCGCAATCCAGCCGCGTTGCAGGCCGATAAACAGAAACAGAGCGAAAGCGATGATGATATTGGCGCGAGTCCCCCCCACCAGCAGGTAGGTCAACCCGCCAAACGCGACCGTCGCCAACAGGAAAATCAGCCAGGCACGTCGGGTCTGGTGCAGGAAATACCACATCAACATGGCGGGAATAAAGAAATAGAAGAAGCGCTTCAGGGCGACGCCGGCGATATCGCGAGAAAAGATCTGGCTGTAGGAGCTGAGCTTGAACAGCAACAGGCCGTTGTTGGCAAAAAACACCGCTGCGGTCGTCAGCGCCACCAGCGCCAGCAACCCACCGGTGAGAAGCGCTTCCAGCCGCGTCATAGTCAGCGGCAACGGACGCGATGCCGGCGGCACCGGCCGTAGCCGGGTGTGATAGCTGACATAATAGATGACATAAAATGCCGTGGCGGACAGCAGCGCCAATAACAAATTCAGCGGTGAGGCCGTCTCCACGCCAAAACGAAATATCAGCACGGCGGTCAACGGAAAGCCGAAGTAGAACGTCAGTAAGTACAGCAACGAAAACAGCACGTTGAAGTTGAAACGCCAGCGGCGAAACTCGCATCCGCACAGCCACAGCACCACGCCGCCGCCACACAGCCAGACCAGCCACAACCCGAAAAACGTCCACTCAGTCATCGTCGTCTCCCGCTGCTAACGCCAATGCCTGTCGCCATCCTGATTCATAGCCGGGGCTAAAGAACGCAATCTGCCGGGTATCTACCCGCCTCAGTTGTTCACGTGCATCACGCACCATGATTTCGTTCAGCTTCTCCTCGCCCAGCAACACCGGCAAGCGCTGTTCCGCCAAATCCTGCCGGAACGGGTTATGACGGCTGATAACGAACGGCACACCCAGTTGGATCAACAAACACAAGGTGCCGATCCCCTGCTGACGGTGAAACAGGAAGTAGCCCAGATCGCAAGTGCGCAACAACGCCAGATAGTCGTCGAACGCCAGTGATTCACGCAGGACACGGCAGCGTTCAGCGCCGAACAACGCCAGCCCATGCTGCGATACTTGCTCAACGTAGGCATGATTACCGGCCGGGTAACCCATCGGCACGATCACCCACACCTGCATGCCAAACTGACGATGGATGGCGTCAAGCGCCGCCAGATGACGGTTGCTGCGATCGCCGGAGTTGCCGACCAGAATAGTCAGCGGCGCATCCGGCGCTTTTTCATCTGGACTCGCCGCGTACGAGCCCATGCGGGTGGGAAAATAGAGCTGCGATGTCGCCGCGGCCGGATAACGCCGCCGGAAATAATCGATATCGCCGCGCGTGGCGAACACCCGAGCGAGCCGTCGTTGCGCCAGTCGCCGCAGGCGGTAAAACCAGCGGTAGCGCCAGCCACGGGCTTCTTCATACAGGTCTGCGCCCCAGATATGCCAGTAGGCCTGCGTCGGGCGGATACCGCCACACAGCAACGCCAGCCACAACCAGGGGTTAAACTGGCCGTGAAAAAAGAAACGCACTGACCGATCTTCCCGTGCCTGCGCCACCACGGCACGCGCCAGCGCTTTCTGGTCAGCGAAACGCGCTATCTGCAACATCGGATAGGCCGGCACGGAGAGTTCCGCCGCCGAAACGACCATGAACCGACGGACCTGATACAACGGCAGCGACGTCGCCAACGTGTCATTAAAGAAACGCAACACCGTTTGATTATGGTGGGGTATGTCCGCCCCCAGGACATGAATAAGTGTGGTCATGCTCGCCTGCAATACAGCATGAAAACGCCGCAACACAACAAAAAATAGACCGCATAGGTTGCCAGATACGCCTGCGATGCGCCCAGCGCGCCATGCAATGGAATCAGCCAGCGGGCAAACCCGGTCAACAGCAGAAACTGACTGAGTTCCGCCAGCACATAGAACCGCAGCGAGGCTTTGGCGATCACCAGATAACCAAAAACGTAAGCACCCACTTTCAATACATCACCCGCCAGTTGCCATGCAAACAGCCCTCGCATGGACGAAAACGCGCCGGAAAACAGGATATGAATCGCCACATCGCGGGCCAGCCAAATCGCCGCGGCCACCAGCGCCGCCACCGGCAGCACCCACCGCAATGCGCTGAAAATCTCATATCGGACGGCATTTTTATCCTGCAGGCGCGCCAGCGCAGGCAGCAGATAAACGGTAAACGAAGCGGTAATAAACTGCAGCCAGGCATCGGAAATGGTCGTCATCCCCTGCCATAGCCCGACCTCCTGCCAGGTGTAATGAGCGGCCAGCAGGTTTCGCATCATTACGTAACCGACGGGCAGCGTCACGGCAGTCATCAACGTCATCAGGCTGAACCGGGTTAACTGAGCCGCCAACGGCCATGACCAGAACGGTGTGAGTGCTCGCAAATATAGCGGCGTTCGCCGTAATAACAGTACCAACGCAGGCACGCACACCAACGCCGGCATCAGCGCCAGGCCCACCAGCGCACCGGTATAAGCCCCGAGCCAGAAACTCACGCCATATGCCACGGCACCCAGCAGGCTGCCAGCTATCACAGCCAGCGCATTGCCTTGCACATCCCGATACCCTTTCAGTATCGCCAGTAGCAGGCTGGCCAGCGCGATCCCCAGTTGCAGACAAGCCAGCGCCCGCATGACCGGTTGGTAGGCATCATCACCAAACAGCAGGCGCGATAACGGCGCAGACAGCAACCATAGCGACAACGCCAGCAACAACGAGAACCCCATCGACAGTGATACCGCCGTTCCCAGCAGCGGATTGGGGCGGTCTGGGTCCGGCGGTGTGGCGGCCACCGCCCGGGTCACGCCGTTGGCGATGCCCGCGCCGGCCATCACCCCCAGTACGGTGATCAACTGGCGGTAGTTACCGGCCAGCCCCACGCCTTCCGGGCCGAACGTCATCGCCAGCAGTTTGACGACCACCAGCCCCGCGCCGATTTTGACCAGTGTGGAGGCCGCCGTCCACAGCGATGCCCGCGCCAGCGACATCAGGAAAAGAAACTCAGCACCGAATGGATGACGGTACGCTGGTCAGCATCAGACAAGTTGTAGAACAGCGGCAGGCGCACCAGCCGTTCGCTTTCCCGCGTGGTATGGCGGTCTTCGCCGACAAAGCGGCCAAACCGCCGCCCCGCCGGGCTGGCGTGCAACGGAATGTAGTGAAACACTGTTAGTATGTCCGCGGCTTTCATATGGCTGATAAACGCCGAGCGCTCCGCTTCATTACCCAGGCGCAGGAAAAACAGATGACCGTTGTGACGGCAATCCGCCGGGATCACCGGCAATGTTACGCGACCCGACGCCGCCAGCGGCGCGAAGGCGTGCGCATAATGTCGCCATAACGCCAGACGCCGGTCATGGATGCGCTGCGCCGCCTCCAGTTGCCCCCACAGATACGCCGCCTGAATATCCGCCATCAGATAACTGGAGCCGATATCGCGCCAGGTGTACTTATCCGCCTGGCCACGAAAGAACTGGCTGCGGTTGGTGCCTTTCTCACGGATGATCTCGGCCCGCGCCGCCAGCTCGGGGTCGTTGATCAGCGTCGCGCCGCCTTCTCCGCCTGCGGTGTAATTCTTGGTTTCATGGAAACTAAAGCAACCGATATGGCCGATAGCGCCCAACGGCCGGTCCTGATAGTGCGACATCATCCCCTGCGCGGCGTCTTCCACCACAAACAGCCCGTGTTGCTGCGCCAACGTCATAATGGCGTTCATGTCGCAGCCCACACCGGCGTAATGCACCACGACGATGGCACGCGTCTTGTTCGTAATCGCCGCTGCAATGCGGTTTTCATCCAGATTGAGGGTATCCGGTCGGATATCGACAAACACAATGGTGGCGCCACGCAGCACAAAGGCGTTGGCGGTGGAGACAAAGGTATAACTCGGCATGATCACTTCATCGCCGGGCTGGATATTCAGCAACAACGCCGCCATTTCCAACGACGCGGTACAGGAAGGCGTCAACAGCACTTTGCAACTGCCCGAGTAATGCTCCAGCCACTGCTGACAACGGAGGGTAAACATGCCGTCGCCGCTAAGTTTGCCGCTACGCATCGCCGCCTGCATATACTCCAGTTCCGATCCCACTACCGGGGGGGCGTTAAAAGGGATCATCTCGTCACCCGCGGGGCCGTCATCAGCACAACCTTTATCGATAAAACCAGTAAGCGGTGCTCTCCACCCGCGCACCGCTGCGCAGATAGAGCCGTAATGCCGCCAGATTGCTGGTTTGGGTCGCCACCGTCAACCGGCGAATGCCGCGCTGCTGGCACCAGACCCGCGCCACCTGCATCAACCGCTGACCAATCCCCTGGCCGGTCATCCCCGGCCAGGCGGATAACACGCCGATGCGCGCCGCGTTCGGTGATGTCTGGCGTAGCGTCACAAAACCTTGCAGCGGGCCGCCTTGTCCCCCCAGCACCAGACAGGCGTCATCAAAAGTGCCATAGACCGCCTTCTCCACCCAACGGGCGTAAAACCGCCCGCAATCATCCGGTCGATACCACGGCGATCGGAACCGGCTCAGCACAAAACTTTTCGCCGCCGCCGCCCGCAGCGCCGGGATATCGCCCACTTCAGCCTCACGCACGCCGACGGCAAACACGGCACGGGCGGCGGGTACAACCGGCATACTGAAATCCACTTCGCCTTCCGCTAACCGGAATCCCAGCGCTGACAACGCATCGGCCGTTGCCAAATCGCCTGCCGCCAGTTTGGCCTGGCATAACTCATAGCGATCCAGATCCGCGGAGGTTAACGGCGGTGCGGCGTCGGCGAAGCTCAGTCTTCCGCTAATACGCTGAAAAAACTCACTTTCCCAAACCAGCGGTTCAATTTCGGCACAAATCTCAGCACGAACAGGCATAGGTCACTCCGGTTAACGCAGAATCAACAGAGGTCACCGACGCCGCTTCACCGCCAGACGCCTTTGGTGTCCACCACCCAACGTTGCGCTACCTGTTCAGGGGCAATCGCCCTGAACTGCCGGTGATCCACCAGCAACACCAGCATATCCGCCTCACTCAGCGCGCGATCGCTATTCACCAACTCCGCTTTTCCCTGCAAACCCGGCGGTAACTGCCGGATATAAGGCTCAACCACCCAGGTTGGGCCGACATGCCATTCGGCAACCTGTTCCGCGATTGCCAGCGCCGGGCTCTCGCGCAGGTCTTCCACATCGGGCTTGAATGTCAGCCCCAGACAGGCAATGCGCAGCTCACGAGCGGATTTCCCTTCCTGCGCCAGCGCGTCCGCCACCCTGATTTTCACCTGATCCACCACCCAGCCCGGTTTGGCGTCATTCACCTCGCGGGCGGTACGAATAAGACGTGCCTGCTGCGGGTGCTGCGCCACGATAAACCAGGGGTCAACCGCGATGCAGTGACCGCCCACACCCGGCCCCGGCTGCAAAATATTGACGCGCGGGTGGCGGTTAGCCAGTTGAATCAACGCCCACACATCGATCTGCTGTTCGGCGCAAATCAGCGATAATTCATTGGCAAATGCAATATTCACATCCCGAAAGCTGTTTTCCGTCAGCTTGCACATTTCTGCCGTTCGCGCATCCGTCATCACACATTCCCCGTCAAGGAAAAGGCGATACAACTCGCTGGCCCGCGCTGCGCAACGCGGCGTCATTCCGCCAATCACCCGATCCTGACTAAGCAGCTCCGCCATGATGCGGCCGGGCAACACCCGTTCCGGACAATAAGCGATGCGGATATCTGACGCAACGCCGGCCTGCTGGGGAAAGCTCAGGTCCGGGCGCGCCTGCGCCAGCCTGGCAGCCATCCGCTCGGTGGTGCCGACCGGCGAGGTGGATTCCAGAATCACCACATCTCCCGGCTTCAACACCGGCGCCAGCGACAACGCGGCGGCGTCAATAAACGAGACGTCCGGCTGATGGCCCGCTGTTAACGGGGTCGGCACTGCGATGAGAAAGGCCTGTGCCGATACCGGATGACTGCCGGCCTGTAAATATCCTTGCGCCACTGCCTGCTGCACCGCCTGCGCTAATCCCGGCTCTGCGATATGAGTATGGCCCCGGTTGATAGTCTCCACCACGTGCGGGTTCACATCCACGCCAAAAACAGCCTGTTGCCGTGCAGCCAACACCGCAGCAGTCGGCAGGCCGATATATCCCAGCCCCAGCACACAGATACGATTAAAACTCATGCAGTCACCCGGTGTTGTTTCAAAACGGAAAGAATTCGCTGGCTGGCCACTCCATCGCCATAAGGGTTGTGGGCATAGCTCATCGCCTGATACAGGGCGGCATCCGCCAACAGCCGGGACACCTCACGCACAATCGTGGCGGTATCGGTTCCCACCAGTCGCACGGTGCCGGCCGCCAGCGCCTCCGGCCTCTCGGTTGTCTCGCGCATCACCAGCACCGGTTTTCCAAGTGAAGGCGCTTCCTCCTGAATCCCTCCGGAGTCCGTCAGAATCAGCCAGGCACGATGCATAAGATAGACGAACGGCAAATAGTCCTGCGGCGTTATCAGAAATACGTTATCAATGCCGTGGAGGATACGCTGAACCGGCTCCCTGACATGGGGATTACGGTGTACCGGATACACAATCTGAATATCCGGATGATGATGGGCCAGCGCCGCCAGCGCGTGACAAATTCGCTCCATCCCTTCGCCGAAACTTTCCCGCCGATGGCTGGTGACCAGCATCATTTTTCGCGCCGGGTCCAGAAAGCGATACCTTTCCTGCAACTGAGCGTGCAATGCCTTGTCATCGGTGATCCGATCCCGAACCCAGAACAAGGCGTCAATGACCGTATTGCCCGTTACCCAGATACGGGAAGACGGCACCTGCTCTCGCCGCAAATTGCGTCGCGCAGTGGTCGTCGGTGCAAAGTGATAGGCAGCCAGGCGGCCCGTCAGTAGCCGGTTAGCCTCTTCCGGCCACGGAGACGTCAGCATGCCGGTACGCAACCCGGCCTCGACATGAGCAACCGGAACATGGTGGTAAAACGCCGCCAGGCTGGCCATCAGCGTGGTCGTGGTATCACCGTGCACCAGCATCAGGTCAGGCTGGAACGCGGTTAATACCGGCCCCAAACCCGAGAGAATACGAGAGGAAATCTCCACCAGCCCCTGATCCGGCTGCATAATATTCAGGTCGTAATCCGGCGTAATCTCAAACAGACGCAGTACCTGATCAAGCATGTCACGATGTTGCGCCGTCACACAGACGCGGGATTCAAAGAAAGTATCCTGCGACATCGCCCGTATTATCGGCGCCATTTTTATCGCTTCAGGGCGAGTGCCGAAGACCGTCAAGACTTTCACTGATGACTCTCTTTATTCCGGTTTGCCGCCACGGCAAAAAAGGGATGACCGGCCCATATCGCCATCAACACCCTGTTCACTTAACGGGTACGCCGCGCCAGCGCCAATCCGGCGCCGACCAGCAGGCCGATACTGCCCCACATCAGCAGCAGAAAACCACGGCGCGGACTCTCGCGCTGAACCGGCTCTTCCGGCGTATGCAGATAGCGGTAGGTCTGATACCGCTCAGCCAGCGCCGGGCCGCTTTCCAGCATCGCCAGCACCGCCTGACGCGGCGCGTAATCGGCATCGAATACCGGCCCGTTCGCTTTCAGCACATCCAGACGCACCTGTAACCCGCTCACGCCCTGCAAAAACAGCGCCGAGTCTGGCGGCGCTTCATCCTTCGGCTGCGAAATGCCTTGCTGACGGGCAATGGCGAGTGCTTGCATCACGCGGCGCAGATCCTGGTCATAGGCCGCACGCGCGACCGCTTCTTCCCGCTGCAACCAGGCATGTTCAAACCGAATGCGTGCCGCCCAACGCCCAGCCAGATTTTGATTCAAATGATTAACCGCACGCTGGTTGGCAAACTGCACATATTGTCGCAACAGGTTGCTGGCGTCTTGCGGGTTATCGGCCGCCAGCCTGAGGGTATCGTTGGTTTTTTTGGCGTCATCGTGCGGCACAAACTGAATATCGTTGATAAGCGTATCCAGCAGAACGGCATCCGCCTTGCCATCCCCTTGCTGACGCTCGCGGTAATAAGGCGACTGTAGCCAGAACTCACGACGGGTATCGTAAGCGCCAGCCTGCATCGCGAATTCGGTATAGGCATCCGCTACGATGGCATTACCATCCGACACGGCGGTAGCCGACGTATCCAACGAGCGTAGCCACTGTTGTTGCTCGAAAAACGTCGACAACATGGCCGCCGCCGGTTTATCGGTAACTGCGGTAGCGCGCCACACCGGCAACACCATCCAGGAATACACCAGCGCCGACAGAATAAACAACGCCGCCGAGCCGACAATCCAGCGCTTGCCTTGCCAGAGCACGCGGCAGAGCCGACGAATGTCCAGTTCATTATCCAACGACACCGCCTGAGGGGATATTTCCCGTTTCATTACGTTTCCCGCATTGATTCATCAACAATAACGATGACTTCGCCAGCGCCGGACAACACGCGCCACCCGCCACGCCCGCTTAATACAGTAGCCATAACCGCCGAACACCAACAGAAACAGCACGAACATCACGGACTCAGGCACAGCCAACATCTCGCCGACGATGCCCACGCCAGCCAGCAACGCCGCAACCAGCGTAATCAACAAACAAGCCTGACCGGGCGTCAACCCCGCCCGCATAAGCAAATGGTGGATATGCTGGCGATCCGGCGAGAACAGGCTCGTGCCTTTACGCAACCGGCGATAGACAATCGCTACCATATCCATCAACGGAATAGCGATAACCCACAACGCGGTAACCGGCCGGATGACGCTGACCGGCCCCTGAGAACCCTGCAACAGCAACCAGATAGCGGTAAAGCCAATCATGGTACTGCCCGCGTCCCCCATAAACACTTTATAACGCCGCCCCAGACACTCAAGATTCAACAGAATGTACGGCAAGGTGGCGGCAAGCATGGCGAAACTCCATAACGCCAGCACACGATTACCGTGGTGATAAAACAACAAACCGAGCCCTGCGAACAACACACCGGACACCCCGCCCAGCAAGCCATCGATACCATCGACCATGTTAAAGGCATTGATAGCCGCCCACACCACCACCAGCGTCATAAAATAACGAACCGGCCCCAGCGCGATATCCCAGGCCGGCCCCAAAATAGACCCCAGGTGCTGTAACATAAGGCCAGCCAGCGCCATCATCAATATGGCCACGACGGCCTGTACGGCAAGCCGTACGCCAATGCTGAGATCAAAGCGATCATCAAGCACACCCACCATCACCAGCAGACCTGAACACATCAGGTAAATCAGGAAATGGGGAATCGGTTCAGGAATAAGCAACGGCAACAGGCAAACGCCGATGTAAACAGAGATTCCACCAACCAACGGCACGGCGCCATGGTGGCGTTTACGGTGGTTTGGTCTGTCAACCAGACCGGTTTTTCTCGCCACGTTGCGCGCCAGCAGCAGAGAGCAGAAAGAACACAGGAATACGGCGACTAATTGAGCATTCATCATGATTTATTCACGCTTATCAGTGCCTGATGATACTACCGGGAATTATGCCAGCCGCCGCTAATTTACCAAATTTTTCAGAAAGTTCCTGCGCGTTCGGGTAACAAAACATGATGAGGTGCGAGCTCAAAGACACTGCATGTCCGCCAACACAGATAAAACCGCCCGGACAGAAACAAAAAAAACGCCACGGTATCGTGGCGTGTGGCGTTTTCTTTTATGGCATCTATGGCATAACCGGTTACGAACGTTTCATCATATCGAAGAATTCGTCGTTGGTTTTGGTCATCGCCAGTTTGTTGATCAGGAACTCCATCGCATCGGTTTCACCCATCGGATGGATAATCTTGCGCAGAATCCACATCTTCTGCAGCTCTTCGGACGTGGTCAACAGCTCTTCCTTACGGGTACCGGAGCGGTTGTAGTCGATGGCCGGGAACACGCGTTTTTCAGCAATCTTACGAGACAGGTGCAATTCCATGTTACCGGTGCCCTTGAACTCTTCGTAAATCACTTCGTCCATCTTCGAGCCGGTATCGATCAGCGCGGTGGCGATGATGGTCAGGCTGCCGCCTTCCTCAACGTTACGGGCCGCACCGAAGAAACGCTTCGGACGATGCAGGGCGTTGGCGTCGACACCACCGGTCAGCACTTTGCCGGATGCCGGCACCACGGTGTTGTAAGCACGGGCCAGACGGGTGATCGAGTCCAACAGAATAATCACGTCTTTTTTGTGCTCAACCAGGCGCTTGGCTTTCTCGATCACCATTTCGGCAACCTGAACATGGCGTGAGGCGGGTTCGTCGAAGGTTGACGCGACCACTTCCCCTTTCACCAGACGCTGCATTTCCGTCACTTCTTCAGGACGCTCATCAATCAGCAGCACCATCAGCACACAATCAGGATGATTGTAAGCGATGCTCTGAGCGATGTTTTGCAGCAGCATGGTTTTACCGGCTTTCGGCGGCGCGACGATCAAGCCACGCTGCCCACGGCCGATCGGGGCGGCCAGATCCAGCACGCGAGCGGTCAGATCTTCGGTAGAACCGTTGCCGCGCTCCATACGCAGACGCGAATTGGCGTGCAGCGGCGTCAGGTTTTCAAACAGGATTTTGCTGCGGGCATTTTCCGGTTTGTCATAGTTAACTTCGTTAACCTTCAACAGCGCGAAATAGCGTTCACCTTCTTTCGGAGGACGAATCTTACCGGAAATGGTGTCGCCAGTGCGGAGGTTGAAGCGTCGGATTTGGCTGGGGGAAACGTAGATATCATCAGGGCCGGCGAGGTAGGAACTGTCTGCGGAGCGGAGGAAACCAAAACCATCCTGCAATATTTCCAGTACGCCATCGCCAAAGATGTCTTCACCACTTTTCGCGTGCTGCTTGAGGATAGCGAAAATAATATCCTGTTTACGCATGCGAGCCAGATTCTCCAGCCCCATATTTTCGCCAAGAGTAATTAACTCAGACACTGGCGTATTTTTTAATTCGGTAAGATTCATAATGGTGGGTTCTTAAACTCGGGGTAAATCTCGAACTATTAACGTGAATGGTATGGCAGGAACATCCATGCCGCTTAACAGCCTTCAATCGTCGGCATTGTGTTGCGTGTTGCTCAGGCTCAATGGCACTGATGCTACGCACACACATGACAAAAGGTCGAAGACACCGTAAAACTAAATTAATGTAAAACTATCAGATCGCCAGAAAGGGCACTAACGCATTGAAAATTAATGATTTCCGAATCTGATATGGGATAAAACTTTAGATTCTAACTTCAGGCTCAAGCCTAAGGGCTCAAACTATAAGGTAAGTACGATATGCAGTATTGACGAATCTAGCACGCTTCCCGGTGGGCGTCCAGCGGTCAGAATGAGAAAATCTCATCCCCCCCTGCCGCCCAGGAAAGCGTAGGTGACGGATTACAGATTAGCGTTCAGAAACTCTTTCAATTGGCCCTTGGACAACGCGCCGACTTTTGTTGCGGCGACTTCGCCGTTTTTGAACAGCAACAGCGTCGGGATACCACGGATACCGTATTTCGGCGCGGTAGCCGGGTTGTCATCGATGTTGAGCTTGGCGATTTTCAGTTTGCCATCGAACTCATCGGCGATCTCATCCAGAATCGGAGCAATCATTTTACAGGGACCACACCAGTCAGCCCAGAAATCAACCAGTGTTGCATGTTCAGACCGCAATACGTCCGTCTCGAAGCTGTCGTCTGTCAGATGAATAATTTTATCGCTCATGTTTTACTCCGCAGGATTGTCTCTACCCAGTTGGTGTAGCATTAACCAACTATGAGGTTGACTTTATTTCACTGGATACGCTTTCGTAAAGCAATAGTTAACTGATATTCTACCACGCTATGAGCAAAACACACTTAACCGAACAGAAGTTTTCCGACTTCGCACTGCATCCGCAGGTTATTGAAGCTCTTGAAAAAAAAGGCTTTCATAACTGCACGCCCATTCAGGCGCTGGCGTTGCCGCTGACCCTGTCAGGCCGTGACGTAGCGGGCCAGGCGCAAACAGGAACAGGCAAGACGCTGGCGTTTCTGGCGTCTACATTTCATTATTTGTTAACTCACCCCAATTCCACCGAACGCCAGGCCAATCAACCCCGCGCCCTGATTATGGCGCCGACACGTGAACTGGCAGTACAGATCCATACCGATGCCGAAGCGCTGGCAAAGGCGACCGGCCTGCGGTTGGGGCTGGCTTACGGCGGCGACGGCTACGACAAACAGCTGAAAGTGCTGGAAGACGGCGTCGATATTCTGATTGGCACCACCGGTCGTTTAATCGATTACACCAAGCAGAACCACGTTAATATGGGCGCCATTCAGGTGGTGGTGCTGGATGAAGCCGACCGCATGTACGATCTTGGCTTTATCAAGGACATCCGCTGGTTGTTCCGCCGCATGCCGTCGGCCAATCAACGCCTGAACATGCTGTTTTCCGCCACCTTGTCCTACCGCGTGCGGGAACTGGCGTTTGAGCAGATGAACAACGCCGAATACGTCGAAGTGGAACCGGAGCAGAAAACCGGTCATCGCATCAAGGAAGAACTATTCTACCCTTCCAATGAAGAGAAGATGCGCCTGCTGCAAACGTTGATCGAGGAAGAGTGGCCGGATCGCTGCATCGTGTTCGCCAACACCAAGCACCGTTGCGAAGATATCTGGGGCCATCTGGCCGCCGATGGTCACCGCGTCGGCTTGCTGACCGGCGACGTGGCGCAGAAAAAACGGCTGCGTATTCTGGAAGAATTCACCCAGGGCAATCTGGATATTCTGGTGGCTACCGATGTGGCGGCGCGTGGCTTGCATATTCCGGCCGTCACCCATGTATTCAACTACGACCTGCCCGACGATTGCGAAGATTACGTCCATCGCATCGGCCGTACCGGACGTGCGGGTGCCAGCGGTGTGTCCATCAGCCTGGCCTGTGAAGAATACGCGCTGAATCTGCCCGCCATTGAAGACTATATCGGCCATCATATCCCGGTGAGCAAATACAGCAGCGAAGCGCTGATGACCGGATTGCCTGAGCCTAAACGCTTGAGCCGTCCGCGTACCAGCGGTGGTCCTCGTCGTCCCGGCGCGCCTCGTCGCAGCGGTGCGCCCCGTAACAATCGAAAACGACCGGGTTGAGTTGCCGATGCCGAGCGCTTCTTCTCTTTACGCCGCGATTGATTTAGGGTCCAACAGTTTTCATATGCTGGTGGTGCGCGAGGTGGCAGGCAGCGTACAGACGCTGGCTCGCATCAAGCGCAAAGTCCGGCTTGCCGCCGGGCTGGATGCCAATAATCGTCTCTCACCCGAGGCAATGCAGCGCGGCTGGCAATGCCTGGCGCTGTTTTCCGAACGGTTGCAGGATATTCCGGCGCAACAGGTGCGGGTAGTGGCGACGGCCACGTTGCGGCTGGCCACCAACGCCGACGAATTCCTTGATCGAGCCCGGCACATCCTGGGCCTGCCGATTCAGGTTATCAGCGGCGAAGAAGAAGCACGGCTAATCTATCAGGGCGTTGCCCATACCACCGGCGGGCCGGAACAGCGGCTGGTGGTGGATATCGGCGGCGGCAGCACCGAGCTGGCGACCGGCACCGGCGCCCACCACACCCAGCTATTCAGCCTGCCGATGGGGTGCGTCACCTGGCTGGAACGCTACTTTACCGATCGCGATCTGACCGTGGCGCATTTTGATCGGGCCGAACAAGCCGCCCGTGAAATGCTACAACCGGTGAAAGATATCCTGCGCCGACAGGGCTGGCAGATTTGCGTCGGCGCATCCGGTACCGTACAGGCGTTGCAGGAAATCATGGTGGCGCAGGGGATGGACGAATACATCACCCTCGGTAAACTGCGCCAGTTGAAACAGCGCGCAATTCAGTGCAGCAAACTGGAAGAGCTGGAAATTGAAGGGCTGACGCTGGAGCGAGCGTTAGTGTTTCCCAGCGGTTTGTCGATCTTGCTGGCAATCTTTCAGGAACTGGACATCGATTCGATGACACTGGCAGGCGGCGCGCTGCGGGAGGGTCTGGTCTACGGTATGCTGCACCTGCCGATTGCGCAGGATATTCGCCACCGTACATTGCAAAACTTGCAACGCCGTTACCTGCTGGATGGCGAACAGGCACAACGAGTCAGGCAGCTGGCGGACAATTTTCTGCAACAGGTTGCGCGTGATTGGCAATTGGATGGACGATGTCGAGAATTACTGAGTAGCGCCTGTCTGATTCATGAAATCGGCCTGAGCGTCGATTTTCGTCAGGCGCCGTTGCATGCCGCCTATCTGGTTCGCAACAGCGATCTACCCGGTTTTACACCCGCCCAGAAAAAACTCCTGGCGACGCTCCTGCAAAACCAAAGCAATACCATCGATCCTATTCCGCTAACTCAACAAAACGCCCTGCCGGTTAATCTGGCACAGCGGTTATGCCGCCTGCTGCGACTGGCGATTATCTTTGCCAGCCGCCGACGCGACGACACGCTGCCAGCCGTTCGGCTACGGGTGGAAGGCGAAAGCCTGCGCGTCATCCTACCCGCTGGCTGGCTCGATCAACACCCGCTGAGAACCGAAGCCCTATCGCAGGAAAGCCTGTGGCAGAGCTATGTTCACTGGCAGCTCACCATCGAAGAACACGCCATCTGACGGCAAGAAGGGGTAACAATTGGTTACCCCTCTCTTCATCTCATTGACTATTATTTACTCGATTTCTGAAATAGGAATGCGATGCCTATTTTGTCGAACACGACGTCTTAAAAATATGCATCTCTCTGTATGAAATACTGATCAGCTACTTGATTTCGGGAAAAAGGGAAAACAGATGAAAGCCATCAGATTTTCACAGCACCATACTCTGGTGTTGATAACGTCGGTATATCTGTTCAGCAATCAGGTTCAGGCTATGCCGACAAGTGAGCCAATAACGCCAGTCTTACAGGCGCTTGCGCCGTCTCTCGATGACCACAGCGTGGTGTTAGTCTGGCATACGCCAGAAGATACATCCGCTATCGCCGATTACCAAATCCTCCGAAATGGCCTACCTATCGGGCCCGCTAGCCAGAATAACGACCAGCACTCGCCGGCCAAACCATATATCAATGCATTTTATAAAAACGATGTCGGCCATTTTCACCACAGAGTGGTGATGCAAAGCTCGAAAATCGAAGGACTACAACCCAGTACCAGCTACCAGTTTACGGTACGGGCAGTCCATACCGACGGCAGTGTCTCTACTGACAGCAATGGGGTCACGGTCACCACCACCGCTAGACCACTGGTTATCGACATTACCCATTACGGTGCCAAAGGCGATGGCACCACGTTGAATACCAGTGCGATCCAACGAGCGATTGATGCCTGTCCGCCAGGCTGTTGGGTTAATGTACCACCTGGGATATACAAAACCGGTGCCCTGTGGGTGAAAAGCAACATGACGCTGTATCTGTCAAAAGGTGCGACCCTGTTTGGTTCCGACCAAGCCGCAGATTACCCAGACGTTTACACCATGAGCAATAATTCAGCAAAGATGCTACCAGTCTCGCTGCTAAATGCTGACAGTAAACCCGGTTCTAAAGCTGGAGTGTTTCAAAATGTCCGTATCGTCGGCAACGGTATCATTGACGGCAGCGGCTGGAAACACGGCATCGATAGCCAAGATGAATTGGGTAACAGCCTGCCGCAATATGTAAAGAGCAACAATAGCAATGTCAGCCAGGACGGCATTCTGGCAAAAAATCAGGTAGCGGCGGCGCTGGCGAAAGGCATAGCCCTCAAAACCGCTTACAGCCAGTATCGTTCCAACCTGATCACCCTGCACGGCGTCCAGAACGCCTACCTTGCCGATATCACGATCCGCAATCCGTCCAATCACAGCATCGTGTTCATTGGTGGCCGGAACTTGATTGAAAATGGCGTCACTCACCAGACCTTCAATGCCAATAACAGCGATGGCGTCGAGTTCACAAACAGTCAGGATATCATGGTGTTAAACAGTGTGTTCGATACCGGTGATGACTGTATCAATTTTGCGGCGGGCCTCGGGCAAGAGGCCCAAAAACAAAACCCTGCCCAAAATGCCTGGCTGTTTAATAACTACTTCCGCCACGGCCACGGTGCCGTAGTCATGGGCAGCCATACCAGTGCAGGCATTATCAATGTACTGGCGGAGAATAACGTGATGAATCAAACCGATATTGGCTTGCGTGCCAAAAGTTCGCCAGACATCGGCGGCGGCGCGCACGACATTATCTTCCGTAATAACGCGATGGCAAATCTGGCGACGCAGGCGGTTTTAGTCACATTGAATTACGTGGATGCCAATAGTTCTACTAGATATACCCCAGCCAGCGTACCGGCCAGCTTCCATCACTTTACCGTCAAAAATGTCACGGTACAGAATATCATCGACAGCAGCCCGTCAATTCAAATCGAGGGCAACAGTACTCACGAAGTCTGGAACAGCCAGTTGAATTTCTTCAACATGAAGCTCACCAACATCATGCCGACCTCAATCAGCCATTTGACGGATAGTCAGTTTAATAATGTTACCTTCAGCAACCTGAGAGCAGGCTCATCACCGTGGAAATTCAGCGCAGTGAAAAATGTCACGGTAAATGGACAAGCCGTACCCCCTGCTCATTGATGGCAACAGTACGACCTGATGACTGACAACTGTAGGGGCAGACCCGGCGTTTTTCTTTAAACGCCGTCGCGGGCTTGTGCTGGTGGTGGCATCACCAGCACAAGCTCGTCGGATCGGCCTGTCGACGCCAACGGCCATCTTAACCGCAAGAAGGGGTAACAATCGGTTAGGGGTAACAATTGGTTACCCCTTTCTTTTATCCCCTCGATTGATTTGTGATCCCTTCCGGGGAAAAAAGAAATACGGGATGTATTTTTATAAAATAGTATTTTGAAAAAAACATCCCACACGGATAAAACACCGCCATCAATTTAAAAGAGAACTAAGGAACAAGGATGAAAGTCATCACATTTTCACGTCGTTCGGCCCTTGCCTCGATAGTAGCCACATGCCTGATGAGTACACCAGCACTGGCGGCAACGGCTCAGGCACCGCAAAAACTCCAGATTCCCACACTGTCTTACGACGACCATAGCGTCATGCTGGTGTGGGACACGCCGGAAGACACGTCCAACATTACCGACTATCAGATTTACCAAAATGGCCAGTTGATTGGACTCGCCAGCCAAAATAATGACAAAAACTCGCCGGCCAAACCGTACATCAGTGCGTTCTACAAAAGTGACGCCGCGAATTTTCACCACCGAATTGTCCTGCAAAACGCTAAAGTCGATGGTCTGAAAGCCGGCACCGATTATCAGTTTACCGTTCGTACAGTCTATGCCGATGGCACAACTTCGAACGACAGTAACACAGTTACCACCACCACCACCGCTGTACCCAAAGTCATCAACATCACCCAGTACGGCGCCAAAGGCGACGGCACTACGCTCAATACCAGCGCGATTCAGAAAGCGATTGACGCCTGCCCAACCGGTTGCCGTATCGACGTTCCGGCCGGGGTGTTCAAAACCGGCGCTCTGTGGCTGAAAAGCGATATGACGCTGAATCTGTTGCAAGGTGCAACGCTGCTGGGGTCGGATAATGCGGCCGACTATCCCGATGCGTATAAAATTTATAGCTACGTCTCGCAGGTACGCCCTGCTTCACTGCTGAACGCTATCGATAAAAACAGCTCGGCTGTGGGCACCTTTAAAAACATCCGTATCGTCGGTAAAGGCATTATCGACGGCAACGGCTGGAAACGCAGTGCGGATGCCAAAGATGAACTGGGCAATACCCTGCCGCAGTACGTGAAGAGTGATAACAGCAAAGTGAGCAAAGATGGCATTCTGGCGAAAAACCAGGTTGCGGCGGCCGTGGCTACCGGCATGGATACCAAAACCGCCTACAGCCAGCGCCGCTCCAGTTTGGTCACCCTACGCGGCGTCCAAAACGCTTATATCGCCGATGTCACCATCCGCAACCCAGCTAACCACGGCATCATGTTCCTGGAAAGCGAGAATGTGGTGGAAAACAGCGTTATCCACCAGACGTTCAATGCCAACAATGGCGATGGCGTCGAATTTGGCAACAGCCAAAACATCATGGTATTCAACAGCGTGTTCGATACCGGGGACGATAGCATCAACTTCGCAGCAGGGATGGGCCAGGACGCACAGAAGCAAGAGCCTTCGCAAAACGCCTGGTTGTTCAACAACTTTTTCCGTCACGGCCACGGCGCTGTGGTGTTAGGCAGCCACACCGGCGCAGGGATTGTCGATGTTCTGGCGGAAAACAACGTGATAACCCAGAACGATGTGGGTCTGCGCGCCAAGAGCGCCCCGGCCATCGGCGGCGGCGCACATGGCATCGTGTTCCGCAACAGCGCGATGAAAAACCTGGCCAAACAGGCCGTCATCGTGACGTTAAGTTACGCCGACAACAACGGCACCATCGACTATACCCCGGCCAAAGTGCCCGCACGATTCTATGACTTCACCGTCAAAAACGTCACCGTGCAGGACAGTACCGGCTCAAACCCGGCGATTGAGATCACCGGCGACAGCAGCAAAGATATCTGGCATAGCCAGTTTATCTTCAGCAACATGAAACTCAGCGGCGTAAGCCCGACGTCAATCAGCGACCTGAGCGACAGCCAGTTCAACAACCTGACGTTCAGCAATCTGCGCAGCGGCTCTTCACCGTGGAAATTCGGTACCGTGAAAAACGTGACCGTAGACGGTAAAACCGTCACCCCCTGACGGTAAGCCTCAACACGCCGGGCCATGGCGCCCGGCGTATCCGCTTCCCGTGTTAGCCTTTGTCTCTGGCCTTCGCCAATTGAGCGCGTAGGTTCGCCAGATGGTTCTGCCCTTTCTGCATCCGCTCCTGCGGGCTGACGACTTTGCGTTCGGTTTCCCACATCACATCATCCTGCGGCAGTTCCAGCAAAAAACGACTGGGCTCCGGGCGGATCAACTCGCCGTATTGCCGCCGCTCGCGGCACAGGGTGAACGTTAACTCTTTCTGAGCCCGGGTGATACCGACGTAGGCCAGACGGCGCTCCTCGTCGACATTGTCCTCGTCGATGCTGGTCTGGTGCGGCAACAATCCTTCTTCCATGCCGACCAGATACACGTAAGGAAACTCCAGCCCTTTGGAGGCGTGCAGCGTCATCAGTTGCACCTGATCCAACTCCTCCTCGGCTTCGTTACGCTCCATCATATCGCGCAGGGTAAACCGGGTGACCACCTGAGTCAGCGTCATCGGCTCGTCCAGATCGCTGCCCTCCAGCATTTCCGTCATCCAGGTAAACAGCGTATTGACGTTTTTCATGCGCATTTCCGCGGCCTTCGGGCTGGGCGAGGTTTCGTACAACCAGCTTTCGTAATCCAGCCCGTGGATCAGATCGCGCACCGCCTTCACCGGCTCCTGCTCCGCCAGGCGGGCAATGTCACCCATCCACTGGGTGAAACGCTGCAATGACTCCAGCCCGCGCCCGCTCAGAGTCTGGCTCAGCCCCATATCGAAGCTGGCATTAAACAGGCTGCGGTTACGCTGCCTGGCCCACTCGCCCAGTTTTTGCAGCGTCGCCGGGCCGATTTCACGTTTAGGCGTATTCACGATGCGCAAAAACGCGCTGTCGTCTTCCGGGTTGGTCAGCACACGCAAGTAAGCCAGCAAATCCTTGATTTCCGGGCGAGAGAAAAACGACGTACCGCCGGAAATGCGATAGGGGATACGGTTCTGCATCAGCACCTTTTCGAACAGCCGGGACTGATGATTACCGCGATAGAGAATAGCGTAATCGCCATATTGGGTTTTCTGGATAAAGTGGTGGGCAATCAGCTCGCCCACCACCCGCTCGGCCTCATGATCTTCGTTATTGGCGGTGATGATTTTCAGCTCTTCGCCGTACCCCAGCTCTGAGTAAAGCCGTTTTTCGAACACATGCGGATTGTTGGCGATCAGGATGTTAGCGGCCTTGAGAATGCGCCCGGACGAGCGGTAATTCTGTTCCAGCTTGACAACCTGCAACTGCGGAAAATCCTGCTGCAACAGCGACAAGTTCTGCGGGCGAGCCCCTCGCCAGGAGTAAATCGACTGGTCGTCGTCGCCCACCACGGTAAAACGCGCCCGGTTGCCCACCAGCAACTTCACCAGTTCGTACTGGCTGGTGTTGGTGTCCTGATATTCATCCACCAGCAGATAACGCAGACGGTTTTGCCAGCGCTCGCGCACCTCTTCATTACGTTTGAGCAGCAACGTCGGCAGCAGAATCAGGTCATCAAAGTCCAGCACGTTGCAGGCACGCAGATGATCGTCATACAACCGGTAGCAATGCGCGAACAACCGGTCCCGCTCCGAACGCGCCTGTGCCGCCGCCTGCGCCGGGTCAATCAGGTCGTTTTTCCAGTTAGACAGGGCGGACACCAGCTGTTGCAGCAAATCTTTGTCATTTTGCAGCCACAGCTCCGTCAGCTCTTTGAGCAGCGCCAGTTGATCCTGATCGTCAAACAACGAAAAGTTGGATTTCATGCCCAGCGCCGCGTATTCGCGCTTGATGATCTCCAGCCCCAGTGTATGGAAGGTCGCAATCAGCAGACCACGCGTTTCCTGACGACCCAGCGTCTGCGCCACACGTTCTTTCATTTCCCGGGCGGCCTTGTTGGTAAAGGTCACCGCGGCGATATGACGCGCCTGATAGCCACAGCCTCGGATCAGGTGGGCAATTTTCTGGGTAATCACGCGGGTTTTGCCGGATCCCGCCCCGGCCAGCACCAGACAGGGACCGGTTACAAATTCAACGGCGTGTTGTTGGCTGGGATTCATGCGCATGGTATTTCGTGCTCGACGTTCAAACAGAAGGGGATTGTAACAGAAGAGGAGTGTAGCAAAAGTCCGGGCCGGCGCGAGGCTCCGCTAATCCGTTTCTGAACGCGCCCCGCATTTCCTTTCCTGATAAGGGGGTGCTAGGCTGTGCCTTGCAACATCGGCTTTCCCTTTGCTCAAGGAGCGTACTATGGCAAATACCGCGGCAGCATTGCACATTCTGGTGGATACCGAACAACAGGCCACCGACATTCTGGCTCAACTGGAGAAGGGAGCAGATTTCCAGCAGTTAGCAAAAAAACACTCGACCTGCCCGTCAAAGCGTAATGGCGGTGATTTGGGAGAATTCCGTAAAGGCGACATGGTGCCGGATTTCGACAAGGCGGTGTTTTCCTCCGAGCTGCTCAAACCCTTCGGCCCGGTAAAAACCCAGTTCGGCTACCACATCATCAAGGTGTTGTACCGTAACTAACCGAAGTAGAGGCGGCGAATGCCGCCTGCCATTATCCAATCGTCATCAGGCTGGCGTTACCGCCGGCTGCGGCGGTGTTGATACTGAGCGAGCGCTCAAGCAGCAACCGTTCCAGCACAATGTCGGTTTCTCCGCGGGATAACCCTTGCACGCCGACAATCGCGCCGTCGCGCTGCGCCAGTTGTTCGCACAAGTGACGCAACTGATCGGCATCGCCGTGAAAAATCACGGCGTCAAACCGGCTGCCGTCCGTCACTCCATCGCGGCAAAATGCCACCCGTGTCTGTACCTGTTCAGGCAGTTGCCGATACCGTACCTGCCGCTCCGGCGTATCAAACCACAACGCCCGGCTGCCCACCGCCAGCACCGCCGCCAGTTGCACCAGCGCATCATCGTCGTTATCTGCTACGCACAGCACCTGCTCGCGCGGCAGCAGCGTATAGGTATCACGCTCGCCGGTGGGGCCGGGCAACACCCGAACGGTGCCGCTCTGCGTCAGTTCGCCGTAACGCTGGCAGCATGAAACCAGTGCGTCACGCTGAACCTGTCCCGCCCAGGTTTCCAGCGCCTGTAATCCCGCCAACAGCGTCTGGCGTGCGGTGAAATCTGCCGGGCGCTCGCTGTCCTGACGTGCCAGCGTCTGTATCGCCGCATCATCCGGGCGGTGCGACAGCAAACGGTGAAGATAGAGTGGCCCGCCCGCTTTAGGTCCGGTACCGGACAACCCTTCGCCGCCAAACGGCTGCACGCCGACCACCGCCCCGACCATATTACGGTTTACATACAAGTTGCCCACCTTCGCCTGACTGGTCACCCGGGTAATCGTCTCGTCAATACGGGTATGCAGGCCCAGCGTGAGCCCATAACCGGCGGCGTTGATTTGCCCGATCAACGCATCCAGTTGACTACGGGAGTAGCGCACCACATGCAGCACCGGACCGAACACCTCCTGTTGCAACTCCTCCACGCTCTCCAGTTCAATCAACGTCGGGGGAATGAAATGCCCGCGGGTCCATTCCGCTTCGTCCCGGCCGTTCGTCCAGGCGGTCTGAAACACCGGCCGTCCTTTCGTTCTCAGAGTTTGAATATGGCGCGCAATCTGCTGTTTCGCCTCAGCGTCGATCACCGGCCCAACGTCGGTAGAAAGCCGCTCCGGGTTCCCCATACGGCACTCCGCCATCGCCCCACGCAGCATCGCCAGAGTTTTTTCCGCCACCTCTTCTTGCACGCATAACAGCCGCAACGCCGAACAACGCTGACCGGCGCTATCGAACGCCGAGGTCACGACATCCGCCACCACCTGCTCGGTCAGCGCGGAGGAATCGACAATCATCGCGTTGATGCCGCCGGTTTCGGCGATGAACGGCGTGGTACGCCCTTGCGGGTCGAGCCGTCCGGCCAGCACTCGCTGCAACTGCGCGGCAACAGCGGTGGAGCCGGTAAACATCACCCCGCGTACCCGCTCGTCACGCACCAGTGCTGCGCCGACGGTTTCGCCGGCGCCCGGCAACAATTGCAACGCCCCGGTCGGCACACCGGCCTCATGCAGTATCTGCACCGCCTGCGCGGCAATCAGCGGGGTCTGTTCCGCCGGTTTGGCCAGCACGCTGTTACCCGCCGCCAGCGCCGCCGCTATCTGGCCGGTGAAAATCGCTAATGGAAAGTTCCACGGACTGATGCACACCACCGGCCCCAGCGGGCGATAGTCATGATTGTTGAACGTCTCGCTGACCTGAGCGGCGTAATAACGCAGGAAATCCACCGTTTCACGCACTTCCGCCACCGCGTTCGCCAGCGTTTTGCCCGCTTCGCGTACCAGCAACCCCAACAAATGCTGTTGCTGATTTTCCAGCAAGTCGGCGGCACGCGACAGAATCGCCGCCCGTTCGGCAGCCGGTGTGGCAAACCAGATATCGCCGGCGCTGGCAGCCTGTTCCAGCGCCGGCGCGATGTCCTGCGCTTGCGCTTCGCGCACATACCCCACCACATCACGCGGTTCAGCCGGGTTAATCACCGGCCGGTCTTCGCCACCGCCAGCGCCCTCAACGGCCAGTATCGGTTGCGCTTGCCACAACCGGGCGGCGCCGCTCAGCAACGCACTGGACAACGACGCCAGCCGGTGTTCGTTGGATAAATCCAGCCCGCCGGCATTGCGCCGCGTGCCGCCATATAGCGCTCGCGGCAACCGAATACGCGGATGCGGCTGTCCGACCTGCCCATCCCGCGCGGCCAGCACTTCCGCTTCGCTGACCGGGTCGGCCACCAGCGTCTCCAGCGCTACCGACGGGTCGGCAATCCGGTTGACAAACGAGGTGTTGGCGCCATTTTCCAGCAAACGGCGCACCAGATAAGCCAGCAGCGTTTCATGGGTGCCGACCGGGGCGTAAATTCGACACGGGCGGTTCAGTTTGCCGTCCGCCGCCTTACCCACCACCTGCTCATACAGCGGCTCGCCCATGCCGTGCAGACACTGGAACTCGTACTGCCCCGGGTAGTAATTGTTGCCCGCCAGATGATAAATGGCGCTGAGCGTATGGGCGTTGTGGGTGGCGAACTGTGGGTAGATCAGGTTCGGCACCGCCAGCAGGCGGCGGGCACAGGCCAGATAGGAAATATCGGTATACAGCTTGCGGGTATAGACGGGGTAACCTTCCAGCCCATCCATCTGGGCGCGCTTGATTTCGCTGTCCCAGTAAGCGCCTTTCACCAGCCGAATCATCAGCCGCCGCTGGCTGCGGCGCGCCAGGTCAATCAATGCGTCTATCACGAACGGGCAACGCTTCTGGTAAGCCTGAATCACAAAACCGATGCCGTTCCACCCCGCCAACTGCGGGTCGAAACACAACCGCTCCAGCAAATCGAGCGACAGCTCCAGCCGGTCCGCCTCTTCGGCATCAATGTTAATGCCGATATCGTATTGCCTCGCCAGCCGCGTTAGCGATAACAGGCGCGGATAAAGCTCATCCATCACCCGTTCGTATTGCGCCCGGCTGTAACGCGGATGCAACGCCGACAGTTTGATGGAAATACCCGGCCCTTCGTAAATACCGCGCCCGCCGGCCGCTTTACCGATAGCGTGAATCGCCTGCTGGTAGGAAGCTAAATAGGCCTCGGCGTCATCTGCGGTCAGTGCCGCTTCACCCAGCATGTCATAGGAATAGCGAAAACCTCGCGCTTCCATCTTACGGGCATTCGCCAGCGCCTCGGCGATGGTTTCCCCGGTGACGAACTGTTCGCCCATCAGCCGCATCGCCATGTCCACGCCTTTGCGTACCAGCGGCTCGCCACTTTTGCCGATGATACGGTTAAGCGCGCCGGACAGATGGGATTCATTATGGGTCGAAACCAGCTTGCCGGTGACCAGCAGCCCCCAGGCCGCGGCGTTGACGAATAACGATGTACTGCGCCCAACGTGTGACTGCCAGTTGCCGGTACTGATTTTGTCGCGAATCAATGCGTCCCGCGTCGGCTTATCCGGGATACGCAGCAGCGCCTCCGCCAGACACATCAATGCCACCCCCTCCTGCGATGACAGCGAGAATTCTTGTAACAGGCTCTGCACCATGCCCGCGCGACCGCCGCTGTTTTTCTGATTGCGCAGCGTCGCCGCGAGACGAGCCGCCAGCGTGCTGGCGGCGTGCGACATCGCCTCCGGCATACGCGCCTGTTCCAGCAACATCGGCACCATTTCTGTTTCCGGCCGTCGGTATGCGGCGGTGATAGCGGAACGCAATACCGACTGCGGCAACACCTGTTCAGCAAAGTCCAGAAACGGCTGGTGGGTTTCTTCTTGCGGCGATTGCGGCATAATCTCTGCCGCCTCAATCGGGTCCTGCCCGGCTGGTTGAGGAATTTCAGGCGTGTCCGCACCACTTTCAAGGCGTTCGAGATAGCTGAAAATGGCCTGTTTAATCAGCCAGTGCGGCGTACGATCGATACGCTGCGCCGCGGCTTTGAGACGCTCGCGCGTGGCCTCATCAAGCTTGACGCCCATGGTGGTGGTGCCCATATCCGCTCCTGTTATATACCCTCAATAATTCGGCTTGCGGGAAAGTACAACGCGCCTGCAACCTGAAATATGACGGGTATAAGAAAGTTATGTTGGAAAGCAAAGCTACTATCCGGCATGTTGCAACTTTGTGCAACCTTGTTAATAAACTACGCTTTTCACCATATTTGCCGCCCATTTCGCTGATAGCGACAGTCGGCCTTTTCGGCAAACCAGGCCAGATTGGTACTGATGTCGGCTCAACCATCAGCAGAAAGGTGCAACCCGTAGCAACTAAATCGCGAATCCGTTCCGGCAAGCCGGACAGTGCCCGGCCTACCGGAGCGCAGGACTGACGGATAGCATCACAATGGAGAAAATAATGACGACGATGAGCACACCATTGCTGGTCACCTTTCTGGTGTACATCTTCGGGATGGTGTTGATCGGCCTGATGGCCTATCGCGCCACCCACAATTTTGGCGACTATATTCTGGGTGGTCGCCGTATGGGGAGTGTGGTCACCGCGTTATCCGCCGGAGCGTCCGACATGAGCGGCTGGCTGCTGATGGGGTTACCGGGCGCCGTGTTTTTGTCGGGTATCTCCGAAAGCTGGATAGCGATTGGCCTGACCATCGGTGCTTACCTGAACTGGACCTGGGTAGCCGGGCGCCTGCGGGTACACACCGAGGTTAACCATAACGCGCTGACGCTGCCGGATTATTTCAGTCATCGCTTTGAAGATAAAAGTAAATTGCTGCGGGTGATTTCAGCGCTGGTGATCCTGGTGTTTTTCACTATTTATTGCGCCTCCGGCATTGTGGCGGGGGCCCGCCTGTTCGAAAGCACCTTTGGCATGAGCTACGATACCGCCCTGTGGGCGGGTGCCGCGGCAACCATTGCTTATACCTTTATCGGCGGTTATCTGGCAGTCAGTTGGACCGACACCGTGCAGGCCAGCCTGATGATTTTCGCGCTGATCCTGACGCCGGTGATCGTCATCCTGTCGGTGGGCGGCATCACGCCGTCGCTGGCGGTGATCGAAAGCAAGAGCCCGGCTAATCTGGATATGTTCAAAGGGTTGGATACCATCGCCATCCTGTCGTTGCTGGGCTGGGGGCTGGGTTATTTCGGCCAGCCGCATATTCTGGCGCGTTTCATGGCCGCCGATTCACACCACACCATTCGCAACGCCCGCCGTATCAGCATGACCTGGATGGTGCTCTGTCTGGCCGGTGCCGTTACCGTCGGGTTCTTCGGCATTGCTTACTTCACCGGCAATCCTGAGCAGGCCGGCAACGTCACCCAGAACGGTGAGCGCGTCTTCATCGAACTGGCGCGTCTGCTGTTTAACCCGTGGATCGCAGGCATATTGCTCTCCGCGATTCTGGCGGCCGTCATGAGTACGCTCAGTTGCCAGTTGCTGGTGTGTTCCAGCGCCATCACCGAAGATTTGTACAAACCGTTTCTGCGCAAAAACGCCAGCCAGAGAGAGCTGGTGTGGGTCGGCCGCGCGATGGTGCTGCTGGTATCGGTCATCGCGATTGCGCTGGCGGTGAACCCCGAAAACCGGGTTCTGGGGCTGGTCAGTTACGCCTGGGCCGGCTTCGGCGCCGCCTTCGGCCCGGTCATTCTGATTTCCCTGCTGTGGCCGCGCATGACCCGTAATGGGGCGCTGGCTGGCATGTTGGTCGGCGCCACAACCGTGATCGTCTGGAAACAGTACGGCTGGCTGAATTTGTATGAAATCATCCCCGGCTTCTTGCTGTCCTGCGCCGCGATTATGGTGGTGAGCTTGCTGGGCCGGGCGCCGTCCGCCGTCGTGACCGAGCGCTTCCATCAGGCCGAGCGGGAATTCAAATCCGCACCGGCGGATGCCTGATCCTTTGATAACAATTCGGCCCGGGTCATCGGGCCGTATTATGGGTGAGTCACGGTAATGCGGGTTTTCAGTATTTCATGCTTGTTATGTAACCGAATGCGGTTATCCAGTTTATAAACTTCACCCGTGAGGCTAATGTTTAAGACCCCATTATTCATCGTAATTTCTGCATCACGAGTATTCGTTTTGAGGATTTCTACCGGTACTCCACCTTCAATACTTACTGTATAAGAATACACAAAGCCTACCGTAGCACCACCACTTTCAAGCTGTAAAACATTTACCCTAATATTATTACCACCAAATCTATATTCACTTACCTGACTATATTCCTCACTCGGGAAATAGATAAACCAAAAGAAAAAAAGCGCCACAAAAAGAATAAACAAAACAATAAAAGAGAGCAGCCATTTCAATATATTAGTAACCTTTACTTTTGGCATACTCTATTCCTAACTTAATATATTCCTGATCATTAGGGTCATCACCATAAGGTTCATCATCCCAACAAACGCTATTATCTGGCTGATAATTCCCTGCGCGCATCTGCGCACACCCTGCGGCTCTTAACAAAATATTTTCAGGTATGCCAGCAGCATAACCAACTGCGCCGTAATGAAAGTTACCGAAGTTCTCATACTTCCGCCCTTTCTGCTTAAAATCCCAGGGGCCTTTATTTCGGACTAATTTGTAAAAATCATAATAATCTAGCGGCCCCACAATTCTTCCATATTTCTGCCTAAGATAAGACATATTGGCATCGACAGACACGCCTTCTGTCGCAGTTGGATATCGCATACTAATTCCTTCCATGGAGTCTCATCAAAAATTTATTTATAAACCCATTCTGGCTGAAAATTTTTCGGTTATATCAAAAAGACTTAACCAGATTAACCTGAAAAACTTAATATATTGCTTTTCATTTAAACAAGCAAAAAAACGGGGCGCAATCCACGCCCCGTTTTGATATGCGATAGGTGCTAATGGTCTTAGCCGGCGACCGCAATACGTTTCATGTCGGTCATGTAGCCACGCAGTTTCTTACCAACGGTTTCGATCGGGTGGTTACGGATGGCTTCGTTCACGTCACGCAGTTGCGCGTTGTCCACACTGTTCGCCGCAACCGGTTTGCCCAGATCGCCCGGCTGCAGGCTGTCCATGAATGCGCCTTTCAGCAGCGGAACCGCCGCGTTGGCAAACAGGTAGTTGCCGTACTCTGCGGTGTCGGAAATGACCACGTTCATTTCATACAGGCGCTTACGGGCGATAGTGTTGGCGATCAGCGGCAGTTCGTGCAGTGATTCGTAGTAGGCGGACTCTTCGATGATACCGGCGCTCACCATGGTTTCGAACGCCAGTTCTACACCGGCTTTCACCATCGCGATCATCAGTACGCCGTTGTCGAAGTATTCCTGCTCGTCGATTTTACCTTCGAACTGCGGCGCGTTTTCAAACGCGGTTTTGCCGGTTTCTTCACGCCAGGTCAGCAGTTTCACGTCGTCGTTAGCCCAGTCGGCCATCATGCCGCTGGAGAACGCACCGGAGATGATGTCATCCATGTGTTTCTGGAACAACGGCGCCATAATGCCTTTCAACTGTTCAGACAGTGCGAACGCACGCAGCTTGGCCGGGTTGGACAAACGGTCCATCATCAGGGTGATGCCGCCCTGTTTCAGCGCTTCGGTGATGGTTTCCCAGCCGAACTGAATCAGTTTTTCCGCGTAAGCCGGGTCAACGCCGTCGGCCACCAGCTTGTCGAAACTCAACAGCGAACCCGCCTGCAACATACCGCACAGAATCGTCTGCTCACCCATCAGGTCAGATTTCACTTCAGCGACAAAAGAGGACTCCAGTACGCCGGCACGGTGACCGCCGGTCGCCGCCGCCCAGGCTTTGGCAATCGCCATGCCTTCGCCTTTCGGGTCGTTTTCCGGGTGAACGGCGATAAGCGTCGGCACGCCGAAACCACGTTTGTATTCTTCACGCACTTCGGTGCCCGGACACTTCGGCGCAACCATCACCACGGTGAGGTCTTTACGAACCTGTTCGCCCACTTCAACGATGTTGAAACCGTGGGAATAACCCAGCGCCGCACCCTGTTTCATCAACGGTTGTACCGCCTGAACTACGGCAGAGTGCTGTTTGTCCGGCGTCAGGTTAACCACCAGATCCGCCTGCGGGATCAGCTCTTCATACGTACCGACTTTAAAGCCGTTTTCAGTCGCCTTGCGCCATGACGCACGTTTTTCGGCGATGGCTTCGGCACGCAGAGCGTAGGCGATATCCAGACCGGAATCGCGCATGTTCAAACCCTGGTTCAGCCCCTGAGCGCCACACCCTACGATGACCACTTTCTTGCCTTTCAGGTAGCTGGCTTCATCCGCGAATTCGTCGCGGCTCATGAAACGGCATTTGCCTAATTGCGCCAGCTGCTGACGCAGGTTCAGTGTATTGAAGTAATTGGCCATGAGGCGTGCTCCATTTGATATTGTGTTTGCATTGGCTTTATGTTCGGGACGGCGATAACCACCGCCATCAGAATGTCATTATGATATGACAGGAAATACATTGCTTAAATTGATATATTAACAACGTCATATTGCAAGAATTGCAACACTAAAACGAGACACTGCGCGCATGGACTTACGGGATCTGAAACTGTTTTTGCATCTGGTGGAGAGCCGCCACTTCGGCCGCACCGCCAAAGCGATGCACATCAGCCCCTCCACGCTGTCGCGCCAGATTCAGCGGCTGGAAGAGGATATCGGTCAGGCGTTGTTTCTGCGCGACAACCGTACCGTGCGCCTGACCGATGCCGGCGAACACCTGAAAACCTTCGCGCAGCAAACCCTGCTGCAATACCAGCAATTGCGCCTGATTTTGCAGCAGCAAGGCCAGTCGCTCAGCGGCGAACTACGGCTATTTTGCTCGGTAACCGCCGCCTATAGCCACTTGCCGCCGATTCTCGACCGTTTCCGGGCGCGACACCCGCTGGTGGAAATCAAACTGACCACGGGGGATGCCGCCGACGCGCTGGATAAAGTGCAGTCCAACGAAGCGGATCTCGGCATCGCCGGCCACCCGGAAACGTTGCCGACCAGTGTGGAGTTCATGCCTATCGGCAAGGTGCCGCTGGTGCTGATCATTCCGGCACTGCCCTGCCCGGTACAAACGCAGGCGTTGCAACCGCATCCGGACTGGTCGCAAATTCCGTTTATTCTGCCGGAGCACGGCCCGGTGCGGAAAAGAATTGACGTCTGGTTCCGCCGTCAACACATTACCAATCCGCCTATTTACGCCACCGTATCCGGACACGAAGCGATGGTGTCGATGGTCGCACTGGGCTGCGGTATCGCATTGATCCCTGATGTGGTACTTGAAAACAGCCCTGAACCGGTGCGTAATCGTGTATCAATATTAGAAGCACAGGCGATGGAGCCGTTCGAATTGGGCGTCTGCGTACAGAAAAAACACCTTAGCTCCCCGTTGATCGCAGCATTTTGGGAAACCTTACAGGAAAAATGATGAAACGATTGCTCGCTACGTGGCTGCTGCCATTGGTTGTGGGGGGCAGTGCGCTCCCGGCGCTGGCCGCCAGCTTTCCCTGCCAGCAAGCCAGTTCGGCGCAGGAAAAGCTGATTTGCCAGACACCGGCGCTCAGCCAGTTGGATGACGAGCTGGCGAAAGAGTGGCAGAAATCACGTGCGTTTCTCACCGGCAACCCCGAACGCGTCGCGCAGGAAAAAATCCTGACTCAGTTTCAGCGCAGTTGGCTATCCAGCCGTAATACCTGTCGGGATGAAGAGTGCCTGCGGCTGAGCTACCAGCAGCAGCTCAACCGCCTGCGCTACCTGAACGACGTCACCCAGCATCCCCTGCCGGACCCGATCGCCCTGTCACGTCGCAGCGGTTGCTTTGACGGCGACTACAGCTACGAGTACTACCTGCAGCTATCCACTCAGGAATACGACGAGCTCAGCGATTACTTCAAAGAAATGTACGATCAGAAAGCGCCATATCATCTGGTCAACCTGACGCTGAATACCGAAGACGGCGATATTACCGGTACCGGCTCGGTGGCGTTTCGTTATGCCAATAAACTGGATGACATCACGCTCAGCGCCCGCCAGATGACCGACACGCAAGCCATCGGCCAGACCGAAAGCAGCTTCGGCGGTCAGAAAAAACTGTTGTTAACCTGCGTGGATAACCGGCAGTTGCAAATCACCGTGTTTGACGCCGCCGGTGAAAGCTATCTGTTTGATTATTTGATGGCAAAGGGGAAATAACCCTCAGCGGCTAAACCACTTCTCATCCAGAAAGGCGGGGCTGACTTTTTCAGGTTCCGCCGCTTTCTTCATCGCTTCGATCTTCATCAGATAATGGTACAGCGGCTCCAGCCGGGTAAAGCCTTTCGCCAGCAGCGGCACCAGCTCACCGCTAAACAACGGCTCCTGATCCTGCCGGGTGGCTATGACCGCAAACGATTTACGGTTGTACCAGGTTGCCAGTTCCGCGGGTTGCTCTTTAATCAGCGGCCGTTTGTAACTCTCGCCCACCAGCTCAAACTCGTGCCCCAGGCAGGCCGCCACCTTCAGAAAACCCAGCGGGTTATCACGCAGCGTCTGCCGGAACAGCTCCATGGTGGTGCGGCTGGCGCTGTAATACCCCAAACCGTAGCTCCAGTCGGTCGGCGTCAGCTCGAAAAAGTAGACTGGTGCATCGGTCCAATCTTTATGGGTGCGTTTAAAGGTGAACCACATCTTGTCGCGATAGCGGGATTTGTCATGGGAAAAGCGGGTATCGCGGTGAATGCGGGATAAGGTTTTGCCCACCGCCGGTTTGGTTTCAAAATGGTCGTCAATTTGCAGCATGGCGATGGACAGCGTATCGACCAGCGAGCGAAACGGCGTCAACAATTGGTCTTCATACGTTTGCCGGTGATCTTCAAACCATTCTTTACTGTCCTGCTGACGTACCTGCTGCAAAAACGTCAGCGTATGCGGTGAAAAACCGTTAAATCCCGTTGCCATGATGTGTGTCCCTGACTGATGAGACATCAAGCCTACCGCAGCACGCCCTAAAATAAAATGCGCCCGGCGGCGTAACACCGTCGGGCGCATTCGGCGCAGCTTACTGCTTTAGCCTTGCAGGAAGAACCGAAACGCCGGATTCTGCGTCTCGTCGTGGCACTCATACCCCAACGCCTGCAAATGTTGCTCGAACGCCGGGTCATGCTCCGTACGTTCGAAAGCCGCCAGCACCCGACCAAAGTCGGTGCCGTGGCTGCGATAATGGAACAACGAGATATTCCAGTACGTTCCCAGCGTATTGAGGAACTTCAGCAGCGCACCCGGCGATTCCGGAAATTCGAAGCTGTACAACCGTTCTTTCAGCGGTTTGGACGGTCGGCCGCCGACCATGTAACGCACATGCAGTTTCGCCATCTCGTCGTCGGACAGATCCACCACCTGATAGCCGCCCGCCTGCAACTCCGCCAGAATCTCATGACGTTCGACGTTGCCGCGCGTCAGCCGTACGCCGACAAAAATACAGGCGTTGTCGGCATCCGCGTAACGGTAGTTGAACTCGGTGACGGAACGCCCACCCAGCAACTGGCAGAACTTGAGGAAACTGCCCTTCTGCTCCGGAATCGTCACCGCCATCAGCGCTTCACGTTGTTCACCCAGCTCACAGCGCTCGGAGACGTAACGCAGCCCGTGGAAGTTGACGTTAGCGCCGGACAAAATATGCGCCAACCGTTCGCCCTGAATATTGTGCTGCTGGATGTATTTTTTCATCCCGGCCAGCGCCAGCGCCCCGGACGGCTCGGCAATCGCACGAACATCCTCGAACAGATCTTTGACCGCCGCGCAGATAGCGTCGCTGTCGACGGTGATGACATCGTCCAGATACTCCCGGCACAGACGGAAGGTTTCGTTACCGATGCGTTTCACCGCCACCCCTTCGGCAAACAGCCCGACGCGCGGCAAATCTACCGGCTGGCCGGCATCCAGCGCCGCCCGCAGGCAGGCGGAGTCTTCCGCTTCGACGCCGATCACCTGGATCTGCGGCATCAACTGCTTGATCAACACCGCTACGCCCGCCGCCAGCCCGCCGCCGCCTACCGGCACGAATACGCGGTCCAGATGCGCATCCTGTTGCAGCAGCTCCATCGCCAGCGTCCCCTGCCCGGCGATAACCGCCGGGTGGTCGAACGGCGGCACAAAGGTCATGTGCTGCTGTTGCGACAGTTCGATGGCTTTGGCTTTGGCTTCATCGAAATTGGCGCCGTGCAACAACACTTCGCCGCCGAAATCACGCACCGCATCGACCTTGATGTCTGCGGTGGCGACCGGCATTACGATCAACGCGCGAATGCCGAGGCGGCTGGCGGACAGCGCCACGCCTTGCGCGTGGTTACCGGCCGAGGCCGTCACCACACCGTGCGATTTCTGCTCGTTGCTGAGACTCGCCATCATGGCGTAAGCGCCGCGCAGCTTGAAGCTGTGCACCGGCTGACGATCCTCACGCTTAACCAGAATGACGTTACCCAGCCGCGAGGAGAGTTTATCCATTCGCTCCAGCGGCGTGACCTGCGCCACTTCGTACACCGGCGCGCGCAACACCGCGCGCAGGTACTCCGCTCCGCCGGGTTCGGCGGGAAGAGGTTGTGATACAGCCATGGCGTTTAGCCTCCCAGCTTGCTCTTGTCTCGGACCGCGCCTTTGTCGGCGCTGGTAGCCAGGCTGGCGTAAGCGCGCAGCGCAAAGGAAACCTGACGATTACGGTTTTTCGGCGTCCAGGCGGCATCGCCGCGCGCCAGTTCCTGCTCGCGACGACGGGCCAGCTCGTCGTCGCTCACGTCCAGCGCGATGCTGCGTTTAGGAATGTCGATAGCAATCATGTCGCCATCCTGTACCAGACCGATAGTTCCGCCATTGGCCGCTTCCGGCGACGCATGGCCGATAGACAAACCAGAGGTGCCGCCGGAGAAGCGGCCATCGGTGATCAGCGCACAGGCTTTGCCCAACCCCATCGACTTCAGGAAGCTGGTCGGATAGAGCATTTCCTGCATGCCGGGGCCGCCTTTCGGGCCTTCGTAGCGAATCACCACCACGTCGCCGGCCTGCACGCGGCCGCCCAGAATCGCGTCTACCGCGTCATCCTGGCTTTCATAGACCTTGGCTGGCCCGCGAAACACCAGGCTGCCTTCGTCTACGCCGGCCGTTTTCACGATACAGCCGTCTTGCGCCAGATTGCCGTACAACACAGCCAGACCGCCATCCTGACTGTAAGCATGTTCGCGAGAGCGGATGCAGCCTTCCTGACGATCGGTATCCAGCGACTCCCAGCGGCAGTCCTGCGAGAACGCCTGCGTGGTGCGAATGCCCGCCGGGCCGGCGGCAAACATTTTTTTCACCGCTTCATCCTGCGTCAACATAACGTCATAGGCAGCCAGCGTTTCCGGCAGGGTCAGGCCCAGTACGTTTTTCACGTTCTTGTTCAGCAGGCCGGCGCGATCCAGCTCGCCCAGAATGCCGATGACGCCGCCGGCGCGGTGCACATCTTCCATGTGGTATTTCTGGGTGCTCGGCGCCACCTTGCACAATTGCGGTACTTTGCGCGACAGGCGATCGATGTCGTCCATGGTGAAGTCCACTTCCGCTTCCTGCGCCGACGCCAGCAGGTGCAGCACGGTGTTGGTGGATCCACCCATGGCGATGTCCAGCGTCATGGCATTTTCAAACGCCGCCTTGGTGGCGATATTGCGCGGCAACGCGCTGGCGTCATCCTGCTCGTAGTAACGCTTGGTCAGTTCAACGATGCGTTTGCCCGCGTTGAGGAACAGCTGTTTGCGGTCGGCGTGGGTCGCCAGCAGCGAGCCGTTGCCCGGTTGGGACAAGCCCAGCGCTTCGGTCAGGCAGTTCATGGAGTTGGCGGTGAACATGCCGGAACAGGAACCGCAGGTCGGGCAGGCGGAGCGCTCAATCTGATCGCTGTCGGCATCGCTGACGTTCGGGTTGGCGCCCTGAATCATGGCATCCACCAGATCCAGCTTGATGAGCTGATTGGAGAGTTTGGTCTTCCCGGCTTCCATCGGACCGCCGGAGACGAAAATCACCGGAATATTCAGGCGCAGCGACGCCATCAGCATCCCTGGGGTTATCTTGTCGCAGTTGGAGATGCACACCATGGCGTCCGCGCAGTGCGCGTTGACCATGTACTCCACCGAGTCGGCGATCAGCTCGCGGGACGGCAGGGAATAGAGCATACCGCCATGCCCCATGGCGATGCCGTCATCCACCGCGATGGTATTGAATTCTTTAGCGACGCCGCCGGCGGCTTCAATCTGCTCGGCGACCAGTTTACCCAGATCGCGCAGGTGAACGTGTCCAGGTACGAATTGTGTGAACGAGTTCACCACGGCGATGATGGGCTTGCCGAAATCGGCGTCGGTCATCCCTGTGGCGCGCCACAGGGCTCGCGCTCCAGCCATATTACGACCATGCGTGGTAGTGGCTGAACGGTACTTAGGCATACTCTGATTACTCCAGTTTAAACGGGTAGCCGGTGGCGGCACGCCACCGGAAAAAAGTCTGATATTGATCGATTAACGGTTTACCGGGTCCAGCCAGCCCCATTTGTCTTCCGTCTCACCAGTGAACAGGCCAAAGAACGCCTGTTGTAACTGTTTGGTGACCGGACCGCACTTGCCGATGCCGACCTGAATGCCGTCCACGCTGCGAACCGGGGTGATTTCCGCCGCGGTGCCGGACATGAATACTTCATCCGCCAGATACAATGATTCGCGCGACAGCACTTGTTCACGCACTTCAAAGCCTTTGTCTTTTGCCAGCTTGATGATGGCATCGCGGGTAATGCCCGGCAGCGCGGCGGAAGTAAACGGCGGGGTGAAAATCACGCCTTCTTTTACTTCAAACAGGTTTTCGCCTGCGCCTTCGGAGACATAACCATTCACATCCAGCGCGATCCCTTCCTGATAACCATGACGACGCGCTTCGCTGCCCACCAACAAGGAAGACAGATAATTACCGCCTGCTTTGGCCGCGGTCGGAATGGTATTGGCTGCAACACGATTCCAGGACGACACCATAGCGTCGATGCCCTGATCCAGCGCCTCTTCACCCAGATACGCACCCCACGGGAACGCGGCGATAATTACATCGGTATTGTAGCCGGCCGGCGGGTTAACCCCCATGCCGACATCGCCGACAAATACCAGCGGACGGATATAAGCGCTGGTCAGATTATTGCGACGCAGTGTTTCTCGGCAGGCGTCCATCAGCTCATCAACGCTGTAGGAGATCGGCATACGGTAAATTTTGGCTGAATCATGCAGACGCTGCATGTGTTCACGGTGACGAAACACCACCGGACCCTTATGGGAACTGTAGCAACGTACCCCTTCAAACACCGACGTACCGTAGTGCAAAGCGTGGGACATCACATGTACTTTGGCGTCCGCCCAGGGAACCATCTCGCCATTGAACCAAATATAGTCTGCTTTCTTCGTCATTATTGCTTTCCTTACCGATGCCGTCAGGCACGTATTTGTTGTGATGTGAGCGGCTGGATCTCCACACAGGCGATGTCCAGCAGTTTGCTTAATTGGGTTGACAATAAATCCACCGGTCTGTGACTGGCAACCGTCATGTCAATTTGTACCTGATCGTCACTGTTCGCCTGCGTCATATTCATGGCGCACACCTGAAAGCCGCGGTGGCGGGCCACGCGCAATACACGCTCCAGAACTTCAGGGCGATAGCGGGCCTGAATGGAAAGCTGATGATGTGTCATGGGAACGTCTCCTGCCATTATTCTGTGTTATCGAACTATTCTGTCTTATCCAACATGGTTTCATTACCGGCACCGGGTGGCACCAGCGGCCAGACATTCTCATTCTCGTCGATGGAAACATGCAGCAGATAAGGGCCTTCGCTGTTCAGCAGCGCATCCAGGGCGGAGTCAATCTGGTCTTTACGGGTGATTTGCCGGCCGGGAATGCCGAAGGCGCTGGCCAGCATCAGGAAATCGGGGTTATCGGAGAGGTTGGTTTCACTGTAGCGTTCGTCGAAAAACAGTTGCTGCCATTGTCGAACCATACCCAGCCGCTGATTGTCCAGCAAGACTATCTTCAGCGGCAGACGTTTTCGTTTGATGGTGCCGAGCTCCTGCACATTCATCATGAAAGAGCCGTCACCGGAAATACAGATTACAGTATCGTCAGGACGCGCCACCTGTGCGCCAACCGCTGCCGGCACGCCAAATCCCATGGTGCCCAGCCCACTTGAGGTGATGAAATTTTCCGGGCGGGTGAAGTGCATATGCTGAGCGGCCCACATTTGGTGCTGGCCGACATCGGTGGTGATCACCGTCTCAGCCGGCATACGATCCGCCAAGGTACGGAGCAGCGCCGGAGCGTAAATAGCCTCGCCTGGGTGGTCATAGCGCCATTCATATTCGGCTCTCATCATCGCGGCCTGCTGACGCCAGTCGGCGATATTCAGCGGCTGTTGCAGCGCCGGCAGCAACTGATTCAGATCACCGCGCAACGCCACGTGCGCCTGACGCAGTTTGTTCAGTTCCGCCGGGTCGATATCCATGTGGATTACACTGGCATGGGGCGCAAACGCGCTCAGCTTGCCGGTCACGCGGTCATCAAAGCGCGCGCCAACGGCAACCAATAAATCGCATTCCTGTACCATCAGGTTAGCCGCACGGGTGCCGTGCATACCGATCATGCCGAGATAGTAAGGATAGTCTTTCTCCACCGCACCCAACCCTTTCAGGGTCGCCACTGCGGGAATATGGGTCGTCTCGATAAAGGTGCGCAGCGCCGGAACCGCCTGCGCCATACCTACCCCGCCACCGATGTACAGCACCGGTTTTTTCGCCTGCGCCAGCATCGCCCGCGCTTCTGTGACCTGCTGGATCGAAAAAGGCATGGCATCATCCACCGGCATAAAACAGGGAGAGAAATCCCCCTCAGCCAGTTGGATATCCTTGGGAATGTCGATCAATACCGGGCCGGGACGCCCACTACGCGCCACGGCAAACGCTTCCGCCATGATTTCCGGTAATGAGTCGATAGACTCAACCAGAAAACTATGTTTGGTACAAGCCAGCGACAGGCCGAGTACATCGATTTCCTGGAACGCATCGGTTCCGATCAACGCGGAGCCAACCTGCCCGGTAATCGCCACAATGGGAACGGAATCCAGCAAGGCATCCGCCAGACCGGTAATCAGGTTGGTCGCGCCGGGGCCGGATGTCGCGATGCAAACCCCGACCTTGCCGGTAGAACGAGCATAACCGATGGCGGCCATGGCAGCCCCCTGCTCATGACGGCAGAGCAGGTGTTCCACGCCACCGTCATACAACGCATCATAGACCGGCATGATTGCACCACCAGGATAACCGAATACGGTCTCCACTCCCTGCGCCCGCAACGCTTGTACCACCCACTGTGCACCATTCATAGTTATTTCCCCGACTCTGCCTGAGGAAACCAGGATTTTATGCTACTCGGCATGTTTTGCTCCCTTATTGCCATTACCGGCCCATAAAAAAACCCCCGACCTTTCGGTGCGGGGGTTTTCTTGAATTCGGCCTTGATTTTTAAGCCATTCTTCGTCCAAGTGCTGCCCCGCACGGTGGGATAATAATCACCACCACGCTAATCACGACTAGGCTAATCACCAGGTTGAAGGCTTTCATTTCAGGTTGTTCATTAATCTATTGTCGAACGAATACCTACAGAGTTATCACAGTAAGCCGTACTGTGACAACTCTTTTTTTCCGTGATTATCGGGTCAACAAACCGAGCAACATCACAAAAAAACTTATTATTCAGTTACTAATCTACGACATATCCAGGTTGGTTTTTTTGTCAGCCAACCGCTATCGGCAAATGCCGCCGACGCCGCGATCACGATGGCGACTATACCGGCCACCGCCGCCATAGCCAGCGAAATCTGCGCCATGCTGACGAAAGGCCTGGGCAAGTTCACTAAGCAGGAAAACCAGAATGAAGAAATTGAATGCATCCAGCGCCCAGCTCAAAAAGCTGGCAATCGCGGCATTACGCTGCTGGGAAGTCCAACCGAACATAATTTTTAATCCTGATAATAAAGACAATAACATGTCATTAGCAGGCTGAACGGCAGGCAATGCTGTGCCCGGCATAAATCTGTTGCGAACACAGTCTCCTTGTAACATTCCCTCAACAACGAACGGAAGGGCACACACAATTTTATGAATCCCATCTGAAAGAGCAGATTGTTTTATGACAACGTCTCACAAAATGACCATCTCCGCCGTGTGGCAAAACTCTCGAACAGGCATGATGCCCACGCTACAGGGAGGAATGAGTCATGACATTGGCAGTGACCTATACGCGAGCCACTATCGGCATGCAGGCACCGGAAGTCTCGATTGAAGTGCATATCAGTAACGGCCTACCGGCACTGACGCTGGTCGGCCTACCAGAAACGACGGTTAAAGAGGCCCGAGATCGGGTACGCAGTGCATTGATCAACTGCGGTTTTACCTTTCCAGCCAAACGAATTACCGTCAATCTGGCACCGGCGGATCTACCTAAAGAGGGAGGGCGCTATGATCTTCCCATCGCGTTGGCTATTCTGGCGGCGTCAGAACAGATTGCCGGCGAAAAGCTGGCACAATATGAATTCCTCGGCGAACTCGGGCTGTCAGGTAGCCTAAGAGGCGTTCATGGCGCAATTCCAGCAGCACTGGAAGCGCAGAAAGTAGGCCGGAGCCTGATTCTTCCGGAAGACAATAAAATGGAGATGACACTGGTTCCTCATGGAGATACCTTTCTCGCTAATCATCTATTGCAAGTTTGCGCTTTTCTGCAAGGTGAAGCCACCCTACTGCGTGGCGATAACATCGCCTACAACGCGCCAGCCCACACGCCAGCACCGGATTTGAAAGAGATAATAGGGCAGGAACAAGCGAAACGTGCGTTGGAGATTGCCGCCGCAGGCGGACATAATCTGCTATTACTCGGCCCACCGGGAACCGGTAAAACCATGCTGGCCAGCCGTTTATCCGGTTTGTTGCCTGAGCTTAACGACGACGAAGCGTTGGAGAGCGCCGCCATTAATAGCCTGATTGATATTCAGTCAGGCCTTTCACAGTGGCGTAAACGGCCGTTCCGTTCCCCTCATCATACCGCCTCTATTACGGCGCTGGTCGGTGGAGGGGCGCTGCCCAAACCAGGTGAAATATCTCTGGCACATAACGGCGTATTATTTCTGGATGAACTGCCGGAATTTGAACGGCGAGTGCTGGATTCGCTGCGTGAACCACTGGAGTCCGGCGAGATAGTGATTTCCCGCACCCGTGCCAAGGTCTGTTATCCTGCGCGTTTTCAGTTAGTCGCAGCCATGAATCCCAGCCCATCAGGCCACTATCAGGGCATCCACAACCGCATGCCAGCACAACAAATCCTGCGTTATCTCAACCGGCTTTCGGGCCCATTTCTGGATCGTTTTGATTTATCTATCGAGGTGCCATTGCTGCCGCCGGGTATTCTTCAACAGCAAACACGTATCGGTGAAGATAGCGCGACCGTAAGGGAACGGGTTTTTGAGGCCAGAAAACGACAACTGGACCGCGTCGGCAGAATCAACGCACAGATGAAATCGGATGATATCGCCAGCCACTGTAGACTAAAGAGTGAAGATGCCGCCTATCTGGAAGAGGTGATGAGTAAACTGGGACTATCAGTCAGGGCCTGGCACCGCATACTAAAAGTCTCACGTACGATTGCTGATCTAGGAGGAGAAGAGCAGATACGTCGAGCTCATTTATCCGAAGCACTCAGTTACCGCAGCATGGACCGTCTATTAATTCAGTTACATAAAAGTCTGGCATGAATCTACGTTTATCTTCGGTAACTAACAGCAGATATGAAAATGGGGCCGGAGCCCCATTCAGATTAATCATCGCTTTCCGTGTATTCTTCCACAGCGTCCATTTGCGGCTTGCCGCCAGACAGCGTGTGGAAGCGTTTGGGACGACGAATACGACTGGTATACTTCGCCCAGATTTTTTCCAATTCGGTCTGTGCAGCACGCTCACCACGGCATACAGCAACAAACTGGGTTTCTTCTTCCGTCACCGGATGGCGCTTACCCGAATCAAGTTCGTTAAATGCATGTCCATAACGCTCCAGCAGTTGAGCTTCTTTAATCGTAAAGTCACCATGCCTGGAAAAACCACGTGGATAAAATCTGTTATCAAAAAAACGACTAGTTGTTGAGAAGCTTTCCGCCATCTTACACGCTCCTAATTCTCATATGGTCGTGCCGTTTATGGCGCGGAGTATTAGATAGGCTTGACTTCCTGTAAAACAAAACATTTAAATCATGACGACAAAAAATTTTTGGAGAAAAGCATGGATACCGACTTACTGAAAACCTTTCTGGAAGTCAGCCGGACCAGACACTTCGGCCGGGCGGCCGAATCATTGTATTTGACACAATCAGCAGTGAGTTTCCGCATCAGACAGTTAGAAAATCAATTGGGCGCCAATCTGTTCACTCGGCACCGCAACAATATTCGCCTGACGCCTGCAGGTGAACGCCTGCTGCCCTATGCTGAAAGCCTCATTGGTACCTGGCAAATTGCCAAGAAAGAAGTCGCACGCTCTCAGCAGCATAGTCAGCTATCTATAGGTGCTACAGCTTCGCTATGGGAAGCATTTCTGACCCCTTGGTTAAATGAACTCTATCAGCAACGGCCGCTATTGCAGCTAGAAGCAAGAATCGCGTTGCGGCAAACGCTGATTAAGCAACTGCATGAGCGTCAACTGGATTTACTGATAACCACAGAATCACCGAAGATGGACGAACTTTCCTGTCAGTTATTAGGAAACTTTTCTTTGTCTTTATTCGCGTCAGCCAACAACACACTAACCGAAGAAAGACCCTATATCAGACTGGAGTGGGGGGCAGACTTTCACCAGCATGAAACACCTTGGCTACCGAGTGATCAGGCACCATCGCTCACAACATCCTCCGCACACCTGACGCGCCAATTGATGTCTTCTATTGGTGGTTGTGCGTTTCTCCCCAGCGAATGGTCACAGCATTATCCCGAGCTCCTCTTAATTTCTGAAGCTAACACGATAGTCCGGCCCTGCTATGCTGTCTGGCTTGAAAATAGCGATCAACAGGAATTGATTAAACAGTTACTGAAAACTCCCCTCAACATAGCCTCTTAACGTTGATGCGCTCAACGATCTACCTGAAAGTCCTACGGACTTTCGGAAGATCGATAACCCTAACATCCCCACAAAAACCGGTACCATCATAAAACACACAGGGATCTTATATTTCAGTACTGATCTTACTGAAAATAGATCAGCTATTTATGCTGCCTGACAAGGTATTGTTGGCATGTGCGCCCAAATGGGAATAGGTGGAATGAAAATCAATGGACGAAAAAAAACCCTTCACGTTACCATGAAGGGTTTAATTTGTTTGGCAGGGGCGGAGAGGCTCGAACTCCCAACACCCGGTTTTGGAGACCGGTGCTCTACCAATTGAACTACGCCCCTAAATAG
>NZ_CM001974.1:0-170949 GCF_000406105.1 Dickeya chrysanthemi NCPPB 402 | reverse complement strand
GAGCCATTTACCGTGGCCGCGGGTCGCATATATTATGCTTTCCCGAAAAGAAGTCAAGCGATATGCGCCTGATTTCTTACTGAAACTGCGCTGGCGTTTCACCGTTGCCGTGTCAGTGGAGGCGCATTATAGGGACTTCTTCGTCGCTGACAAGCACTAATTTCAAAAATAATTCCGACCGCTCAATATTCATTCACCCACTGTGTTTAATGGCAGTTTTTCGAGTGAATGGAAGCCATAACGGCGTAAAACTGGCCAAAGCGCCGCCACTTTGGGTGTTATCGACAAACAATAAGCCAGGTTTTTCTCCGTTGAACATTTAGGGTTATCTAAATGTTCTATCAGCCATGCGGTTCTACGCGCAATTGCCGAGCCAGAATCAACCAACCGTGTACCATCAGGTAGTACCTGCTGCAGTTCCTCGGTCAATAACGGGAAATGCGTGCACCCTAATACAACCGTGTCCGGCGGCTCAGGCAATTTCAGCCACGGACGCAGAATTTTGCGCAGTGCATCTTCAGATACCGACTCACCCTGTAATTTCGCCTCGGCAAACTCAACCAACTCCGCAGAACCCAATAGCAAAATCTGGCAGTCATGGGCAAAACGCGAAATCAGTTCATGAGTATAAGAGCGCTGGACCGTTGCCCGGGTTGCCAATAGGCCGACCACACCGTTTCGAGTGAGCTTTGCCGCAGGTTTAACTGCCGGGACTACCCCAACGACCGGGAAATCAAAACGTGTACGCAATGCGGGCAGTGAAATCGTGCTGGCAGTATTACAGGCAATAATCACCAGAGATAATGGATGCTGCTTCTCCACCGCTTCGACGATAGAGAGCACTCGTTCAATAATGAATTGCTCAGGCTTTTCCCCATAGGGAAAAGCCTCATTATCGAATGCATAAATATAATGTAAGTCCGGCAGTAAATTGCGAACTTCATCATAAACGGACAAACCGCCCACCCCGGAATCAAACACCAGGACCGTCGGGCGGTTGGGTAAATCAGAAACTATAGCTTCCGGTGAGATAATATTCTCGCCCTGCAGTTCGGTAGCCATATACCGTCTCATAATTCTTATCAAACAGGTTGGCTATTCTAGCACGAACTGTCAGATGTGAGGTGACAGGATATGATGCAGCGATATCCCACAAACTTACCCCAGCCAGCTTCACTCTCTCTGCCGGCGTGGTATTGAAGTTCTGGTCATAACGTTCACCCAGATAGTGATAAGTTACCGTCCAATCCAGATCGTTGAATTGCCAGTCCAAATCATATTTAAATTGCTGTCTGGCGCGTCGGGTCAATATTTGGTTGGTATCGAGATCGCGTGGGTCCAAATAATCGTACGACAATTTGTGTGACACAAACCCGGTATCAAATGATGCTGTCGCTTCAACGCCCTGCAGGCGGGCACGACCGACATTCACATTTGCGAAAGTTGGCGCACTGCCGCTCTGGATTAAATTATCCACATCATTACGATATGCTGACACATGCCAGTTCACTGGCCCCGTCAAACCTTCAATGCCACCTTCCCACTGCTTACTTTCTTCAGGCTTAAGGCTCGCATTTCCAGAAAACGATCCGTAAAGCTGACCGATAGTTGGTGCCTTATAACCCGTCCCATAAGATGCCAGCAAACGGTAGCCATCAACGAATTCCCACGCGGCACTGCTTTGCCAGGTGGTATGTTGACCAAACTGGGAACTGTCATCGCTGCGTAATGCCCCTTCAAGAGTTACCGGGCCGAATGCCTGTAACGCGGTAGTATAAATACCGGTATTGCGGAGCTCATAACCATTAGCGATAAAGTTTGTGCCAGGTTCAGTGGTTTGTTTCTGCCAGTCAACGCCCGCACCGACATTGCCCTTTCCTACCTGAACACTGTTGCTCCACTGAACGTTGTACTGTTGGATATCGTCCAGCGTGGCGGAAATATCAGAAATACCAAAACGTGGGTCATAGTTATAGTCTTTGCTATGGCTATAGCTGGTAATCAGTTGAGATGACCAAATATCCTGGTGGTAACGGAGTCCGCCATCCCAGGATTGGCTATAGAGCTGCCGGGTATCAGGAAAGGCCTCCGACCGATTGAAACTGGCTGTCCCATCGTACGCCGTCCGGTTATCAAAGCCGTATCCGCGAACAAACCCGCTGACATTTTCACTGAATTGATGTTCGACATTTCCGTATACCGTTTTGCTCATGAAACCATCGCGATCAGGCTGGGCGGGGTCTCCAAACGAATCGGGCAGGTTGGCGACAACATCAAACCCTCTGGTATAGGTGTAATTCCCGGCAAAGGTTGCCAGCGTATTTACGCCCAATTGCTGCTGGGTGGAAGCGTCATAAGACTGATAACCATTAGAGCCGATGCCCGTGGAAAGGGTTGTGCCTTTTTTCTCGCGGGTGGTGATGATATTTACCACGCCGCCAATCGCATCCGAGCCATAAACAGCTGAGCGTGGCCCGCGGATATATTCCACTTTCTGAACCAGGGAAATCGGGATTTGGCTAATATCGGAAGAGCCGCTGATACCAGCCTGATTAAGCCGCACGCCATCAATCAATATCAATACATGGCTTGATGACGCACCACGGATAAATAACCCACTCAGTTGCCCTAAGCCACCGCTCTGGTAGAGATCTACCCCCGGCAACCGGCGCATAACGTCGGTCAGGCTTTTTGACTGCCAGCGGTCAATATCATCACGCGTCACCACGGTTGTGGGAGCCAGTACAGAGGAAATGGGTTGGGGAAAACGGTTGGCGGTCACCACCATCGCGTCATTATTATTTTGCTGTGTGTTGTCGCTACCCTGCGCCCATCCTGAAAAAGCCGTGGCTATCATCGCCGCCAGCATCGTTATTTTTTTATTAAACATGTTAAGAAGCATCCAAACTGAATTGGCAGGATGCCGCACCCTCATGATCGATAGCACGCGATGACCATGAAACATTGCGACGTATTCCGGCAGGTCTTCGGGCTTGGGTGCTGCCATAAACTGGCATGGCAACGATGACTTCCCATCCGTCAGAACAGTGTCTGTATCATACTATCGTTGCCCATTCCCCTTACCGCTGCGCGTCAGCTCCAGATTTACACTGGATTCCCTTTTCACTTGCGAGGCAAGACCGGACGCCCATGCTACGATCGAGCCAGGTGGATGTCTAGACTTCCATTTTTAGATAAACGAATCCGTACGGCAAGACTGGACATCCCTTCTGGATGCCCTACAATCGCGCCCTGACAACTATCTGTCACTGTAGCAACATTATTCCAGCCGCTTTTTCAGATGAGACCATCATGACGCCAGAGATTCTGCCCATCGACCAATATGACGCCCAGCTTGAAGAAAAAACCGGGCGCCTTGGTGCCATGATGGCGCCATTCGATGCGCCGGCACCGGCCGTATTCCGCTCGCCGGTGAGTCACTACCGGATGAGGGCGGAGTTTCGGATCTGGCATGATGGCGATGATCTGTACCACATTATTTTTGATCAGCAGACCAAACAGCGGATCCGGGTTGATCAGTTTCCGGCAGCCAGCGAGCTGATTAATCGCCTGATGCCGGTGCTGCTTAACGCACTTCGCGCCGAGCCGGTGCTACGACGCAAGCTGTTCCAGCTAGATTATCTTTCCACCCTGAGCGGTGAAATTGCCGTGTCGCTGCTTTACCACAAAGCGCTGGATGACGAATGGCGGCAGCGTGCCCGCGAGTTGTGCGATGAGCTGCGCGCACAGGGTTTTGCCCTACAGTTGATTGGTCGCGCGACGAAAACCAAAATTTGTCTGGATCGGGATTACGTGGACGAATGTCTGCCGGTTGCCGGTCGCCAGATGATTTATCGTCAGGTGGAAAATAGCTTCACCCAGCCTAACGCCATGATGAATATTCAGATGCTGGAATGGGCGTTATCAGTAACACAAGGCTCGACAGGTGATTTGCTGGAGTTGTATTGCGGCAACGGTAACTTCTCATTGGCGCTGGCACGCAATTTCGAGCGGGTGTTGGCAACGGAGATAGCCAAGCCGTCGGTCGCAGCGGCGCAGTACAATATTGCCGCTAACCAGATTGATAACGTGCAGATTATTCGCATGGCGGCGGAAGAGTTTACGCAGGCGATGAACGGGGTACGCCAGTTCAACCGTCTGCAAGGCATCGATCTGGCTGGTTATCGCTGCGAAACTATCTTTGTTGACCCGCCACGCAGCGGCCTGGATGACGGCACAGTCAAACTGGTGCAGGCGTATCCACGCATTCTGTACATCTCCTGCAACCCGGAAACACTGTGCGCCAACCTGGAAACCTTGAGTCAAACACACCGGATAAGCCAGTTGGCGCTGTTTGACCAGTTCCCCTATACCCACCACATGGAATGCGGCGTGTTACTGGAAAAACGCCAGTAACTCCATCATCGATTAAGGCGTATTGATGTCATTACTGTCGGGCTTGCGGGCCCGCAGTTTGACGACCAGCCACAGCGCCAGCACCACGCAAAGGATTGACGGCACAAAATTGGAACCTATCTGCGGGTACTCGGCACGTACAATCGCACTGTAAAGCAACAGGCCGAACAGAAAACAACCCGCCGCCAGCAGTGGCGTTCCTTCAGGCATGGCATGATGCATATAACGCTGATGCAAGCAGTAAACCGACAGCACTAGCGCAATCAGCGGGAAAATGGAAAACGGCACGATAGAGCTAAACACAGCAACAAAGGAACCATTTGCGGACAAACCGGCTACCATTGCCAGCACCAACGTGCTTTTCTCTGAATTTATCTGCTCTGTCATGACTTTACCTCTGATTATCCTTCAGGGTAAGAAAACCCTTTACCCTGCTCTTTGCGATACCAGTAATAAGCGCCCTTGGCAATCATACGCAGTTGCAATACTAACCGCTCTTCCAATTGGCGCCGTTGCTCGAGATCGACATCCAGCGCCTCTGCACCCGCGCTGAAGACGATCGTCACCATCGCTTCCGACTGTGCTTCCGCGAAACTGCGCGGAATATGATTTTCGACTTCAAGATAGTCGGCCAGTTCAGCGATAAAATGCTGAATTTCACGCGCTACCGCAGCACGGAACGCAGCCGACGTACCGGAGCGCTCGCGCAATAGCAACCGAAAGGCGTTGGGATTGTTACCGATGAACTCCATAAACGTCGATACCGACGTTCTAATCACACTGCCGCCGCTTTTGACGATGCGCTGGCGCGCCTGTCGCATCAGTTGACGCAGCATCAGCCCGCTTTCATCCACCATGGTCAGCCCCAGTTCATCGACATCGCGAAAATGGCGATAAAACGAAGTAGGCGCAATCCCTGCTTCACGGGCTACCTCACGCAAACTCAGGCTGGCAAAACTACGTTCAGCACTTAACTGGCTGAAAGCGGCCTCAACCAGGGAACGGCGAGTTCGTTCTTTTTGTTGTGCTCTGACACCCATTATCCTGCCCGCAGTCATCGGCTCTCCTTAAATCAAGGGAAGCACTATAACAAACTTTACTTGCTACATACTGCGCCAAAGTTTGTCATAGTAAAAATGTGATCCTGGGTTCCCATACAAATATCAGGGATGATTGGGTTATCATCTGGACGATGTTACAATCGCGTTAGTAACTTGTATAAAAACAGGTGGTTCCTACCATGTCCATACAACAGCAATACGATTACGATGCCATCGTGATTGGTTCAGGTCCGGGTGGTGAAGGGGCGGCCATGGGGCTCGCCAAGCAAGGGGCGAAAATTGCCGTGATAGAACGGCATTACAACGTCGGCGGTGGTTGTACCCATTGGGGCACCATTCCTTCCAAAGCGTTGCGACACGCCGTCAGCCGTATCATCGAATTCAATCAAAACCCGCTTTACAGCGATAACGCCCGTGTCATCAGCACCTCATTCTCCGATATTCTGCGCCACGCCGACAGCGTGATCGGCCAGCAAACCCGCATGCGTCAGGGCTTCTACGAACGCAATCACTGCGAAATATTTTCCGGCGAAGCACGGTTTATCGATGCGCACACCATCGCGGTTTATTACCCGGATGACACCCACGACACGCTGACCGCCGCGAATATTATCATCGCTACGGGTTCACGGCCTTATCATCCAGGCGGAGTAGACTTCGACCATCCCCGCATCTACGACAGTGATTCCATTCTCGATCTGGATTATGAACCCAAGCACGTGATCATCTACGGCGCTGGGGTGATCGGCTGCGAATACGCATCGATCTTCCGGGGACTCAATGTAAAAGTCGATTTGATCAACACCCGTGATCGTCTGCTGGCGTTTCTTGATCAGGAGATGTCCGACGCGCTGTCCTATCACTTCTGGAATAATGGCGTGGTGATTCGCCACAATGAGGAATTCGAGCGCATCGAAGGGCTGGACGACGGCGTCATCATTCATCTGAAATCCGGTAAAAAGATGAAGGCGGATTGCCTGCTCTACGCCAACGGGCGTACCGGCAACACTGAAACGCTGGGGCTGGAAAATGTCGGGCTGGAAACCGACAGTCGCGGTCAGTTAAAGGTTAACAGCATGTACCAGACAGCCCAGGCACACATCTATGCCGTGGGTGATGTGATTGGTTACCCCAGTCTGGCATCAGCTGCCTACGATCAGGGCCGCATCGCCGCGCAAGCCATCACCAAAGGCGATGCCAGCGCACATCTGATCGAGGACATTCCCACCGGCATTTACACTATCCCGGAGATCAGTTCCGTCGGCAAAACCGAGCAGGAGCTCACGGCCATGAAGGTGCCGTATGAAGTGGGCCGCGCCCAGTTCAAACACCTGGCACGAGCGCAGATTGTGGGAATGAACGTCGGTAGCCTGAAAATCCTGTTCCACCGTGAAACCAAGCAGATTCTGGGTATTCACTGCTTTGGCGAGCGTGCAGCCGAGATTATTCATATCGGCCAGGCCATCATGGAACAGAAAGGCGAGGGCAACACAATTGAGTACTTCGTGAACACCACCTTCAACTACCCGACCATGGCGGAAGCCTATCGGGTAGCGGCGCTGAACGGCTTAAACCGGTTATTTTGATAACCGGCGTATTTCCTCAAAACAGGCGCTTAATCGGACAAACTGTTTGATTAAGCGGACTGTTTGATTAAGCAGACTGCGCCGACAGCTTTTCCATGTGAAGTTGCATGTGTTCGCGCACCGAATCGGCCAGTTGTTCATAACGGCCGCGTAACGGCGAGCCCGGACGGTACACCAGCGCGATGGTACGTTTGGGCTCCGGTTTATAGCAAGGCAGATAGCACACCCCATCGCGTATCCGCTCCTGCGGTACCGCCAGCGACGGCAGTAACGTAATACCGCTGCCCGCCGCGACCATGTTACGCAGCGTCTCCAGGCTGGTAGCGCGGAAATGGGTATCTTCATCCGCGCCGGCCTGAAAACAGAAGCCCATCGCCTGATCGCGCAGGCAGTGACCGTCTTCCAACATCAGCAATTTTTCGCCCGACAAATCGGACATCGCGACCCGCTCGCGATTCGCCCAGGGGTGATCCTGATAAATCGCCAGCTTCATCGGCTCATCAAACAACGGCACTTCGATAAAGGCTTCCGACTCTTTCACCATCGCCAGAATGGCGCAATCCAGCTTGCCGCTATCGAGCTGGGCCAGCAACTGATGAGTCTGGGCTTCGTGCAGGTACATTTCCAGCTTCGGGAAAGCGCGATGCAACATCGGGATAATCTGAGGCAGCAGATAGGGGCCGACGGTCGGAATCAGGCCGATATGCAGCGGGCCGGACATGGCTTCGCCCTGCTGGCTGGCCATCTCCTTCAACACCTTCACTTCGCGCAATACGGTTCTGGCTTGCTCCACCAGCAGCAGCCCCGCCTGAGTGAACAGCACTTTGCGGCTGGTTCTCTCCAGAAGCATCACGCCCAGTTCATCTTCCAGCTTACGAATCTGACCACTCAGAGTGGGCTGACTGACATGGCAGGAATCTGCTGCGCGTCGAAAATGGCGGTGCTCCGCCAACGCCACCAGATACTCTAAATCCCGAATATTCATGCCCTGAGTCCTCTAAACATGATAGTCCCTAGCGATAGATAGGATAGCAACGAACGATTAGTCCTATCAACCTTTGATGATGAATAATGTCTCTAACAACCGAGTCCTGATTACTGACGGATTCAGCCAGACAGAGCTTTTCGACTAATAGAGACTGAAAAATGTTTGTAAGCCAAGAAGGCAAAAAAATTCCGTCAGTAACTTTCCATACCCACCAAGGGGATCAATGGGTTGACGTGACGACAGAGGAACTCTTCAGCAACAAAACCGTCGTCGTCTTTTCCCTGCCGGGGGCTTTTACACCAACCTGCTCTTCCAGTCATTTGCCACGCTATAACGAGTTGGCTGCGGTATTCAAGCAATTTGGCGTTGATGCGGTGTTATGCGTATCCGTAAACGACACTTTTGTGATGAACGCCTGGAAAGCCGACCAGGATGCAGAAAATATTACGTTTATTCCCGATGGCAACGGCGAATTCACCCGCGCCATGAATATGCTGGTCGAAAAAGCGGATCTGGGCTTCGGCCCTCGCTCCTGGCGCTACTCCATGCTGGTTCGTCACGGCGTGGTGGAGAAAATGTTTGTTGAACCCAACAAGCCGGGCGACCCGTTTGAAGTTTCCGACGCCGACACCATGCTGAAGTACCTTGCTCCGCACTATAAGGTTCAGGAATCTGTTTCACTGTTTACCAAACCCGGCTGCTCGTTTTGCGCCAAAGCCAAACAGTTGCTGCAGGATCGCGGTATTCAGTACGAAGAAATCATGCTGGGTAAAGATGCCACCACGGTGAGCCTGCGGGCAGTAACCGGGCGTAGCACCGTTCCCCAGGTATTCATAGGCGGCCGCCATATCGGCGGCAGCGAAGAACTCGAAACATTCCTGACCACATAAATTTCTATAAAGCCAACGAAACTTTGGCGGGCTTCGGCCCGCCCTTTTTTTCTCCCCACGTCTTAAACATAAACGCCCGCCCGGAGATATCCAGGCGGGCGTTTGACATGATAATGGGTCAGGAAATCAGGCTAGTGTCGCCGGGCGCACGCCCAACGTATGGCAGATGGCATAGCTCAGTTCTGAACGGTTCAGGGTATAGAAATGGAAATCTTTCACACCCTCACGGCTGAGGATCTTCACCATATCCATAGCAATCGACGCACCGACCATCTTGCGGGTTTCCGGGTCGTTATCCAGCCCTTCAAACATGGCGGTCATCCAGTTTGGCACACGTACGTTGGTCATCGTGGCGAAACGTTGCAACTGCTTGAAATTCGACACCGGCAGAATACCGGGTACGATTTCCACATCAATACCGGTCGTGACGCAGCGGTCGCGAAAACGTAGATAGCTTTCCACGTCAAAAAAGAACTGCGTGATGGCCCGGCTGGCACCGGCATCAATCTTACGTTTGAGATTAATCAGGTCCGCTTGCGCGCTTTTCGCTTCCGGATGTACTTCAGGATAGGCCGCGACCGAAATATCAAAATCCCCCACTTCCTTGAGCAAGGTGACCAGATCAGAAGCGTACATCTCCGGTTTACCCGCGCCCGGCGGCAAGTCACCGCGCAGGGCGACGATGTGGCGGATGCCGCTCTGCCAGTAGTCTTGAGCAATGGCTTTCAATTCATCGCGGGACGCATCGATACAGGTCAGGTGCGGCGCAGCTTCCAAACCGGTACGTTCCTTGATGCCTTTAATAATGCTGTGGGTGCGGTCACGTTCGCCGGAATTGGCGCCATAGGTCACCGACACGAATTTGGGTTTCAGGCTGCTGAGGCGGTCAATCGAGTTCCACAGCGTTTCTTCCATCTCGCTGGTACGCGGTGGGAAAAACTCAAAGGAAACGTTAATCCGGCCCTGCAATTCCGCCAGATTCTGGTTAAGCGCTTCCTGATGGTTCGCGTGGAAAAAGCTCATATCCTTACCTCGATTCGCCATTATCATCGTTACTTTCTACAAACGTCTATACGTTTAGACGTCTATATAGAAAATGACTGAATCCGCTTAAAGAGTCAACGCTTTTCAGCGTGATAAATGCTGATGTTTGCTCATGCAAGATGAAGAAAATTCATGATCGTAAATCACGCATCACCATGCTTATCACCAAGAAATACCCATAAACTGTAAGGAATACAGATTCAGTATCGGCAAAAAACGTAGTTCTCGCCACTGGGTGAATTGAAGGCGTAAAAAAGCCCGCGCTGCGGGCTTTGGGGCATGTAGCTAACACTCTGTGAGTTCAGTTGGGATGATCACAGCAGTTGCGCCAGACGGTTGAGATCCGACTGAATCGCCCCTGCCGTCACATCACGGCCGGCACCCGGCCCACGAATCACCAGCGGGTTATCGCGATACCAGCGGCTTTCGATGGCAAACACGTTATCACACGGCAACAGTGCCGCCAGCGGATGATCCGCCCGCACGGCCTCTACGCCTACGCGCGCCTTGCCGTTACTATCAAAGCGGGCGACATAACGCAGCACCAACCCCATCTCATTGGCAGCCTCCAGCCGTTGCAACATTTGCTGGTTCAGCGGCTCGCCGTCTTCAAAGAACTGATCCACCGAGCCGTTCTCGCATCCGGCAGGCACCAGCGACTCCACCCGTACCTGATTGGGCTCGATCTCGTAACCGGCTTCGCGCGCCAGGATAACCAGCTTGCGCATCACATCCTGGCCGGAAAGATCAACGCGCGGATCCGGCTCGGTCAATCCTTGCTGCCAGGCTTGGTCCACCAGTTCGGTAAAAGGCACCGTGCCGTCAAACTGCAGGAACAGCCATGACAGCGTACCGGAGAAGATGCCGCTGATAGCCAGAATACTATCGCCACTTTCACGCAGGTCCCGTACCGCATAGTTCACCGGTAACCCGGCACCAACGGTGGCGTTGTACAACCAGTGACGCCCGGTTTTGGCGAACGCGTCGCGGATCTGGCGGTAATTATCGCCGCCGGATGCCCCCGCCAGTTTGTTGGCGCTGATCACATGGAAACCGTAGCTGGCGAAATCCAGATAGAGATCGGCAACCGACTGGCTGGCGGTCACATCCAGCACCACCAAATCATCATACGGATGGGCGCGCATCCACAGGAACAGCTCATCGTCGTCACGCTCTTGCGCTTCGTCGCCAAAGAAGGCCAGCACGCGGCTGGCATCCAGGCCCTCGTAATTCAGCAGGCTGCGGGAACTGTCCACCACGCCCGCCAGCGTGAACTCAAAACCGGTGCGCGCCGAAATCAGGCTCTGCTCACGAGCGAACAGTTCCAGCCAGCGTGAACCGATATTGCCTTTACCAAATAGCACCAGGCCGATGCGTTTTTCCGCCCGGAACAGCGAATGATGTAGACCACGCACCAAATGCTCGGTCGGGCCGACGCGCAGCACCGCCACCAGGCTGATCTCGTCTTCCGCCTGCCAGACAAACTCGATCGGCTGGTCACGCAGTTGCTGGTAAAAACGATGGCTATGCAACGGGTTACGGCAAACACCGGCGCCCACCAGCGCCACCAGCGCCAGCCCTTCGCGCAGATGCAGCGACACCGGCAGCGCCGCCTGTTCCAGCACTTGCCAGGCGCTGTGCACCACTTCTGAGGTGTAACACAGTTGCAGCAGGTTGCGGTCCTGATGTACGCCGAGCGCCAGCGGCCGGATTTGAGATTTATGCAGCAGTTGTTCGACATCTTTGTGCATACGGGCGAAATCGTGATCCGCCGATACGCCGATCTCAATCAGGCAAACATCATCGTGACTGGTGACGATCTTGGCGCCGGTGCCGGAGGCCAGCACGCGCTCAATACGGGTCGACCCTTGCTCAGGCTGGTAGCTGCAACGTAATTGCAGGTCGATATCACTGCCGGAAACCGGCTGCAGGGTACGGGCATGGAGTACCGGCGCCGCCAGACGAGCCAGCTCGCTGGCTTCATCCAACCGTAGCAACGGCAACAGGCAGGCGTCTTTAACCTTGCGTGGGTCGGCGCTGTAAACACCTGCCACATCACTCCAGATAGTCACGCGCTCGGCACCGGCTAGCGCACCAATCTGCGTAGCGGAATAGTCACTGCCGTTACGTCCCAGCAGAACGGTTTCGCCCGCCTCGTTGCTACTGATAAAACCGGTGATGACCAAACGCTGCCCGGCATGTTGGGTCAGCAGTTGCTGCAATAGCGGCCAGGAGCGGCCCTCATCGACTTGCGGTTGCGCCGCACGCTCAGCGCGCAGGAAGGTGCGGGCATCCAGCCAGGCCGCCGGCAGGTTTTTCTGATTCAGGACCGCCGCCATCAGGCGGGCTGACCAGATTTCACCATGCCCGACCACTTCGGCATACGTTGCCTCAGTCATCTTGCCATCCAGCAACGCCGCCAGACGTTCCAGATCGCGAATGAATTCATTAATCAGCGGTGCTGCCGTTTCAGCCGGCAGCAAACCGGAAATCAGCTCGCTTTGATAACGACGTAGCGACTGCTGTACCTGATGAGCGGAAATCCGATCCGACTGGCTGAGGTTCAACCAGCTAATGAGCTGATTGGTGGTGCTGCCTGCCGCCGAGACCACCATTAAATCGCCAGCCTGGCTGTAATTGGCCATGATGCCGGCGACACGCTGATAACATTTCACATCAGCCAGGCTGCTGCCGCCGAATTTGTGCAGTTGCCGTCCCTTCACGGCCGCTGCTATCCCTAACGCACTCATTGTTACCTCTTGGCTGCTGCCTGAAATGCTCTGTCCAGAGAAGCGACCAAATCGTCGCCGTCTTCAATCCCGACAGAAATACGCAATAACGTCTCCGAGATACCGGCGGCGGCGCGCGCTTGCGGCGCCATGCCGGCGTGAGTCATGGTAGCTGCGTGAGAAATCAGGCTCTCCACGCCGCCCAACGATTCCGCCAGCGTGAACAGATCCAGCGCGGACAGAAAGCGACGCAGGGTGTCTTCATCGCCATCCAGCTCAAAACTCAACATCGCGCCAAAACCAGACTGCTGCCGACAGGCGATCTCATGACCGGCATTCCCGGGCAAAGAAGGATGATACAACGCCTTGACCAGTGGCTGATGCCGTAAATACTCCACAATTTGCAGTGCATTCTTCTGCGCCATCGCCATACGCGGCGACAGGGTACGCAGACCGCGCAGCAACAGGTAGCTGTCAAAAGCCGCCCCGGTCACGCCAATATTGTTGGCCCACCAGGCCAGATCCGTCACCACCGCCGGGTCACGGGCAATCACCGCTCCCGCCACCACGTCGGAATGACCGTTAAGATATTTAGTACAGGAATGTACCACCAGGTCCGCCCCCAGCGTCAGCGGATTTTGCAACGCCGGGCTCAGGAAGGTGTTATCCACCACGCTCACCGCCCCCACTTCACGCGCGGCCTGACAGATAGCGGCGATATCCACGACGCGCAGCAATGGGTTGCTGGGGCTTTCCACCAGCACCAGTTTCGGTTTTTCCGCCAGCGCCGCCTTCAGGTCGGCCTCATTGCCCTGATCGACGAATTTCACCCGGAAAGCGCCGCGTTTGCTCAGGCTGTCAAACAGACGATAACTGCCGCCATAGCAATCATGCGGGGCCACCAATAAATCGCCAGGGCGCAGGAATACCGTACAAACCAGCGAAATCGCCGACATACCGCTGCTGGTCATCACCGCGCCCGCTCCGCCTTCCAGCTCTGCCAGCACCCGCTGGACGACATCACGCGTCGGGTTGCCGCGTCGGGAATAGTCATGCGCTCTGGGTTCATTAAAACCGGTGAAGTTGTAGGTACTGGAGAGATGGATCGGGGGAACAACGCAACCGAACTGCTCGTCATTGTTTAACCCACTGCGGACTGCGATAGTAGCCTGTTTACGCGTCATCGGTGCTTTTCCTGACTGGAAGACTGAAGTAGAGAAGTTAAAGAGTAAACCCGGACAATATAGACGTCAATACATCTGGACTTCTAAACTTCTTTGCGTATAGATTGAGCATCCCTATAATAATCGTTAGAATTATGGTGTTTTGTGCCAGTGACTGTTTTTATCACGATCAATATTTAAGGTATCCCATGGCTGAGTGGAATGGCGAATATGTAAGCCCATACGCTGAACACGGCAAGAAGAGCGAGCAGGTTAAGAAGATCACCGTATCTATCCCTTTGAAGGTATTGAAGATACTGACAGACGAGCGTACCCGTCGTCAGGTCAACAACCTGCGTCACGCAACCAATAGCGAGTTACTGTGCGAAGCGTTTCTGCACGCTTTTACCGGCCAACCCTTACCCAATGACGATGACCTGCGTAAAGAACGCGGCGATGAAATTCCTGAGGTCGCCAAAGCGATTATGCGTGAAATGGGGATTGACCCGGATACATGGGAATACTGAGCAGACCGCCCGGTTAATGGGAAAGGACGACAGAAACAACAAAGGCACCCGCAGGTGCCTTTGTTTTGACGAGAAAACCGGTTAGCCGATTTTCCGTCCCGGCGCAGAAGCCAGTTATTTTTTGGTGCCCGGGACGCTGAAGCGTTTGTTGAAACGCTCAACACGACCACCGGTGTCAACCACACGCTGCTTGCCGGTGAAGAACGGGTGGCAAGCGCCGCACACGTCCAGGTTCAGGTCGTGAGCAACGGTAGAACGGGTTTTGATGACGTTACCGCAAGAGCAAGTAGCGGTAATTTCAACGTAATTCGGGTGAATACCTTCTTTCATGGGAAACCTCTGTTTAAGGCCGTGTCGCTATCCGGCCCTGTTCCGCCAGACACCACACGAAGTTGAGTGAAATGTTCTTCATACCACAAGGTATAAAGGCGGCGGATCATACAGAAATTAACCAGCTGATGCAAATTGGATCCGTGCCGGGATCGCAGCGACGCGTCAACACAACACCGGCAAGATTGCACAATGTACTCGCGCACAGTACCGTGACGGCAGACAAACCCTCATGCACGACCGAAAACCTTCATGACCTATTTGAACGCAGAAACCATGCCCGTTGTTCAGGTTGCCTTGCCGGTACCGCTGACGCGAACATTTGATTACCGGTTGGCGCCGGGTGTGACGCCACCGGTAGCCGGCGTGCGGGTAAGCGTTCCCTTCGGCAACCGCAAGATGATCGGCATCGTGACGGCGCTGAGCGCCGGCAGCGAACTGCCGCTGGCACAACTCAAACCGCTGCATGACGTACTCGACGACGCTCCGCTATTTCCTGACAGCCTGTGGCGCATTCTGCTGTGGGCGGCGGAGTATTATCATTATCCGCTTGGCGAAGTGTTGTTTCATGCCCTGCCGATTTTACTCCGACAGGGAAAACCGGCGCACAGTGCGCCGCTCTGGCAATGGTTTGCCACCGAGCAAGGGCGCGCCACACCGCTGAATGCGCTGAAACGCGCACCGAAGCAACAGCAGGCGCTGGCCTCGCTGTTACAGGGGCCAATCTATCGCCATCAGGTGGCGGAAGCCGAACTGACCGAAGCCGCGTTGCAGGCGCTACGCGAAAAAGGATTGAGCGAGCTGCGCGCACAGCCCAGGCACGTGCAGGACTGGCGTAATACTTTCAGCCTCGCGGGCGAACGCCTGCGTCTCAATACCGAACAGGCCACCGCGGTCGGCGCCATACGCAGTGAAGATGACCATTTTGCCGCCTGGCTGCTGGCAGGCATCACCGGTTCCGGCAAAACCGAGGTTTACCTCAGCGTGCTGGAAAATATCCTGACACAAGGCAAACAAGCCTTGGTGTTAGTACCGGAAATCGGCCTGACGCCGCAAACCATCGCCCGTTTTCGCGATCGGTTCAACGCCCCGGTAGAAGCGCTGCACTCCGGTCTGAACGACGGCGAACGGCTGTCGGTATGGCTGCGAGCGCGGCAAGGTGAATCCGCCATCGTGATCGGTACCCGTTCCGCACTGTTTACCCCCTTTGCCCGACTGGGGCTGATCGTCATCGACGAAGAGCACGACGGCTCTTACAAGCAACAGGAAGGCTGGCGTTACCATGCTCGCGATCTGGCGGTGTTCCGCGCCCGACAGGAAAATATTCCTATCGTGATGGGGTCCGCCACGCCCGCATTGGAAACGCTCTATAACGTGCAGATTGGCAAATACCGCCAGCTACGTCTGAGCAAACGTGCCGGCAATGCCAGACTGGCGCAGCAACACTTGCTGGATTTGAAAGGGTTGCCGCTGACCAGCGGCTTGTCACAGCCGCTGATAAACCGCATCCGCCATCATCTGGCCGAAGACAATCAGGTCATTCTGTTCCTGAATCGTCGCGGTTTCGCGCCGGTGGTGCTGTGCCATGAATGCGGCTGGATCGCCGAGTGCCAGCGTTGCGACAGCTACTACACCTTGCACCAACATCAGCGGATGATGCGCTGCCACCATTGCGACAGCCAACGCCCGATACCGCAGCAGTGCCCGCAGTGCGGCTCCACCCATCTGGTGCCGGTGGGTCTGGGAACCGAACAATTGGAACAGGTATTACCGACGCTGTTTCCCGACGCCCCCATCACCCGAATCGACCGCGATACCACCAGCCGCAAAGGTGCGCTGGAGCAGCAACTGGCGCAGGTTCGCCAGGGTGGCTCCCGCATTCTGATCGGCACCCAGATGCTGGCGAAGGGGCACCATTTCCCCGACGTCACGCTGGTAGCACTGCTGGATGTCGACAGCGCGTTGTTCTCCGCCGACTTTCGCGCTACCGAACGCTTCGCCCAGCTCTATACTCAGGTATCCGGGCGCGCCGGGCGCGCAGGCAAAGCGGGCGAAGTCGTACTGCAAACCCATCACCCGGAGCATCCGCTGCTGCAAACACTGCTACATCAAGGCTACGACGCCTTCGCCAGTCAGACGCTAAAAGAGCGCCAGAGCGTCTTCCTGCCGCCGTTTACCAGCCATGTGTTGTTCCGGGCGGACGATCACGATAATCAGCAGGCCAGCCTGTTCCTGCAGCAGTTGCGCAATCTGCTGGAAGCCAGCCCGCTGCGTGACGAAGCGTTATGGCTAATGGGGCCGGTACCGGCACTACAACCCAAACGAGCCGGACGTTTCCGCTGGCAACTACTGTTGCAACACCCATCGCGCGCCACGCTGCAACGGCTCATTCGCAACTCGATGCTGCTGATCGATACGCTGCCGCAAACGCGCAAGGTGAAATGGGTGATGGACGTTGACCCGACCGACAGTTGAGCCGATTCTGCGCCGCCGAAATACCCGATGCCAGCAGTGGCGACGTTTTTTGCGAACAATGCCGAAAAACCGATAATTCAGGCGGCACAGAAGTAAATTCTTCGATAAATCCTGGACGCAATCTGTTAAGAGTGATGTCGGAAGCAGTATGCTGATCAGGCAGTTGGCGCACCACCCAATACCTGACATAACCGCACTTGCCCATACAGCGGAACAGACATTCTGTAAAACGGCGGCCGACCGATAATAACAACGGCCCCCTGACTACAGCGCCAGTAAACGCTGACGCAAGGAGGAAATGCGTTGGAGCAGAAAAAAATCATCTCACCCGCCACCATGAAAGACGTTGCCGATCAGGCCGGCGTATCCACTGCAACGGTGTCGCGGGCCCTGACCACCCCGGAGAAGGTCTCGGCCGCCACCCGCAAAAAAGTGGAGCAGGCAGCGCTGACGGTGGGATACTCTGCACAAAATCTCGCCCGCAATCTGCGGCGGCATGAATCCAGAACGATTCTGGCGCTGGTTCCCGATATCTGTGATCCCTTTTTCAGCGAAATGCTGCGCGGCATTGAGGAAACCGCCGCGGAACACGGTTATCTGGTGCTGATCGGCGATTGCGCTCACCAGCGCAAAACAGAAAAAACCTTTCTGGACCTGATCACGACCCGGCAGATCGACGGCATCCTGCTGTTAGGGTCACAACTGCCGTTTGATGCCGGCAAGGACGAGCGTCGCCATCTTCCTCCGATGGTAATGGCGAATGAATTCGCCCCCGAACTGGATATGCCCACCGTACACATTGATAATCTAACCGCCGCGTTTGAGGCCGTCAGTTATCTCCACCAACTGGGGCATCAGCGCATCGCCTGCATCGCCGGGCCGGAACAGATTCCACTCAGCGAATACCGGCTGCAAGGTTATATTCAGGCGCTGCGGCGCTGCGGGCTGGTCGTCGACAACCAGTACATCGTACACGGGGATTTCAGTTACGAAACCGGTTCGCGCGGCTTAAACCGGCTGATGTCGCACCCTACGCCGCCCACGGCAATATTCTGTCATAGCGACGTCATGGCGCTGGGTGCATTAACCCAGGCGCGCAGAATGGGTCTGGAGGTGCCGCGTGACCTGTCGCTGGTCGGATTCGATGATATCGAGCAAGCCAGCCACGGCTTTCCGGCACTGACCACCGTCGCGCAGCCACGCTATGATATTGGCCGCGAAGCTATGCTGTTACTGCTGGCTCAACTGCAGCAGCACAAGGTGCCGCGAGGGTCGCAATTGATGTCCAGCCAGTTGGTCGTTCGCGATAGTACCGCCGCGCCAGCCCTGCGTGTTACAGGCTTTAAGAATTCCGGTGCTGGTCAAACATTTTAGGGTTCAGTAACATGGCGACCTGTTACTTATTTTCTTCGCAACGAAACGATTGTGGCACAACGAGACTATGTCAGCCGGGGACGTTCTGGGACGCGCCGGAAAAAAACATCCAGCCGTAAACGAGGAGAGACCTCGGGCGCATCCAAAACAATGGTGGCGCTGGCCGTTGCCGTGCTGGTCACGTTTGCCGGTGGGCTCTATTTTATCGCCCACAATAAGCCGGACGAATCACCGGTTCTGCCGCATCAGGGCACCAAAGGGAATGGGCTGCCGCCCAAGCCGGAAGAACGCTGGCGCTATATCAAAGAACTGGAAAATCGCCAGATTGGCGTTGTTTCACCGACCGAACCTTCGGCAGGAGGCGAAATTCAGTCGACTGGCCAGCTTACCGACGAGCAACGGCAACTACTCGAGCAGATGCAGTCGGACATGAAACGCCAGCCAACCACGTTGGCGGAAGTGCCTTACAACGATCAGAGCCAAATGCCAACACGCTCGCTGAATACGTCCAGACAGCAAACCGTTGTGCCGATCGTCCCCAATACCAATACGATGACGCTGCCCGCGACGCCTCGCACGACCACTGCGGCCCCGCCAGCGAATCAACACCATGCCGCGCCGGCCGTCAACACGCCGACGCAAACGGCTCAGAAGCCGGCGCAGGCGGAACCGCGCAAAGAGGTTGCCAAAACCGAGCCTGCGCCGGTAGCCAAAGAAACGGCCAAAACGGATAACACCAAACCAGAGAGCAAGCCGGAGAAGGAGCAGCGCTGGATGGTGCAATGCGGCTCGTTCAAAACGGCGGAGCCTGCCGAATCTATCCGAGCCCAGTTGGCATTCGCTGGTGTCGAAACTCATATTGCCAGCGGCGGCGGTTGGCACCGGATCATGCTTGGCCCGTACAATAGCCGCGCTGTGGCCGACAAAATGGCACAAAAACTCAAAGGCATGGGTCAATCCAACTGCATCCCGTTAGCCAGCGGGGGTTGAAAACCCCGCCCCCTTCCCCCATCTTCATCGTCAATATGCCCCGCGTCCGCGCGGGGGCCTTTTTCTCAGTAACGGGGATAAACTCGTGACAACAATTGTAAGCGTACGCCGTAATGGTCAGGTGGTGATTGGCGGAGACGGGCAGGCCACTCTGGGCAACACGGTAATGAAAGGCAACGTACGCAAAGTACGTCGTTTGTACAACGACCGGGTTATCGCCGGGTTCGCCGGCGGCACCGCCGATGCCTTTACTCTGTTCGAGCTGTTTGAGCGCAAGCTGGAATTGCATCAGGGTCATTTGGTGAAAGCGGCGGTGGAGCTTGCCAAAGACTGGCGTACCGACCGTATGCTGCGCCGGCTGGAAGCGCTGCTGGCCGTTGCCGACGAAAATGCGTCGCTTATCATTACCGGCAACGGCGATGTGATTCAGCCGGAAAACGACCTGATCGCCATCGGTTCCGGCGGCCCCTATGCACAGGCAGCGGCACGCGCCCTGCTGGAAAACACGGAATTAAGCGCCCGGGAAATTGTCGAAAAATCACTGGGCATCGCGGGTGATATCTGTATCTACACCAACCAGTTCCACACGATTGAAGAATTAGCCTCCAAGGCGTAAGGATCCCACTATGTCTGAAATGACCCCGCGCGAAATAGTCAGCGAGCTTGATAGCTATATCATCGGACAGCATAAAGCGAAACGCGCCGTGGCGATTGCCTTGCGTAACCGCTGGCGCCGTATGCAGTTAGAAGAGAACCTGCGCCATGAAGTCACCCCGAAAAACATCCTGATGATCGGCCCAACCGGGGTGGGGAAAACCGAAATCGCCCGTCGCCTTGCCAAGCTGGCCAACGCCCCGTTCATCAAGGTGGAAGCGACCAAATTTACCGAAGTGGGGTACGTCGGCAAGGAGGTGGATTCCATCATCCGTGATCTGGCCGATGTCGCTATTAAAATGGTGCGTCAGCAGTCGATAGAGAAAAACCGTTATCGCGCCGAAGAGCTGGCTGAAGAGCGGATTCTGGACGTACTGATTCCCCCGGCCAAAAACAACTGGGGCCAGCCGGAAGAGAGTCACGAACCGTCTGCCGCCCGTCAGGCGTTTCGCAAGAAACTGCGTGAAGGTCAGTTGGATGACAAAGAAATCGAAATCGATCTGGCCGCCGCACCGGTCGGCGTTGAAATCATGGCTCCGCCCGGCATGGAAGAGATGACCAATCAGTTGCAATCGATGTTCCAGAATCTGGCGGGGCAGAAACAAAAGAGCCGCAAAATCAAGATTCGCGAAGCCTTTAAGCTGCTGGTGGAAGAAGAAGCCGCCAAGCTGGTCAATCCGGAAGAGCTCAAGCAGCAAGCGATTGAAGCGGTGGAACAGCATGGCATCGTGTTCATCGATGAAATCGACAAGATTTGCAAACGAGGCGATACGTCCGGCCCGGACGTATCGCGTGAAGGCGTCCAGCGCGACCTGCTGCCGCTGGTGGAAGGCTGCACGGTATCCACGAAACACGGCATGGTGAAAACCGACCATATCCTGTTTATCGCCTCCGGCGCGTTCCAGATTGCCAGCCCGTCGGACCTGATCCCGGAATTGCAGGGCCGTCTGCCGATTCGTGTCGAGTTACAAGCGCTGACCACTGAAGATTTCGAACGTATTCTGACCGAACCCAGCGCCTCGCTGACCCGTCAGTATCAGGCGCTGATGGAAACCGAAGGCGTTAACATCACCTTCCAGCCCGACGGTATTCGCCGTATTGCGGAAGCCGCCTGGCAGGTCAACGAGCGTACCGAGAATATCGGCGCCCGTCGCCTGCATACGGTACTGGAGCGGTTGATCGAAGAGGTGTCCTATGGCGCCAGCGAAATGAGCGGCCAAACCGTGACGATTGATGCAGATTACGTACGCAGTCACCTTGATGAGTTAGTAGCAGATGAAGATCTGAGCCGATTTATCTTATAATCCGCTCACGGATCGCACTGATGACTAAACCAGTGGGAGGCCAACGCCTCCCACTGGCGTTTTTATTACCGTCACCAAGGCATTATTCCTGAACTGAACGCGTCACAACCTGGCTGATTCCATGGCCCATTAGACACCATGATTCTATTAACACCATGACCCAATTGACACATAGCAGCAAAACCCAAGCCTGGCTGGACAGCCTGCGTCCCAAAACGCTGCCGCTGGCTTTTGCCTCCATCGTTACCGGCACCGTCATCGCTTGCTGGCACAGCAACTTTAAGCCGGGCGTCGCGCTATTAACGCTGATTACCGCCGGCCTGTTGCAAATTCTCTCTAATCTGGCCAACGACTATGGCGATGCCGTGAAAGGCAGCGACAAGGAAGACCGTATCGGCCCGTTGCGCGGCATCCAGACCGGTGCCATCACACTATCGGAACTGCGCAGGGCGCTGTTGATCACCGTGCTGCTGACTGCGGTTTCCGGTAGCGCGCTGGTAGCGCTGGCCTGCGAAAAGCCGGTGGATATCATGGTGTTTCTGGCGCTCGGTCTGCTGGCAATTCTGGCGGCGATTACCTACACCGTCGGCAACAGGCCGTACGGTTATATCGGATTGGGCGATATCTCGGTGCTGATCTTCTTCGGCTGGCTCAGCGTGGCAGGCTCGTACTATCTGCAAACCGGCTACTTCGACAGCAGTGTGATCCTGCCCGCGACTGCTTGCGGTCTGCTGGCCGTCGCCGTCCTGAATATCAACAACCTGCGTGATATCGATAGCGATCGGGAAAACGGCAAAAATACGCTGGCGGTGAGACTCGGCGCGCACAAGGCCCGCCGCTACCACATGGTGCTACTGATGACGGCGCCGGTGTGCCTGGCGCTCTTCGCGATGCTCTACCTGCATACCCTGGCCGGCTGGCTGTTTATTCTGGCGCTGCCGCTGCTGGTGAAACAAGGCCGCTACGTCATGCGTGAAACCACCGCGTTCAGCATGCGTCCGATGCTGGAGAAAACCGTGAAAGGCGCGCTGCTGACCAACCTGTTGTTCGCCGTGGGTGTGCTGCTAAGCTAGCCTTAGGCAGGCAAAGCGTTTGTATGGATTGGCAAAATCACTACCGATTACTGATGCGGGTCAAAGCCGCTGTTGATGATTTTGCCAACAACAAACAGAAAGGGATATACTCAGTCCCACACTCCCCAGCGGCAACAAACGTGACTCCTATGAAATACGATACTTCCGAACTGTGTGATATCTATCATGAAGAGGTCAATGTGGTTGAGCCTCTTTTCTCCAATTTTGGTGGACGTAGTTCATTCGGCGGCAAAATTATCACGGTAAAATGCTTTGAAGATAACGGCCTGCTATTCGATGTACTGGAAGAAAACGGCAGTGGCCGCGTCTTGCTGATCGACGGCGGCGGTTCTGTACGCCGTGCGCTGGTTGACGCTGAACTGGCCCGCCTAGCCACGCAAAACGAATGGGAAGGTATCGTGGTCTATGGCGCGGTACGTCAGGTAGACGATTTATCGGAGCTGGATATCGGCATTCAGGCGATGGCGGCGACACCGGCGGGCGCCGCCAGCGAAGGCATCGGCGAAACCGATATTCGGGTGAATTTCGGCGGCGTGACCTTCTTCTCCGGCGATCATCTCTATGCCGACAACACCGGCATTATCCTGTCCGAAGATCCGCTGGATCTGGAATAACCAACGGCATACCTAAGGGCGTCAACTGACGCCCTGTGCGCATCCGTCTGTCTGACTTCGGCGATTACTGAACGTCTTCCATTTTACCCAGCAGTGCGCGCAGGCGTTCCTGCCATACCAGCTGTTCCTGCTTGAGTTGTTCGTTCTCGCTCATTAGTGCATCACGGTTACCCGCCATACTCTCTACTTCCTGCGACAACGAATTGTTCTTCTCTTTCAGTTCTTCGATTTCCATCTGCAACAGCGTGATCGTGTCAATCGCCTGCTGAACTTTCGCTTCCAGCTTCTCAAACACTTCAAATGACATAACTTCTAACCCCTTTTGATCGCACGGCCTCAGCCGGTTAACGCAGATGTATCACGAACAGGTGTGTCACGACCGGTATCTCGCGAACAACGGTATCTCGCGAACAACGGTATCTCGCGAACAACGGTATCTCGCGAACAACGGTATCTCGCGAACAGATGTTTCACCAGCACGGTTTCACAAACAGATCTCTCGTGGCGCTTCACGCCCTCGGCTTGCGTCCCGCGATGGCAACGCCGGACGCAAACGCCAGCCAAATTGTATGTAGCCGGATCAGGCGTGTCCAGCGCACTACCGCTAAAACAGTGACTCTGCCTGCTTTTTTACCCATACGCCATCAGTACAGACTGAAAATCGCCCGAATTATTGTTAAACAATACTAATGTTAATAAATTTAACACCCTGATTAACACCTGACCGGCGGCGATATGACGCTTTTGTGTCTAATTACGCGAATGCGCGCATTTTCTTGACGCGTCACACACATTTTGATTTCGATATTTCTCGTTTTCGAACATTAACGATAAATTCACATCCGAAATACAAAAAGAGTCTGGCCGTGAATCCGCTGAGAGTCGCGAGACAGACCAGAAAACGCGCAGACCATTCGACAAGTCTGCGTTAACCACCATGCTGTAGCCTACAAGCAGGAACAAGCATTATGAGTCAATATGAACTTTCTACCCTTAAAGGCCAGTGCGTCGCCGAGTTTCTCGGTACCGGCCTGTTGATTTTCTTTGGCGTTGGCTGTGTCGCGGCTCTGAAACTGGCTGGCGCCAGTCTGGGGCTGTGGGAAATAAGCATTATCTGGGGGTTGGGCGTCGCGATGGCGATCTACCTGACCGCCGCGATTTCCGGCGCCCATCTCAATCCGGCGGTGACCATTGCCCTGTGGCTGTTTGCCTGTTTCGATGGCCGCAAAGTGCTGCCTTATATCGTTTCACAGGTCGCCGGCGCATTCTGCTCGGCGGCACTGGTTTACGGCCTCTACCACAACCTGTTCGACAATATCGAACAGACGCACAATATGGTGCGCGGCAGCGTGGAAAGCCTCGATCTGGCCGGCGTCTTCTCCACTTATCCTAACCCGCACATTTCGGTGATGCAGGCGTTTCTGGTGGAAACCGTTATCACCGCTATCCTGATGTGTCTGATTCTGGCGCTGACCGACGACGGCAACGGCATTCCGCGCGGGCCGCTGGCGCCGCTGTTGATAGGGATTCTGATCGCGGTTATTGGCGCATCGATGGGGCCGTTGACCGGGTTTGCCATGAATCCGGCGCGTGATGCCGGTCCGAAGCTGTTTGCCTATTTCGCCGGCTGGGGCAAGATCGCACTGACCGGCGGGCGTGACATCCCTTATATACTGATACCGATTTTCGGCCCGATCGTCGGTGCCTGTCTGGGCGCATTTGGCTATCGCAGCCTGATTGGCCGCAATTTGCCTTGCGATGTCTGCGCCATTGATAACGACACCGACACGGCGGCTTCTGCCCAAACTCGTAAGGTCTGACCCTACTCCGCTAACAGGATTACGTTTATGAACCAGGAAAAAAAATACATCGTCGCGCTTGACCAGGGCACCACCAGTTCACGGGCTGTTGTGTTTGATCATGACGCCAACATCGTCAGCGTATCTCAGCGGGAATTCACCCAGATTTACCCCAAAGCGGGTTGGGTAGAACACGACCCGATGGAAATCTGGGCATCGCAAAGCTCGACGTTGGTGGAAGTGCTGGCGAAAGCCGGCATCAGCAGCGACGAAGTCGCCGGCATCGGTATTACCAACCAGCGTGAAACCGCCGTGGTATGGGAAAAAGAGACCGGCAAACCGATTTATAACGCCATTGTGTGGCAATGCCGCCGTTCCGCCGATATCTGCGAAAAACTGAAAAAAGACGGGCTGGAAGAGTACATCCGCGCGAATACCGGCCTGGTGGTCGACCCGTATTTTTCCGGCACCAAAGTGAAATGGATCCTCGACCACGTAGAAGGATCGCGTGAACGCGCTCGCCGCGGCGAGCTGCTGTTCGGCACCATCGATACCTGGCTTATCTGGAAGATGACGCAAGGGCGCGTCCACGTCACCGATTACACCAACGCTTCGCGCACCATGCTGTTCAACATCCATAAGCTGGACTGGGACGAACGTATGCTGGACGTGCTGGACATCCCGCGCGCTATGCTGCCGCAGGTACGCCCGTCTTCCGAGGTTTACGGCCAGACCAACATTGGCGGTAAAGGCGGTACCCGCATTCCTATCGCCGGTATCGCCGGCGACCAGCAAGCCGCCTTGTACGGCCAACTGTGCGTACAGCCCGGCATGGCGAAAAACACCTACGGCACCGGCTGCTTCCTGCTGATGAACACCGGCACCGAAGCGGTACGTTCTAAACACGGCCTGTTGACGACCATCGCCTGCGGCCCGCGCGGCGAAGTGAACTACGCACTGGAAGGCGCGGTATTCATCGGCGGCGCGTCGATCCAATGGCTGCGCGACGAACTGAAACTGATTGGCGATGCGATGGACTCCGAATACTTCGCCACCAAAGTGAAAGACACCAATGGCGTCTACGTGGTGCCGGCGTTTACCGGTTTGGGCGCGCCTTACTGGGACCCGTACGCCCGCGGTGCGATTTTCGGCCTGACCCGCGGCGCTAACGCCAATCACATCATCCGCGCCACGCTGGAATCCATCGCCTACCAGACCCGCGACGTGCTGGAGGCGATGCAGGCCGACGCCGATACCCGCCTGCAGTCGCTGCGCGTGGACGGCGGTGCCGTCGCCAACAACTTCCTGATGCAGTTCCAGTCCGACATTCTGGGTACGCGCGTAGAGCGCCCGCAAGTACGCGAGTCCACCGCGTTGGGCGCCGCGTTCCTGGCCGGCCTGGCCACCGGTTTCTGGAATGATCTGGACGAAGTGAAGAGCAAAGCCACCATTGAGCGTGAATTCCGCCCCAGCATCGAAACCGTGGAACGCAACTTCCGCTATCGCGGCTGGCAGAAAGCGGTAGAACGCGCACGGGCGTGGGAAGACCACGACGAATAAAATCATCGCTATCCTTGATCGGGCGCGGCTATCGCGCCCTTTTTCCCGCCCCTCGCTCCCCCGTCCGCCATTACGCCTGTGTTACCATAATGCCCCGACTATTCCTTACTCCCCGTTCAGGACAGGTATCCATGAAACGTGAATTAGCCATCGAATTCTCCCGCGTGACAGAAGCAGCTGCACTGGCCGGTTACAAATGGCTGGGACGCGGCGATAAGAACGCCGCCGACAACGCCGCGGTACAGGCGATGCGCATCATGCTCAATCAGGTCGACATCAACGGCCGGATTGTCATCGGCGAAGGTGAAATCGACGAAGCCCCGATGCTCTACATCGGCGAGCAAGTGGGCACCGGCCACGGCGACGCGGTGGACATCGCTGTTGATCCGATTGAAGGCACCCGCATGACCGCCATGGGACAGGCTAACGCGCTGGCGGTGCTGGCGGTGGGTGAACAGGGTGCCTTCCTGCACGCCCCCGACATGTATATGGAAAAGCTGATTGTCGGCCCACAGGCCAAGGGGGTCATCGACCTCGATCAGCCGCTGGAAGATAACCTGAAGCGTATTGCAGAACGGCTGGGTAAGCCGCTGAGTAAATTGACCGTCATCACGCTGGCTAAACCGCGTCACGACCAGGTCATCACAGATATGCAGCAGTGGGGGGTAAAAGTCTTCGCCATTCCTGACGGCGACGTGGCGGCGTCTATTCTGACCTGTATGCCGGAAAGCGAAGTCGATGTGCTCTACGGCATCGGCGGCGCGCCGGAAGGCGTTATCTCCGCCGCCGTAATCCGCGCGCTGGACGGCGATATGCAAGGACGCCTGCTGGCGCGTCATCAGGTGAAGGAAGACAATGCGGAGAACCGCCGGTTGGGCGAGCAGGAGCTGGCGCGCTGCCGTGAGATGGGTATCGAAGCGGGTAAAGTGCTGGCGTTGGGCGATATGGCGCGTAACGACAACGTGATATTTTCCGCCACCGGCATCACCAAGGGCGACCTGCTCAACGGTATCTCACGCCGCGGTAATATCGCGACCACTGAAACGCTGCTGATTCGTGGTAAGTCGCGTACCATCCGCCGCATCAGTTCCACCCACTATCTGGACCGCAAGGATCAAGCGCTGCACGACTTTCTGCTGTAGACCCGGCAGGGCACGAATTGTTTCACTGTTGTTAACAGATCGCGTATCGTAAGGTTTGGCTGCATGCAGCCTTGTGATGCCCGAGAGATCAAAACAGGAGCAGAGAACCATGGCAGAGTGGGTGACCGGCAAAGTTATTCAGGTTGAACACTGGACGGAAAACTTATTCAGTCTGCGGCTGGAAGCGCCGGTGGCACCGTTTACCGCCGGGCAGTTCGCCAAACTGGCGCTGGAACTGGACGGCGATCGGGTTCAGCGCGCTTATTCTTACGTCAACGCCCCCAGCGATAACCTGCTGGAGTTCTATCTGGTCAATGTGCCGGACGGCAAGCTCAGCCCGCATCTGCATCGCTGCCAGCCGGGCGATGAGGTGCTGGTGACACAGGAAGCCGCCGGTTTCTTCGTGCTCGACGAGCTCCCGGACTGCGACACCCTATGGATGCTGGCGACCGGCACCGCCATTGGCCCGTACCTGTCGATTCTGCAGGAAGGGCGCGGCCTGGAGCGGTTTAAACATATTGTGCTGGTACATGCCGCCCGCTTCGCCCGCGATCTGAGTTATCTGCCGCTGATGCAACAGTTGGAACAGCGCTATGACGGCAAATTGCGCATCCAGACGGTGGTCAGCCGCGAGGAACCGCCTGGTTCGCTCATCGGCCGCGTGCCGGCGCTGATTGAAAACGGCACGCTGGAAGCGGCGGTCGGCCTGCCGCTAGACGCGGCGACCAGCCACGTGATGCTGTGCGGCAACCCGCAGATGGTGCGGGATACCCAGCAATTGCTCAAAGACACAAGGCAGATGAGCAAACACCTGCGCCGTCGCCCCGGTCATATGACCAGCGAGCACTACTGGTAACCACCGGCTGGATTCAGGAAGCGCGGAGCCGCAACGGTTCCGCCGCTGGTCCGAAACGGTTTGAGCCCGTCGTACCGCCGAACGCGCCGCAATCCAGCAACATCATCACGGTAATCAGCGTCGGCAGAAAACGCCCCACGCCCCACTGGCCGAGCGGCGGCAGCATTGCCCAGTTGCCGTTACCCAGCATCCAGGCCAACACTAGCGCCAACGCCCACCCGCCGCTTTTATTGCGATCATGCAATCGCTTAACCAGTATCGCCGTCAGCGGCCATAACAGTACTACCAGCATGAACGCCGCTTTCTGGGTTTCCAGCCAGCCGGTGCCGGCCAACACGAACAATCCCACTATCAGCGCCAGCACGATCACCATCCCTAACCAGAAATCCCGGCGGCCAACACGGCCACGAAACGAAAAGCACCATTGTTGTATCGTCATCACTTTATCCCCGAATACGGTTCTACGGGCACGAGTTTACCTTAAGTCAGGCCGTGTTTTTTACCGCACGTTTTGACAATCGATCCCGAATCCCGTTTTAATCACACAGCATGCCAACGGTAAGTGACGATACTAATGAATTGATGATGAAAAATGCCCTGTTGATTGTTTGTTGCCTGTCTGGCCTACTCTGTCCCCCACTCGCCAGGAGTGACAGCCTGTTCCAGCCAAAAAACCCGACCGCTGCGCCTTACCTGTTGGCTGGCTCCCCCACGTTCGACATGAACATCGTCCAGTTTCGCACTCACTATAATCTGAGCAATCCCTCATTGCCGATTAGTGAATACCGAGTCGTCGATACCGGCGACGACTCACCTAACCTGACGCGAGCAGCCAGCCGCATCAACGACCATCTGTACTCCTCTACCGCGCTGGAAAAAGGTACCGGCAAGATCAAAACCATGCAGATTACCTGGATCCCCAAGCTGAAAGACCCTGACCAAAGCGGGCGACGCAAGCAGGCCATCAGCTACATGGCCGCGCTGGTTCGCACGTTTATGCCGTCGTTAACCAACGAGCAAAGTCTGAGAAAAATCGAGACCTTGCTGGAAAAAGGCAAAGGTCAGCGCTTTTACCAGCAAACTGAGGGGGCATTACGCTATGTTGTAGCGGATCATGGAGAAAAAGGGCTAACCTTCGCTGTTGAACCGATTAAGCTGACACTATCTGATTCGTGATCGCACCGAGAATTAGGCACGAAAAACAGAGCCACCGGGCCATTTCGACTCTATACTATCGTCAGTTTTGTATCATCGTCAGATTGGCTGCCTGACGCAGCCATGCATTGATTAACTGGCAATTCGCCTGGAGGAAACAAGATGCGACACCCCTTAGTCATGGGCAACTGGAAGCTGAACGGCAGTACCAGCATGGTTCACGAACTGATCGCCGGCCTGCGCAACGAACTGAGCACCGTCACCGGTTGCGACGTAGCCATCGCGCCGCCAGCCATTTATCTGGATCAGGCAAAACACCTGCTGGCAGGTAGCCGTATTGTACTGGGTGCCCAAAACGTCGACGTCAATCTTGCCGGCGCCTTCACCGGTGAAACCTCCGCCGCCATGCTGAAAGACATCGGCGCCAAATACATCATTATCGGCCACTCCGAACGCCGCACCTATCATCACGAAAGCGATGAATTCATCGCCAAAAAATTCGCCGTGCTGAAAGAAACCGGCCTGATTCCGGTACTGTGCATCGGTGAAACCGAAGCCGAGAATGAAGCGGGCCAGACCGAAGCCGTCTGTGCACGTCAGTTGGATGCCGTGCTGAACTCGCTGGGTGCGAAAGCGTTCGAAAATACCGTTATTGCCTATGAACCGGTATGGGCCATCGGCACCGGCAAGTCCGCCACCCCGGCGCAGGCGCAGGCAGTGCATAAATTCATCCGCGACCACATCGCTAAACAGGACGCGGCGGTCGCTGAGCAAGTGATCATTCAGTACGGCGGTTCGGTCAACGCCGCCAATGCGGCCGAGCTGTTCACCCAGACGGATATCGACGGCGCTCTGGTGGGCGGCGCATCGCTGAAAGCCGATGCGTTCGCGGTCATCGTCAAAGCAGCTGCTGAAGCCAAAGGCCAGGCCTGATTCCGCTCCCGGCATACCACGGCTCCGTTTCGGAGCCGTTTTTTTATCTGTTTCGGCCTCTCTCCCGGCATTCTCATTCTTTTGCCTGGTTTTCCACCGGGTGTTACCCCCGAACCGTTTTCTCTGCACCACGCCTGAAACCACCCTCAACACAATGCCACCGGCTTGCGCCCATAAAAAATGTCTACCGTCAAGTCTTTTGCGAGATCATGAAGTGGCATGAAAGGTCTTACGGGGCAACAGGTTAGGCCAGATTTCGGCCATCGTGTGCTCTTGCTGCTTTTCCGGCTAGGTGCCGCATAGGCGCTTCGCGGTAGCAAGCCCAGGGGCGGCGTAGCGGTCGAGGTCGGCTTTCAGGCTGGCCGGGCAGGCAAAGGTCAGCTTCGTGGATTCGGTTTTCGGCAGCGGGCCGAGCCGCAGCTTGCGCGTCGTCATCGTGAAGTCCCCTTGTTGAAGAACAACGGCTGGTAGGGCCGCAGCACCAAGTCGCGGTTGGCGATGATGCGAACCGGCAGGCCCGGCCGCTCGGTCAGCGTCGGCTGGATGTTCATGTTGCGCCGGGTCATCTCCTGCCCGACCTGATTGATGCTGTCCTGCGCGCTGTCGCGCCCGGCGATGATGATGCGGTCGCCATCCTGGCGGTTCTCGGGCGCGGCCAGCTCGGCGCCGACGCCCAGCACAGTGTGGTCAACGCTGCGCCAGCGAAGATGCGGCCCCAGTGGTAGTCCACGTCGTCTTCCAGCCCGGCATAGCCGGCCGGGTCGGCTCCGACCAGGTTGTCGAGCGTGAGCGAAGACGTGTCGGGCAGGATGATCCAGTACCACACCACCTGCACGCGGCTCTGCCCGTAGCTGACCTGGCTGTTGTAGCGGCCCAGCGGCGTTCGATGCCATCGCTACCATCGAGCGATTCGGTGAGGCGTCGACCGATCTGGTTCAAGATGAGCCGGATCAACGGCTTGGTGCGGCTGATGTCGGACGGTGGCACCACCAGGTACAGCGACACAGGTGATTCGGACGCGATCAGGTCAGCGATACGCCAGTCGCAGCGTGACGTGACCTCGGCCACCGTGGGGTCGCGGTACAAGCCCAAAAAGCTCATCGCGGTGGACAGCACACCAGACCGCTCGTTGTCCGACTTGTTGAGCACTTCGCGCGCGGCGGACGCGACAACAGGATGCGGCGTGTCACCGAGATGGCGCGTCGTCGTCATCCGGTGCAGCGTCAGCTCGAACGGGCACGCCGGGTCGCTGAGGAAGTTGGCGACGCCGCGCAGCGTCGAGTCAAAGAAAAACGCCGCAAGCGAAGGCGCATTGCGGCGTGTATGGCGAAAAAACAGAATATTTTTAGGAATCGCCTGCGATCAGAACTTGGGCGGTTCCTTCGGCGGCGTTCTTTTCTTCCAGTTCGGTCAATTGAGCATCGTTTCCAGAGCGCACGCTCAAATGTGCATTTTCAAGCCCCAAGCGGGCAATGGCCGGCTGCGGCGGGAGATCACCGCGGGTCAAAATTTGCCGGATCAGTTCACGAAAAGCGGCGGTGGATTGCCTCAATTCCTTGGCAATAGGAGGTCGGTCTTCCTCGAAGTCCAGCAGGCGCGCGAGGATCGGCCTGCGTAGTTGTTGACGAACCGCGACGGCAATCAGATGCGTCAATGCTTGCCGACCCGTTGGCTCGCCGAGTGCGCTTTCGCCTTCCGCGAGGAACAGACCGCGTTCGCGCTGGATCAGGGCAACGATTAGCGCATCCTTGCCGGGGAAGTATTGGTACAGTGAACCGATGCTGACCCCGGCACGCAGCGCCACGAGGTTCGTATTCAGCCCCTGTAAGCCCTGGGTCTCCAGAATACGGGCCGCCGCTTCCAGAATTGTGGCTACCGTCTGCTCGGCACGCGATTGTTGTGGAATCTTGCGCGGCTTCAACGATGGACGCTTTTTTACCGTCACCATAGTCCCCGATTTAATGCGAGCATAGACTCATTTTATTCGGATCGGATACTTCATCTCAAACATCCGATAAAGAGACTGCATCGCCGCAAGTTTGTCTGGATTGGACAACATTCTGGCCAATCATCGCTATCATCGAGAAGCAAGGGGCAAGTATTTTGATGGGTTAGCGGCCACATTATTGGAGATGACTCATGGATCTTGGATTGAAGGGAAAGCAGGTACTCGTAACAGGATCGACGGCCGGCATCGGACTGGCCACCGCTCGCGCGCTGGCGGCCGAGGGCGCGTCCGTCACGGTCAATGGCCGAACCCAAGCCCGTGTCGATAGTGCGGTGAATGCAATAAAAGGTGGATTCCCCAACGCGGTCATCACCGGAATTGCCGCCGATCTGAGCCATAGCGAAGGCTGCGAGACACTGATAAGACAGCTTCCAGACATTGACGTGCTGGTCAACAACCTAGGCATCTTCGAGCCCAAACCATTCGAGCAGATTTCAGACGCAGACTGGCTTCGCTTCTTCGAGACCAACGTGTTAAGTGGAGTTCGCCTTTCGCGTCATTACGTGCAGGGGATGCGCTCACGCAACTGGGGGCGCATCGTGTTCGTATCGAGCGAATCGGCCTTGCAGATTCCCGCCGAAATGATCCATTACGGCATGACCAAGACTGCGCAACTTGCCATTTCACGCGGGCTTGCAGAGACGCTCGTAGGCACCGACGTCACGGTCAACAGCGTGCTTCCCGGCCCGACAGCCTCCGAGGGCGTTGGCGGCTTTGTTGCCGAATTGGCTGCGAGCCGCGGCGTTGATGTCGCAACCGTGGAGCGCGAGTTCTTCGCAACGGCCCGCCCATCTTCGGTGCTTCAACGTCTTTCGACGCCGGATGAGGTTGCCGCGATGATTGCCTATGTCTGTAGCGCACGCGCATCCGCAACGACAGGCGCCGCGCTTCGCGTTGATGGTGGCGTGGTGCGGGCAATCGCATGAGGGATGAGTCCCTTTCGGATCAGGCGGTCTTGGCTTGAGACCGCCTACTGTCCTCCCTTGCAGAGTTGCCGACATTTCGTACACGTCATGGTGATGGTAAAGGCTGGCTCCCTGTCGAGAGCGAAGCCTTCCTCGCGCGCCACAGTGACATCGCAGTGTGTCGTAGTGGGCGTTTAGCCCGTCCGGTTTGATGGCATAGAACGCGCGCCCATGTGCGCCTTCCGTGCGAACCAGCAGCCCAGCAATCCATAAATCATTCAGCGCACGGTAGATCGAGGCCGGCGTGAGGCTATCGAGTTGCGTGCTGAGGATGCGATACATCTGGCTGGCATCGAGACAGCTCGGCGTCGCCTTCTCCAGCGCGTTCAAGACACTGGTACGAGCGATCGTCGGTCGCAGTCGGCTCGCCGCCAATCGTTGTTCCTGAGACGACATCGGCGATCTGGTCACGGGACTGGCTGCTGCGGTGTGCTTCATCATGTGTTTGCCCGACGGCAGGTTCTTGCTACCGAATGATGTAATCAGGTCAATGATCCGAGGTGGGTCATCGTGCGGGTCCATATCTGTATTCCTTCGCTATGCCGGATCTGCGGTTGTTTGTGACAATGCGGACGGGCGTGGCTAATGGTTGGTGTCGGACATGGGCGCGATGGTGGGGCCGCCACCGCGCCCATGTCCGTAGGAGCTACTGCGTAGTGGCCTGTTCCCATCCGCCACCAAGCGCCTTGAACACGCTGACCCGTGCGGAACCTACGCGCTGGTCGGCAGCGGCTACCTGCGATTTCGTGTCGATCAGACTGGTCTGCGCGACGATCACGTCGAGGTAGCTGATAGACCCGGCGTGGTAACGCTGGTCGGCCAACTGGAAGGCTTTTTCGGCCCGGTCGCGCGCTTCGACCAGTGCCTCGCGCTGCTGCATCGCGGCGCCGTAGGCACTCAACGATTGTTCGGACTCCTTCAGGGCATTCAGCACGGCACCATCGAAGCTGGCCAACGATGCCGCGTTTTGCGCCTTTGCCTGTGCGATGCGGCTACGTGCGGCCATCGTGTTGGGGAAGCTCCAGGAGATCAGCGGCCCGAAGGAGAACGACCAGGTGCGATTGCCTTTCAGGTAGTCGTTGCGCAGGTAGTTGCCAGAGGCGCCCAGCGTGACGCGCGGATAGAGGTCGGCCACGGCCACGCCGATGCGGGCGGTATCGGCGGCCAGTTGGCGCTCGGCCTGGCGCAAGTCCGGGCGGCGGCGCAGCAGCGCGGTGCCATCACCGATCGGCAGCGCCCCCGCGATCTCCGGTGCCTGGGTGCAGGCACGCGCCGACTCGGGCACTTGCGACGGCGTGCGGCCCATCAGCGCGGCCAGCTCGAACAACGCGGCATCCCGCTGACCCTGCAACGGCGGCAAGACGGCCCGGGCCTTGGCCAGCGTGACACCGGCCCGTTCCACATCCAGATGCGACGCTGAGCCGGCGTGTTCCTGGCGGCTAACCAGATCCAGGCTGCGCTGAGCCAGTTCAATGGACGAGTGCGCGACGCCGATGGATTCGCCATAGGTGCAGGCGTCCACATAGGCGCGTGTCGTCTCGGCGACGACGACGACCTTGGCGGCATCATGGGCGGCGGCGACTGCATCGGTGTCGTAGCGTGCGGCCTCGATGTCGCGCCTGACCCGGCCGAACAGGTCGAGTTCGTAGGAGACGTCGAGGCCACCGCTGTAGCTCCATTGTGTGGGCGCCTGACCGGTGCCCGTCCACGTGGACTGGTCGCGGCCGTAGCCTGCGCCCGCCGACACGTTGGTCGAGGGAAACAGGCCACCGCGCGCTTCCTTGTAGATGGCTCGTGCGCGGTCGAGGTTGGCCAGCGTCACGCGCAGGTTGGTATTGGCCGACAGGGCTTCCTGCACCAGATTGTCGAGTGCGGGATCGTCATACAGCTTCCACCAGTCCACCGGCAGTGATGCAGCGGTGTCCGTATCGGCTGGCGTGCTGACGAAGGGGCCTGCCGCGGTTTCCGGCGTGGCCGGAGCGCGATAGTCGGGGCCGCTGGCGCAGCCTGCGGTGATCACGGCAACGGCAATGGCCATGAAGGCAGCGCGCCGAGGGGGAAACATGGCCGGATGCAAAGCAGTAGTCATGGCAGCAATCGGTTTAGAGCGCGACATCGGGGGCCTCCGCAGTGGCGAGTTCACGGGCGCGGGGACTTTCCGCTGCCGCCCGGTGATCCTTGGCGATGAAGCTGTAGATGGTGGGCAGCACGAACAGCGTGAAGAAGGTGCCGACCAGCATGCCCATCACCACCACAATGCCGATGGAAAAGCGGCTGGCTGAACCCGCGCCATCTGCGAACAGCAGCGGCACCAGGCCGGCGACCATCGCAGCGGTGGTCATCAGCACGGGGCGCATACGCACCGCTGCGGCCTTCTCGATGGCCTCGATGCGGCTCAAGTTTTCGTGGTGCTGGATATGGTTGGCGAATGTGACCATCAGGATGCCATGCTTGGAAATCAGTCCGATCAACGTGACCAGTCCGATCTGGGTGTAGATGTTGAGCGTCGCGTAGCCCAGCCACAGCGGCACCAGCGCGCCGCAGACCGCCAGCGGCACCGTCACCAGGATCACCAGCGGATCGCGCAGGCTCTCGAACTGCGCCGCCAGCACCAGGAAGATGACCACCAGCGCGAAGCAGAACGACACCAGCAGGCGGTTGCCTTCCTGCACGAACTGGCGGCTGTCGCTGAGCCAGTCCACGCTGGTGCCGGGCGGCAGCGGTTGCGATTGCAGGAACGCCACCGCTTCGCCCATGCTCACGCCCGGGGCCGGCAGCATTTCCAGCGTGGCCGAGTTCATCTGGCCGAACTGGGTGAGCTGGTTGGCCTGCGGACGCATTTCGACGCGGGTCACGGTCGATAGCGGCACCAGCGCGCCGGAGGTCGCCTTGACGTAGAAGCGCCCGAGGTCTTCCGGTGTCATGCGTTCGCCGCCGCGCACCTGCGGGATCACGTCGTAGGAACGGTCGTGGAAGTTGAAGCGGTTGACGTAGTTCTCACCGACCAGCACGGCCAGGGTGTCGGCGATGGACTGCATGGTCACGCCCATTTCGCTGGCCTTCGCGTTGTCGATGCTGATGTGCGCCTGCGGACTGTCGTAGGACAGGTCGTTCTGCACGTAGAGGAACAGGCCGCTGGCGTAGGCGGCGGTCTTGATCTTCTCGCCGGTCTCGTACAACGTCTTGAAGTCGTCGGGCGAGCGCAGCACCATCTGCACCGGCAGGCCGCCGCTGGAACCCGGTAGCGGGGGTAACTGCACGGCGGTCAGCGTCTCGCCGTCGATGGCGCCGCCGGCGGCCTGGATCTGGCCTTGGATTTCGGTGGCCGAACGCTTGCGTTCCGACCAGTCCTTGAGGATCGCGCCGCCGATCATCATGTTCTGGCCGCCGGCATAGTCGCCGATGTTCATGAAGCTGCTGTCGAACTCCGGGATCGACTCGAACAGCTTTTCGATCTGCTGGGCATAGTGGGCGGTATAGCCCACGCCGGCATACTGCGGCGCCTTGGTGACGACGATGACGGCGCCCTGATCCTCGGTCGGTGCCAGTTCGTGGCGGGTGCCGGTGAACAGCACCACGATGGCGGCCAGCACCACCACGCCGACCAGCAGCACCGCGCCGCGCGCGGCCAGCGTGTGGGCCAGCAGGCGTCCATAGAATGCGGTCAGCCCTTCCATGGTGTGTTCGACCCGCTTCGCCAGCCGTCCCTCGCCCTGCTTGGAACTGAGCAGCATCGAACTCATCACCGGCGAGAGCGTCAGCGCGACTACCCCCGAGACGATCACCGAGCCGGCCAGGGTGAAGGCGAACTCCTTGAACAGCGCGCCGGTCAGCCCGCCCATCATGCCGATCGGCGCATAGACCGCCGCCAGCGTGATGGTCATGGCGATCACTGGCCCGACGATCTCGCGCGCGCCGAGCAATGCCGCGCGCACCGGCGTCAGTCCTTCCTCGATGTGGCGATGGATGTTCTCCACCACGACGATGGCGTCGTCCACCACCAGGCCGATCGCCAGCACCATCGCCAGCAGCGTCAGTAGGTTGATCGAGAAGCCGCAGGCCAGCATCAGCGCCGCCGTGCCGACCAGCGACAGCGGAATGGTGACGACCGGGATGATGACCGCGCGGAAGGTGCCGAGGAACAGGAAGATCACCACGATCACGATCACGATGGCTTCGACCAGCGTGTGCTTCACTTCCTCGATGGAGGCGTTGACGAAACGCGCCACATCGTAGTTCGGCGCCACCGTCAGTCCCGGCGGCGCCATCGCACGGATCTTGGGCAGCAGTTCATTGGCCTGCCTGACGATCTCCAGGGGGTTGCCGTCGGGCGTGGGTTGGATGGCAACGAAAATCGTGGGGACGCCGGTAGCGAACGAGAGGTTGTTGTAGTTCTGGCCGCCGACTTCCATCGTGGCGACATCCGACAGCCGCACCACGCCGCCGCCGGGGCTGGACTTGATGACCATCTGGCGGAAGTCCTCGACGCCGCGCAGGTCGGTGGCGGCGCTGATGTTGGTGACGGTCAGCGCGCTCTTGAGCTGGCCTGGCGCGGCCTGCACGTTGTTGGCGCGCAGTGCGGCCGAAATCTCGCCCGCCGACAGCCCATGCGCGGCCAGCCGCACCGGGTCGATCCAGATGCGCATGGCCAGCGTCTGGCCTCCATAGACGTCGGCCGAGGCCACCCCCGGAATGCTGGTGAACAGCGGCTGCGCCACCCGGGACGCGAAATCCGTCACCTGCGGGATCGACAGGGTCTTGCTGTAGAAGGCGACGTACTGCACAGCGGTGCCGCCCTCGGTGGACTTGGCGATGACCGGATCGGTGACGCCTGCCGGCAACTGGTACTTGACCTGCTGCACCTTGGCGAGGATTTCGGTCATCGCGCGGTCGGCGTTGGCGTTGAGCACCAGCCGCGCCTTGATCTCGCTTTTGCCCTGCGTGGTGGTCGAACTGAGGTATTCGATGCCGCTGGCCGTGGCGATGGACTGCGCGATCGGCGTGGTGACGAAGCCCTGCATCACGTCCTGGGTCGCACCTGGAAGCGTGGTGCTGACCGTGATGGTGGCGTTTTCCAGATAGGGGGTACTGCCGCACGGGCAGCAGGAACACGGCGGTGGCGCCCATCAGCAGGATCAACAGGCTGACGACCAGCGCCAGGATGGGCCGGCGGATGAAGATGTCGGTGAAATTCATGGCGCCGTCCTCTATCGTGCGCCAGCGGCGGAGGCGACCGCCGGGGCAACATGCGGCGCTGCGGCGGCAGGTGCGGGCGCATTGAGCCTCACCGTCGCGCCGGGCGGCAGCCGATTTTGGCCGGCCATCACCACTATGTCGCCGGGCTTGACGCCCTGGGTCACGAGGACTTCCTCGCCGAGCCGGCGACCAGTGACGACCGGCACGGCGACCGCCTTGCCGATTCCCTGCGCGTCGGCATCTTGCACGAGCACCACGCTGTCACCGGAAGCCGAAGTCTGGATCGCCGTCAGCGGCAACACGATGGCGTCGGTCGTGACGGGCAACGCCAGCCGCGCCGTCGCGTACATGCCGGACTTCAGCAGCCGATCGGCATTGGGCAACAGTGCTTGCACGGCCACGTTGCGGGTTTCGCCGTCGATGCGCGGTTCGATGGTGCTGATTTTGGCGGTGAATACCCGACCCGGCGCGGCGTCCACTGTGACCTGCACCGGCGCGCCCGGCGTCAGCTTGGACAAGTCCTGCTGCGGCAGCGTGAAGTTGACGTAGAGCGGGTCGAGCTGGGTCAGCGTGGCGATCGCATCGCCGGCATTGAGGTACTGGCCGGGATTGATCCGCCGGATGCCGATCTGGCCGGAAAACGGCGCGCGAATGCTTTTCTGCTGGATACGTGCGTCCAGTTGCCGCACCGCCGCGACGGCCTGGGCGGCCTCCGCCTTGCGTTGTTCGAGCAATTCACGTGGCTCGGCGCCGGTAGGGGCCAGTTCCTGCGAGCGCCGGAGTTGCAACTGGGTGAAATCGGCCTTGGCCGCAGCAGCGGCACGATCCGCTTGTTCGGGAGCGTCGTAGAGCTGAATCAGCACCGTCCCTTCCTTCACGGACTGGCCGGCGTCGAAATTGATGGCGGTCACGCGGCCCGACGTGTCGGGGGCCAGCAGCACTTCGCGCACGGCTTGCAAATTGCCGACGGCCTGCAACTCCTCGGCCACGCCGCGAGGTTCGGCGCGTATCGTCGAGACCGGCATCGGCGGCATGGCGTGGTGTTCAGCGCCACCGCTGCGGGTGGTACGCCAGGCATACAGCAGGCCGAAGACCACGACGAGGCCAATGACGCTGATAACAACGGGTTTGGCACGGGAGATAACGGCGGTGCTCATGCGTTCCTCCCGACGACAACGGGGATGGGGGTGGCGCGTGATCGGCTGTGCGGGGCCGATCCACCAAGGCAAAGTGAGTGCATAGGGGAATTTCCTCGGGAAGAACGGGGTATTCGTTCGGCCGGCCAAGCACGCTGGATTGAGGCATGACAGACCACGATGAAGCGCAGCCTATCCGTGTGAGCACAGTTCTACATTGCGAAAGCAAGTCAATTTATTTCGCAATACGGCCAAACGCATGGAGACAATTGAATTTGGCCTAACCGAATAACAATCTGGCTTAATTTCACCATCATGCCCATTCAGTTCCATTGTTAAATAAAGCATCTAAACGCAAATGAGTATTGTTTGATGCTAGATCTCACGACTACTGGAAAGCTCCGTTGGCAAATTGATGTGCGCGCAATGCCCGCCGTCTATCCTCATCTGGATGGGCCGTGCAAGGGCGTCATGAGGAGCGCGCCCCGCACTATGCCTGGCTCGGCAGTTGCGGCGGCAATTTTCATTAGCGCGCAGGGCGCGCGCCGCCTTTGACGGCGAGAACGCCGTGGTACGGTGAAGGGAACAGCAAGACCACCTACACCCCGCCCACTGCACACACCTGCTTTGGGCAAGCGCAGGCCCACAAGGGCCGAAGACGTCAGGGGTCAAAGCCGGATGGCCGCGACTCGGCACGAGGCGCGGGGCGCAGCCCGCGAACCCGACGGCAGCATGCCGGGACGCACGGATGTTGCGGTCAGAATTTTTCGTTAGGCCGCCGTTGCTCGATCTGCAACCGCGCCCGCTCCGTCGCCTGCTGCAACCGTTCGCCCAGCACCGCACGCGGCGGCAAGGTGGTCAGGTACTCGGCAACGTGAATGCCCGACTTGTCCAACTCCAGCAATTCGATCTGCTCGGACTTCTTGCCCGTGCAGAGGATGATCCCCAGCGGCGAGGCTTCTTCCGGCTCCCGCTCATGCTTGTCGAACCGGCGAAGGTAAAGCTCCATCTGCCCCTTGTAGGTACTCGCCGATCTTCAACTCCACCGCCACCAGCCGGCGCAGCTTGCGGTTGTAGAACAGCAGATCAAGGTGGAAATCCTCGTCGTCGATCTGGATGCGCTTTTGCCGGGTGAGGAAGGAAAAGCCCGCGCCCAGCTCCAACAGGAAAGATTCCATTTCACGGATGATCGCCGCCTCCAGGTCGCCTTCCTGCCAGGTATCCCGCAGCCCCGGGAAGTCGAGGATGTACGGGTCGCGCATGACCAGGGCCGGTGTCATGCGCTGCACATCGCGCAGAGTCGCCAACTCCTGCGCAATCGTTTCGTCCGGCTTCTTGGACAGTGCCTTGCGTTCGTACAGCATCGAGTCGATGCGTTCGCGCAGCATCCGCACGCTCCAGCGTTCGGCGCTGGCCATCTGCGCGTAGTAGTCCCGCTGGAGCGGGTCTTTCAGCGGGATCAGGGCGATGAAGTGCGTCCAGCTCAATTGTCGTATCAGTGATACGACAATCTGCTCGTCGGGGAAGGTGGTGGCGCACTGCACCATGCGGCGCAGGTTCTTGACCGCAAAACTGCTGCCGTATTCCTTCACCAACTGCGCCGCCAGCGTCAACACGACCTCCTCGCCGTAGTCCGCCCTCCGGCCCTCCAAGCGCGGTGCCGCCGAAAGCAGCCGATAGGCTTCCTCGCTCATGGGCTTGGACATGCTGCCGGTCTTGCTGTCGGGCCAAGATACGCGCCGGTTCTCGAAGTCCAGCCAAGGCCATTCGAGCGGGCAAATTTCTCCACGGCGACCGGAGAACTCGAATTGCAGGCGGATCGCCAGCGGGATGACGTAGTTCTCCAGTTCTTCGGCTTCGGTCTTTTCGATCTGCCGGAACAGCTTGCCCATGTCCTCGTCGCTGATGAGGTGGGTGGCCCTGCCGGGTACATCGGGACGTGGCGGCACGGATTGGTGCCGTCCGGGCGGTAGCCCCACACCTCGGCCAGATTGAACATCCGACGCATGACACTGAACGTCCGGTTCGCATCGGCCGGCTTGTGCGTCATCTTCTTCATCATCCCGGCCACGTCCGGGCGCTTCACGTCCTGAACCTTCATGCGACCGATAATCGGAACGATGTTGCGGTCGATGACGCTCTGGTCGCCTTCCTGCGTGCTGGGCTTGTTGCGCACCCTGGAGTAATCCGTCATGAACTTCGTGCACAACTCCTTGACCGTGGGCGCCTTGCGCGCCGCCGTCTTGTCCGCGCTGGGATCGCCGCCCCGGCGCACCTGGGCCAGCCATTCCTGTGCCAGCGAGCGGGCCTGTTCGACTGTCAGTTCCCCGTACTGGCCCAAAGCGGGCTTGCGGCGCTCGCCAGCGTTCGTGCGGTACTGAAGCATGAACACCTTGCGGCCCGATGGGGTAATCTTGCACAAGAAGCCGGGCACCAGGGTATCCGCCTGCGCCTGGGGTTGTGCCGCATCGACAGCGGACTTGGTGAGCTTGATCTTTGCCATGATGACTCCTCGGAAAGACCCGATCCCCAAGAGCCTCATAGGGGCCACCAGCAGGGAAGTCGGGTCAGGTTTCGGAAAGCACCGGCATATGTTGAAATATACTAAGTTATTGATAAATATGCTGCATAGAGTTTGGGCGTAGTCCAGCGAAGTCCGGTGCTGGAGTCATCCTGAAATAAAAAAACCGGGCCGAAGCCCGGTTAACAACAGCATAAAAAACAGACACAGGGAGGGTGATGATTGATGATGATTATTGAGGAAGGGGAAAAGTATGTTTCCCAACTTCACCAGTCACATTATTTATACAGAACAGCATTGCCGTGCAGTGTGTCGTTACCCTGAACAGCGGTTATCTGGAACGACTTGGCACCAGCGGCATCGGCTTTCGCAGCCAGTTTAGCCTGCAGGCTGTCGAGCGTGTTGGCACTGGCAGAGACACTCCCCATTTCCTGGCCCTGCGGGTATTGGATTTCAGTTGCAGCAAAAGCGCCGACAGACAGAGTGCTCAGTGCGATGGCAGTAAAGATAGCTTTCATATTCATGGTGGTTTCCTTTTTTACGTTTTCGTTGTTGATGGGCTCGTAAATGACAAGTCAATTATCACTATAGTAACTATATCGCATTTCACAAAAAGTGCGATCCATATCACATTCCTATGTCAGGAAGATGAAAACTATGTTTTTTCATCACGTTACCGACATCACTTTCTCGCATCCGAGCGGGACCGATGCTGAACAAGGTGTGTTAAAGCCGATAACGGCCACTGAAGAGAGCAACATGCTGAGGAGAGAGTGCGTCTTCCCTGATAGGTCAACACACCTTAAGACGCAAAGAGGCCAGAGAAACGCCACCGAGCTACACATACCTATGGCGAGATAACATGCATTTCTGACTACGATGACACATCACCTACCGTCAGAGGGATCCGCATGGAAGGGCAACTTTCTTTACTCTCATTCACGACTATCACGCGGTAGTAAGAGATGTTCACGAAACCTATTACCTTAATCCATATGTATCATCGCCTTCCTGCCGTGCATATCCGGGGTGGCGGCCATCACACTCTTTCTTCCCCTATCTCCGATAACACAATACGTGCGCATCACGCAGGAAGCATTCACACCATTACCAGAATAATAATGACTTTTGTGAATTACCGTTCAACGAGTCAGGCATACTTTATGCAATAAAAACAGATTACCTGGTCGCGGCTTAAGATAAAAAAGGAAATGAAATGTCAACGAACAAACCCCAAAGTTTCCTAAACGGATGAAAATAATCACGCTGGAAAAGTGAGTGGTAAAAACGTTACCATATATACCATCAGACAAACTTCCATGCCAAAAGACATAAAAGTGATAACAGGAGGACAAATGTTAGAAATATTTGATGTGAATTTTAGTTTAATGTCAAATAACAAGCTGGATGAGGTGTTTACATTACGAAAAGATACATTTAAGGACCGTCTGGACTGGGCTGTTAACTGTATTAACGGGATGGAGTTTGACGAGTATGATAATGAAAAGACAACCTATCTTTTAGGTATCAAAGAAGGAAAAGTTATTTGTAGCGTCAGATTTATCGAAATGCAATATCCCAACATGATTACCGGCACATTCTTCTCTTATTTCGATAATCTCAAAATCCCCGAAGGGAATTATATCGAATCCAGCCGCTTCTTCGTTGATCGTGACCGGGTAAGAAATTTGATTGGTACCCGTAACCCGGCGTGCCTGACGCTATTCCTTGCCATGATCAATTACGCCAGAAAGTGTCACTACGATGGGATACTCACCATTGTCAGCCACCCGATGCTAACCTTGTTAAAACGTTCAGGCTGGCGTATATCCATCATCCAGCAAGGGTTATCGGAAAAACAAGAGCGTATTTATCTGCTGCACCTGCCCACTGACGATGAAAGCCGGCATGCGCTGATTGAACGCATAACACAAATGACGAAAGCGGAATCCGAACAGCTTAAGACCTTGCCTTTACTGGTTCCACTGGCTTGATCAGATTCATTTCAACGCCAAGTCGAATCGCATGTTTGGCATTCAGCACACCCAGTTTTTTCACGACATTGCCGATATGAAATTTTACAGTACTGGTGGTAATACCAAGAATAAGCGCAATCTCATGATACGTTTTTCCCATACTTGCCCAGTAGAGAATTTCATTTTCTCTTTGTGAAAAAATATCGGCTTCCTGCGACTTACTATTGTGCCTGTTTCTGCTCATCTCCCGATGAAGGGAGGTGAGCTTTTCATGGGCCGAGATCAACAGCATTTGCAGCTTGTCTCTATTATTCTGAATAATCTCTTCCAGCTCGCTGCTGCGGTGTTCCTCAACCATGAAAGACAGCGTCGCCAAATTGTTACCCGGATCATGTAAGACAAACGTATAACCGTTAACAATGTCATATTCTTTGGAGAGGTTGAATATTCTGGAGAATTTCAGTTTTGAACTGATAACCAGGTCATCATCCCAGGAGAAGGGAGATATCTTATTAATCGCCGTCAGTATTACCGGGTCAATATGCTGATAGTTATTGCTGCGGTAAACATCAACCCACTCCGGCGGATAATTGGAAATGATCACGACATCCGTCGGTTTCTTCTTGTTCATGATCAAATAGGCGTACTTAAGATCGCCGTAACTTTTTAACTTCCTGTCAATAAAGTTTTGTATTGTGCTATTGATGAAGTCAACGTTAGAGAATGATATAGACATCTAACTCTCCCAAAATCGCATGCGACAGCCCAACCTGACCATAACGGCACGAAAGTATAGTATCAACCTATACCTAAGTCTAACTATCTTTCCCGATACAAAATCCTTAGAATTTTCAAAAAATAACATCAAACACAAAAATAAAAACCTCCGGTCGATTTTAAAGATCGGAAAGCCAAATTGGCGCACACCAGGGAAATATCTGTTAGTTCATTAATATATACCCTAAATAATTCAGGTTGCAGGAAAGCGGCAACCCGACGTATCACCGAAAGCAGGCATTGAGCCGGTGACGGAGATGAACACGGTCGCTTAACCTTGACGGCAATCTGAAGTATGGCGGGACTATAACGTTATTCTGTATTGTTAGCCCTTCTCTCTCCTGTTCTGGTTCACGGGAGAGAGAAAGGTGATTTTCTCTTCCCCCACGATTATTCCTTGTCTGGTATTTCACGCCAGCGTCTCGCCAATACCACGAACAAATTTGCCAGTTAAAAGCCGCGATAATACAACTATCGGAATAAGTTATGCGTCTTTTGCCGCCGATCTGAAGACTCGCTCACAACGACGTCGATTCGCGTGCAATTTCAAACAAAACGCCCGAATAAAACGCTGGTTATACTCCCGTCAGAGATAAAGATAAGGGGAGTAGAATGGAGTATCCGGTAATTACCCACCATGACGACGACGCGTTGCACACCCTCCTGCGTGAAAAACTCACCGCGATTGGCGTCGATAACGGCCGTATAACCGAGATCTTTCAGGGAGCTTCACTGTTTGGTGAAGAGGGGCTGCTGGATTCCATCAATATCGTCAGCCTGATTGCCGTTCTCAGCGATCACTGTGAAACGACTTACCACCTGACCGGCGACCTGTTCAATCTGACGGACGATCGTGTCTTTGAGGCTTTCCAGAACCTGACCAGTCTGACGCGTTACCTGCGCGAGCGGCTTCACCATGGCTGACGCTGTTCACCCCTTGATCCAGCCTGAAGCACTATTTGCGAACGGCTATATAGAAGAGGTGTCGATTACCGATATTGCCGACCGTATCGGTACCCCCTTCTATGTCTACAGCACCCGGCAGTTGCGCCGCCAGCTTCAGCAGCTCTATCAGCAACTGCCTGCCGATACCGCGGTTTATTATTCCCTGAAGGCGAATCCGAACCTGTCGGTGGTTAAAACGCTAGTGGAACAAGGGGCGGGATGTGAGGTCTGCTCACCGGCGGAACTCGACACGGCGCTGGCAGCGGGCGTACTACCGCAACATATTCTGTATGTCGGGCCGGGAAAATCCGTACCGGCCTTGGCGCGGGCTATTGATTGCGGCATCAGGGCAATTGTCGTGGAATCGGTCGCCGAGCTGGAGACAATTAACCGGCTGGCCGCACAGGCCGGTACGATACAAACGGTGGCGCTGCGCATTAATCCGGACTTCAGCAGCGAACACGCCCGGCTGGTGATGAGCGGTAAACCCACCCAGTTCGGCATGACGCTTGATACGCTGCAAACCGTGCTGCCCTGTCTGCATCGCTGGCCTGCCGTTGCCCTGCGCGGCTTTCATGTTTATCTGGGCACCCGCATCCTCAACGCTCAGGCTATCGCCGATAACACCCGCAATATTCTGCAAATGGCGCTGAACCTGCGCGATCAACACCAGTTAACGCTGGATTTTGTCGATGTTGGCGGCGGCTTTGGCGTCCCCTATTTCCCCAAGGAAACACCGTTGGATTTGCCCTCGCTGGGCGAAGCAATCGCGCCTGTCATGGCGGATTTCCGCCGTCAGGCCACCACGACGCAGATCATTATCGAACTGGGGCGTTATCTGGTGGCGGAAGCCGGTCTGTTCGTCACCCGGGTGAATAACCTGAAAACCGTCGGCGGAAAAACATTCGCTATCTGCGACGGCGGCGCCAATTGCCATAGTGCCGCGGCGGGGTTGAACAGCATGCTGCGTAAAAACTTTCCGCTGCTGCGAGTGGGCGATAACCAATCGCGGCCGTTACAGCCTTATCAGGTCAGCGGCCCGTTATGCACCCCCACCGACCTGCTGGGCGACAATGTGCTGCTGCCGACGCTGGAGGTTAACGACCTGATCGGTATCACCCACTCGGGTGCATACGGGTTAACCGCCTCTCCCGGCGCATTTCTCAGCTTCGGTTATCCGGCGGAAATGATGGTGGATGGACGCCGCCTGATTCAGATTCGCCAGCCGGAAACCACAGCGCAGTGGCTGGCCCGTCAGCAACCGGTCGACCTCTGGCACGGAGATGAACCATGACGCTGTGTATCCAGCCGGATGACCTGGTATGGCGCACTTTCGCGCCCGAGAACGACGCCGTATTACCGGCGCCGCATCCTAATCAGGATCTAATGGCGGATTACCTACGCGCTTTTTTTCGCTCTCATGGCGAAATGGGAGAACCGGACAACGCCCTGTTGACCCGCTGGCTGAATAGCGGTCGTTACAGCTTTAGTACCATGATGCAGACGCTGTTGCCTGAATTGCAGGCACGCGGCACATTACAGCAACTTGATTTAGTGGTATTCGCCCACTGGACCCCGGATAGCGATCTCGGCTGCGCCGTCTCCAATGCGTTGATCCATGCCTGCGATGCTCGCCACGCGTTCGGGCTGTCGGTGTCGGATCGTGGGCTGGCCGCGCCCTTTTTCGCACTGCACACCATCGATGACTATCTGGCCTGTGACGACAACCGGCGCGAAGCATTGCTGATGATTGCCGATCAGGATGTGGCGCCTTATCCCAGCGAACAGCTGGCCCAGGCGCATCCTCAAAAGAACTGCTGCCTGATACGAATGGAAAAACGTCCGACCGATGAAGCCATCGGGCTGGTATTTGAGGGGTATTATCGCCAGCCTTACGCGGATCAGGGCGATCTGGCGGCAACCCTGCGGCAATTGCTCTCACGCTTGCCGATGGCAGATGGATTACCCTCGACGTTACTGGCTAGCCCGTCGCTGGTAACCGCGCTGCAAGGCGCGCTCCCCGAACTTCGTCTGGCGAATGTACCGGCCTCATTGCTGTGCGCCGCTCCATTCGTCTACCTGAAACAGCATGCGGAGCCGGGGCAACGTTACCTGTTAGCTGTGCCGGAAAGGCGCCATCTCACCGTCTGCGTATTGCGTTATCAACCGCACGATGCCCGGCCGCTCCCTCTTTCTTCCTGTACCTGATAAGGATGCCCATGACGAACATTACCCACCTGACCGCCTGGCTTGACCGGGCAGCCAAAGAAGCGGCGAATAAAACCGCCATTATTGATACCGATCGCGAAGTCAGTTGGTTTATGTTGCGCCTGCAAGCCCGCCAGTTGGCGGATTATCTGCGGGAAAAAGGGGTGGAGAAGGGAGATCGGGTGATCGTCTACCTGCCAAACTCATTGACGTTCGTGCTGTATTTCTGGGCGTTGCAGTATCTGGGCGCAATCTTCATTCCGCTGAACCCGGAAACCAAAGCCGCCAAACTGAGTTGGCTGGTGGATAATGCCGGTTGCCGATTACTGATAACCCACCACGCGCTGGCGGACGAAATCAACATCGCGCAGGCCAGCGAACACTGGCAGCAATACAACCGTCATACCCGCATCTGTTTTAGCAGCGATGTCACGGCCGTATTGGCCGATGAACCGTATCGCATCGCTGCCGAATGCGAGCGCAAGACGACGGGCATCGATCTTGATCTGGCGTGTATTCTCTACACGTCCGGTTCTACCGGCCATCCCAAAGGGGTGATGCTCAGCCGCCGCAATATGATTACCGCCGCCAGTTCGGTGGCCGGTTACCTGCAACTGCGCGACGACGATCGCATCATGTCGTTCATTCCAATGAGCTTCGACTACGGTTTGTATCAGGTCATTATGTCGGCGCTGGCGCAGTGCACGTTGATCGTGGAGCCCGATTTTCGACGGCCGTTGCTGTCGCTGCAACGCATGGTCACGTTGCGTGCGACCGTGCTGCCGCTCGTACCGACCCTGCTGCGCCTGATTGCACCACTGGCTTCCCGCTATAACTTCAGCGCCATCCGCACCATCACCAATACCGCCGCGGCGCTGCATATCAACGATATTGATCAATTACGCCATATTTTCCCACAGGCACGCCTCTACTCGATGTATGGGTTGACCGAGTGCCACCGTTGTACCTATCTGCCGCCGGAATACCTTGCCACCCACCCGCAAAGCGTCGGTATCGCGATCCCCAACACCGAACTCTGGGTGGTGGATGACAACGGACAACGGCAGACCCGCAACGCCACCGGCGAGCTGGTCATCCGCGGCGCAACCGTGATGTGCGGCTACTGGCGCAATGAAGAAAAGAGCGCTGAGAAGCTGCGCCCCGGCCTGCTACCGGGTGAGAAAGTGCTGTACACCGGCGATATCTGTCGGCTGGATGAACAGGGGCTGCTCTATTTCGTCGGCCGTCAGGATGAAATGCTGAAAAGTTGCGGTGAAAAAGTCGCACCGAAAGAGGTGGAAGCCGTACTCAACCGTCATCCGCAGGTGGTGCAGGCAGCGGTAATCGGCGTACCACACCCGATCTACAGCGATGAAATCATCGCCTGCGTGGTAACCCGCGGCAATCTGAACGAAAAGGCGCTGGCGCGCTGGAGTAAAACCCAGATGGAATCGTATATGGTGCCCCACCGTTTCCGGCTGATGTCCCAGCTCCCCCTTACTCCGAACGGCAAGATCAACCGTTCTCTGCTGCAAGAGCAACTGATGGCCGGCACGACGATGCAGGCTTCTACGCAACCCGGCTTGATGGAGTAACGCCGATGTCATGTGATACTGCTTACACCCCGATAACCGGCTACGACCCGGACTTTTATTACCCGAAGATCGTCACGGCGATCGGCATGGTGCTGGAAACGGATGACCTGTCAGAACTGCATCCACATACCAATCTGGAACGGGATTTAGGATTCGAAAGCGGCATTTTCATCGAACTGATGATGTATCTGGAGGAGATGATAGAGGGGTTATCCATCGATCCGGTGACGCTGGACAGCCAGCAGCTCAGCACCATTGATTCGCTCGGTCGTTTTATTCACTCGCAACGGGAGCCTGGCGTACCTTGTGTATGATCGCCTCGTGGCAATACCTGACCACCTTGTTGGCACGGTTCGACGGCGTGCATACCCCCGCCTGCCATCACATTGAAGGTTCGCTGACGTACCACCAGTTGTACCTCGGCGCACTGGCGCTGGCGGATCAACTACAGGCGCGACATATCGCCAGCGGGCGTCGTCAACCGGCACCGGTCATACTGTTCGGGCACAAACACCCGGCGTGTCTGATTGCCTGGTGGGCTTGCCTGTTGACGGGTCATCCGGTGGTGCCGGTGGAAACCGATAATACCGACGAACGTCTGCGTTTTATCGCCGACAGCATTCAGGCAGGGTTGCTCCTCAACGCCACCGACCGGGCAGCGCCCGAAACCGGCATCCCGTCGCTGACGGTGACAGGGGTCGATGATATTGATCCCACTGGCAATCGGCCTGCCGCCCGACTGGCTGAACACTGTCACCAGATGGGGCTGGCGTTCGGCCGGAACGCCGTCAGCGGCATCGCTTACATCATGTTCTCTTCCGGTACCACCGGCGCGCCCAAAGGCATCCAGGTGAGCTACGCCAATCTGGCGCACTTCGTGCGCTGGGCCGCGGACGCTTTTCCCGCCCCCGGCCCTATCAGCGGCAATATTCGCTACTGCTTCGACGTCGCCCAGTACGAGCTGTGGCTGGCATGGCATTATCGCCAACCGATTTCGGTACTCGACTACCGCGACGTCATCAATACCCGCAAAATGATCGCCCGCCACGCCGATACCGGCGTGCAAACCTGGGTCAGCACACCGTCGCTAACCCGAAGTTATCTGCGGGATCGCGCGTTCCGTCACGACAACCTGCCGCGATTGAACACGTTTATCTTTTGCGGCGAAGTCCTGACAAAAGAGCTGGTCGGCACGCTGTGGCGAGCGTTTCCGGGCTGTCGTATCGTCAATACCTACGGCCCGACGGAGTGCACGGTCGCCGTGACCGCCTGCGACATTACGCCGAACATGCTGGATGACGATACGCCGCTGCCGCTGGGTTATGTTCGCCCGGGCGTCATCCTGCACATTGATGCCCCGGCAGACAGCGAGCGCGGGGAAATCGTCATTACCGGCCCGGCAGTCAGCGAAGGCTACCTGAACGCGTCGCCGGCTCAGGCATCGCGGTTTAGTATCGACCCGGACGGCACGCGCCACTACCGCACCGGCGATATCGGCTCACTGCGCAATAACCTGCTCTATTTTCACGGACGGGAAGACAGCGAGTTAAAAATTCAGGGTTACCGCATCGCTCTCGACGACATCGAGAATGCGCTGCGGGAACATCCGCAGGTACAGGATGCCATCGTCACCCCGTGGCTATTACACAATACGCCCCAGGGTCTGCAGGCGTTTATTCTGTCCAGTCAGCCGGATATTTTGCCGGTGCTGGCGGACTACCTGCGCCGCTATTTTCCGCTCTATATGGTGCCCAAATTCTGGTATCCGGTAGACCACGCCGCGCTCAACCACAACAGTAAGCTCGACCGCCGGTGCGTCACGCAGCAAGCGCTCGATAAAGGCAAACGCTATGTTTTCGTCAGTTCTTAATCCTATCCAGAGCTGGATGCGGGAGAATCCGCAGCGCCTCGCCATCATCAACGACGGCGGCAGCTATACCTTTGCGCAGTTGGGATACCGGGTGGAAGGCATACGGCAGGCGCTGCAACAGCACAAGCCACACTGCGCGATGATTTACGGCCACAAGCAACTGGATGCGGCGGCAGCCATGCTGGCCTGCGCATTTGAAGCCATTCCGTTCACCTTCGTCGATATCGCTAATCCGCCCGCTCGTCTTGCCCACATTATCGACGTGACGCAGGCGGATCTGTTGTTGCTCACCTTCCCGCCCCATACGGCGCTACCGCAGTTATCCATCGCGACGCTCGCTACGGCTTCGCTGCCGGACATGCCGTCACGTCGTCGCCCGGTCAGCGCGGTGCCTGAGCAGGTATTCTATATTTTGACCACTTCCGGCAGCACCGGCGAACCGAAAGGAGTAAAAATTACCCATGGCAACTATGATGCGTTGGCGCGCTGGGCAATGCCGCTCCTGCATGGGCAAAGAAGCGGCGTACACGTCAATCACGCTTGTTTGTCGTTCGATCTGGGCATTATGGATATTTTTCTGACGCTGGCGACGGGTAAAACGCTGGCCATGCTGGACCATATCAATAATATCCGCCCACGGAAAAACCTCTCGCTGCTGACGCAATCGGCCTTGCGGATCGACAGTTGGTTTTCCACCCCCGGCTTTCTTGATTTGATGTGCTCAGACCCTGACTTCAACCAACACACGCTGCCCGACCTGACTTGCATCGCTATCGGTGGAGAAGCGCTGTTGCCGCCGCTGGTACATACACTTCAGCAACGTTTTCCACATACCGCCTTACTACACTGTTATGGCCCAACAGAAGCGACCTGCATGACGCACGCCGCACGCGTAACGCCAGAGACTCTCGCCGGCGCACCGCCCCTGTCGCTTGGTCCGGCCGGCGGTAACGGCAAGGCAATCATCGTTGATGAGCACGGTGAGCCGCTGCCTGCCGGTACGACAGGCGAAATCGTACTGTTCGGCCCCCAAATTAGCCCAGGCTACTTACCGGAAGCCGATCCGCGTAATCGCCTTTTTGGCTGGCGACACGGTCGGCGCTGCTACCATACCGGTGACCTCGGTTATCTGGATGCGCAAGGCAATCTGTTTGTTAAAGGTCGCAACGACGGGCAGATAAAATGGCAGGGAAACCGGATAGAAACCGGCGAAATCGAAGCGATAGCCAACCAACTTACCGACGTACAACAAGCGGCTGTTATTGTCGGGAAACGGGATAACCGCGTAACGGAGTTGATGCTGTTCGTACATTTATCATCCGATACTCACGAGAAACGCATCGGCCTACGGCGGGATCTGGCGCAACGGCTACCCGCTTATATGGTGCCGCGCGTCATTCACTTCACCGGCCCCTTTCCGCTGACGTTACACGGCAAAACCGATCGTCAGGCGTTGATGCGACAAGTCGAAGCCGACGCCGCTCCAGATAGCACTTCCTCAAAATAGCGCTACGACCTGCAAGCAGGCATAAAAAAAAACCGTTGCCGTCGGTAGTCTGTTACAAACGGTAGTGACGGGAGAAAAACCATGAAATTCAGCCATCTTGGATACATCGTCAGAGATAGTGAGGCGACTATCGCCGCGATGGCGGCTTTTTTCCCGCATATCACGGTACATCGCAAAAAAGTCAGCGCTCAGCAGATTTACGTCACCTTTATGAATACCACCCGCCAGGATATGCAAATCGAACTGGTGGAACCGCTGCCGGAGAACCGGCTGCTCAGCGGTATGCTGGACAAAGAGCACAAGGATTGCCTGCCGTACCATATTTGCTTTGAAGTGGATGATTTCAATCAGAAATACCAGCAGTTGCGTGCTGATGGCTGGCTGGCGCTGACCCGTCCATTCCATGCCTACCCACAGGGGCCGCTGGCCAGTCATCTGTATAAACCGGAGGCAGGTATCATGGAGATTATGTCCGACAGCACCAGCCTGATCGCGCAAGGAGAAACCGCGTGAATGATTACGCCCTCTTCCTTTCGCCCCTAAAGCGCCTGATTGAAGACACGCAGTCCGAGGGGCGCCACCTTGGCGGACAAATCGATATTGCACCGGAGAAAGCGCGTCTGACGGCGCAGTATTCACTGGCGCCGATGCTCAACACGCTGGGTGTACCGGCCGACTACCAGCCGACCTGCTGGCTGGAAGAACAAGGCGTCGCCCTGAGGACGTTGCCGTTGCCTCTGCGATGCGAGGCGTATGAGTCATTCGGTTATATCGATCCAAACCTGCTCTTCGCCGCGCCGGGGCCGGGTATGGCGGCGCTGGTGGTGGAGAGCATGGGCAGCCAGGAACAGCGAGAGGCGTTCTTCTCCCAGTTTACTCGCGAGTTAACCTGGAGCTGTTTTGCCATGACCGAACCGGAAGTGGGCAGCGACGCACAACAAATCCAGACCAGCGCCATCAAGGTGGACGGCGGCTGGTTGATCAACGGCGAGAAGTATCTGATTGGCAACGGCGTCATTGCCGATACCGGCGTCCTGTTTGCCCGTACCGCCTCCGGCCCGCTCGGCATTAATGTGTTTACCTTTTCGCCGCGCCATCAGCACGGCGTGTTCGCCGAACGTATTCCGATCAACGGCGTACCGGGTTGCAACGTATCGCATCTGACCTTTCGGGATCTGTTCGTGCCGGACAGCGCTCTGCTGGGGCAGCACCTGAAACCCACCGAGCGTTTTGCCCGTTCCGCCATGGTAACATTCGACTCGTTGCGCCCTTGCGTCGGCGCAATCGCACTCGGCATCGCCCGTTCTTCGCTGGATCTCGCTCTGCAGCAGCGTTGGGTCACGCCGCGCGCCGCCTGGCTGATGAAAGCCAGACGACAGTTACAAGCCGCCATGGCGCAGGTTCGAATGGTCTGCGAGCGTTTTGAACTGGGTGAAAACTGCGGTCGCGACGCCGGGCTGGCAAAAATCACCGCCACCCGGGTGGCGGAACAGGTGGTCATGGCCGTCATTCATCATGCCCCACCAGCGGCGATGGGCGAATATCCTCGCCTGGCAAAAGCCTGGCGCGATGTAAAAGCCTTTGAATATACCGAAGGCACGACCTTTATCCATCTGATTAACCACGGCTATCGCGGGGTATAACGTGACCGACCCGGTTCTCGCCTCCGCCGGCACGCTCATCGCGCAGGAAACCGGTAGCCTGACGGTGGAAACGCGCGCCACACCGCTGACGGCAGGTCAGTATGCCTTGCTGTCTCCCTGGTTTGCTCTGAATCGCGTCGTCCCTGATACGCCGTGGTTTCTGCATGAACCGGTACATCGTGATGAATCCGGCCTGCATGCCGACGAAGTTATCGCGCTCTGTCGCCGTTTTTGCGCCCGCCATGTCAATAGCACCCTGTTGTACGAGTATCAGAGCGCGCCGCTCCAGTTTCGTACTCCGCTGCTGCAAAGCCTGCTCCATGCCGCACCGGGTTTTCATCACAGTCTGGGTATCAAAGCTCAGGGCCGGCCGCTGGCCGAACATGATCTGGCCTGCACGTTGCTGGACCGCGATGGCGCCGTGCTCTATCTCAACGACCCATTGCGTCGCATCAGCCCGCGCGCCGACGCCGGGCCGGTCGTCTATCATTACTGTCGGTTTACCCGCGCCAGCCCTAATCCGTCGTTATCATGATGCCTCTTGCCACGACGCCGGACACGCAGCTCTCCCCTTATCAACCCCGCTAACCGCCAGGAACGCGCTTGTGCTAGGACATCTTGAGGCGATAGAAATCGCATTCCCGCCGGAAATACAGTCACTGGACGAGGTGGCGCAGGAAGTCGGCCTGAGCCGACTCGATATCCGCATGTTCGACCGTTTTCATGGGCTGCGCCGTTTTCACGGCGGCCCCGGTACGCTGGACGACCTGCTGACGCCGGCCATCGACCAGATGCAACACAACCAGCCTCAGGCATTCGCCGCCATCAGCCACGTCGTACATTGCCATACCGTCCCTTGTGTGCGGGTGTTCGAAACCGTAAGTCAGAAACCCGCCTGGCTGGACCGATTCTCTCCTCACACCGAGTTTGCCAGCCTGACCATGGGGCACTGCGCCACCCCGCTCACTGCGGCGGAATGGTTGCTGAAACAGCTCTCACCCGGCCGCTTCGGCCTGATGCTGATCGGAGAGAAAGCGTTCCATCCCAGGGTCAAAATGATCAAAGACACCACGCTGATGGGCGAAGCCGCCTGCGCGGTATTGCTGGCCCGCCAGGGGAACGGCCCCACGATTCTCAGTCGTTATACCGGTCAGGATGGCCGCTTCAGCATCCAGAAAGGCGCCGACGAACACGAAACGTCCGACTTCGGGCAGCATTATGTCGATTTTACCCGTCAGCACTTGCAGGCGGCGCTGGATAAAGCCGACATCACCATGGACCGTATCGACTGGATTGCCCCACATAACGTCAACCTCTCGTCATGGCATCGACTGGCGCAGTTAATGAACTTCCCACGGGAAAAAATCTTTCTGGAAAACGTTCCGCGCTATGGGCACTGCTTTGGCGCCGATCCATTCATCAATTTGCATCAGTTGCAGCAACAGCAGCGCCTTCAAAAAGGCGACACCGTGTTGCTGGTTAGCGTCGGGTTGGGCGCAACCTACTCGTCGCTATTGCTTGAAATTTGACCATTTTGCAATACCGGACAATACAACACCGCGATTCCCGATAAGGTACAGAGTTATCGTGCGAATGGTATGTTTTGCGACTCGACTAACAGGACAGCTCATGAAAGCGCTTACATTCAGGAATGTATTAACAGAATTGGATGCATTGGGCGAAAAATTACGGCATGCGGCCAGTCAGGTAGAATCCGATCGTCATCGGGCGCTGTCCTGCCTCGAAGATGAATTGCTGTATACCATCGCTTATATCGGTATCCCGACTGAATTTATTCCTTTTCGGCAATGGGATTATCAAGCCTGCCACTACAGCGATCACATCGATATGCTGGAATACCTGAGCCGTTTTGATGCCAGCGGGCTCATGATGCTGCCCGGGGCATCGTTGTCGGCGCGAGCCGTGACGACGTTGGGCACGCCGGAACAGCAGGCGTTCTTTTTTTCGCGCTTTACTCATCCTCCCTGCTGGGCGTTTTTTGCCGTTACCGAGCCTGAGGTCGGCTCCGACACGCAATCTATCGCCTCGTCACTGACGCCGACCAACAACGGCTATGTGCTGCATGCCCGCAAGAAATTCATCGGCGGCGCGCAACTGGCGTCGGTCGGTCTGGTGTTCGCTCGTGAAGGCCACTTCCAGCGGCTGGTCATGGTCGAGCCGGAGCAGGCGGCGTCCCATATGACGATCACGCCGCTACAGCAGTTCGGCTTGCAGGGTTCCAACCTGACGGAAATCGAGATCAATGGGCTACCGGTTACGCCGGAGCATATTCTGGGTTATGACCGTAAAGGGTTAAATCAGGGGCTGACGGCACTGGGGCACGTCTTTGAACGCCACCGTCCTATGGTTAGCGCCATGGCGCTCGGTACCGCCTACGGACTGCTCAACGTACTGGATAATACGGCATTAACCCCGGTTCAGCAGCGCTGGCGCGCTCAACAATGGCGCACCTACCATCTGCTGCGCCAGCAGTTGTCGGACATTGCCGAACGTTATCAGTCAGGCCAGTCGCACTATCACACCACCAGCCAGCTAAAACGTCACTGTACCCTGTTCGTGGAAACGGTAGCACACTGTATGCCGCATCTGTTGAGCGAGCAGGCCTGGCTGGAAGATGCGCCGCTGCGCCGTCGCTGTCGTGATGCTCTGGCGTTCGAATACATGGAAGGCACCGCCAATATTCACCTGATGAACAGTTTCCGTTGCTATACCGCCCGGGGAGGCGTCTGTGCCCACGTATCTTGACCCACGGTCGATACTGCATCGCAGCTTTACACCGCCAGCCAGCATGCCCCGGCAGGCGATAAGCCCGGCGCAGGAGTATTACTGGCACAGCTATGCCTCCCGTTTCTTCGAAAGCAACGGTCTTGACTGGCATGAAAGGCTCGCCAACCTGCAGCACAGTCGCCAAACCGGCGACCTGACATCCTTCATCAACATGATCAGTCAGTTGCTGCCGGTGTATCAGGCCAGAAATGATCTATCGCATATCGACAGCGTGCTTATGGCGCACTGGACGCCGGATCTGCATCTTGGCAGTTCGGTGATCAATTATGTGATTGAGGAGCTCAGACTACCGGCTTGTCTGGCGCTGACCATCAGCGATCGCGGGCCGGATGCCGCGCTGTTTGCGCTCTCCAGCATCGCAAATTGCCAGCGGGAAGATAATCACGATTCGCTATTGCTGATCGCCGATCAAAGCAATCTGCCTTATCACTCTTCCCTGCTCGATTCGCTCGCGCCGGAGAATAATGCCTGTCTGTTTTCCGTCTGCTGTGATGAACGCCCGCTGCATTATCAGGGCTTTTGCCGTCATCCTCAGTACACGGCGGATACGCTGACGCAAAGCGTCGATACATTATGCCGGCGCTTTGAACTGCAACAAGAACGCCTGTGCGTCGTGGCGGATCCGCTATTGCTGGCCGAACTGCCGCCGTCGATGACCGGTATCGCCACCAATCCACATCGGGTTTGTGCGGCCCCCTTCGTCGCGCTGGCGGAAAATTATCAGCCAGGCTGCGATTATCTGCTGCTGGTTCATCATCAGGATACGCTCAGCGCCGTCGCGCTACAGGGGTTGGAATAGTGCGCCTGACCCATTTCGTCACCTGGATACCGGAGCGGCGGTTGAGCGCCGGCGAAATTATCCATGCGGCAGGCGCCAGCGCATCAGAAGCACGGGTCTTCTCACAACTGTTCGGCTTTCAGCAGGTCGCCGCGTTGGATAGCGCCATACCGCCGGCATCGGTGTTCTCCGGGTTACTCAGTGAGTTACAACGCCAGTCGCCACACCCTGAGCGCCCGGCCGATGTACTGATTTACGCACACGGGATGCCGATGCAGACGGCGGAACGGTCCACCTGGTTGACTCAACTGGGCCGTGAACATCCGTTTATTCATCCACAAGCCCTCTGTTACGAACTCGACCAGCAAAACTGCGCCACGTTGTTCTGGGCATTAGGGTTGGCGCAACGACTGTTGTCGCAACAGCGGGCAGAACGGGTGGTCATCATCGCCGGCGATACTTTCGCCGCTTATCCGGTACAAGAACGTTACGTGCCTGGCTGTTCACTCGCTGGTGACGCCTTCGCCGCATTATTGCTGGAAGCCGAACCGGGCGGTTTGCAACTCGACCCCGTTTTTATGACGCAACGTCCCGAGTTTCATGAAGGATTTTACGGCAGTCACGAGCAGTTGAAGGCGTTCTATCTGGCTCACGACGACATGGTCAATACCGCCTTATGGGGCGCACTTTCCCGGCAAACCGACGCAGAGCGACGTCACTTGTATCTGCTGCCCCATAACGTTAATCGGTTAAGCTGGCTCAATTATTCCCGCCGTCATCACCACCCATTGGAAAATATTGCGCTCGGCCTGATGCCGGATATCGGCCACTGTTATACCGTCGATCCGCTACTATTGCTGCCCGACGCTCTGCCCGCGATTCGCTCCGGCAAGGCGCATATCATGCTATCCGTCGGTTTGGGAGCCTGGATCGGCAGTTGTCGGATAAGCTACGCCGGTACGCCAGGCTGACGCTTTTTCGGTCATGTCGATTATTTAGCCGCATTTATCAGGGTAACACTCAATTTCAGACAACAATCGATTATTCCGCCAGGCATAATAGTGATCAGGGAAAGCTTTTCACCGGCATGCCGGCGATAAAGAGACAAGGATGTAACCGAACCGCCCCGCCCGATACTATGGACGAATAATCGGACGGGATGGCCAGACAAGGACAGACTGGCCGCGGGTTCCCTCCTGATAAGGAATATCAGGTTTGACATGCAGGGAGCGCAACGGAAAAAGGAGAGAGGGATGAAAGCGCTGCTTTGTTCCGCGCTGGTGTTGCTGCCATTGACGGTAGCCTGTTCACCGGCGAATCAGCAAAACGTGGATGTGCCCTCCTTTACGACACTGGATGTCAGCCGTGGCCTTAACGTCACTTTGGTTTGCGGTAATGGATACCGCGTGGAGACCAGCGCCAGACAGGATGTCCTGGAAAAGCTGGTCATCCGCCCTCAGGGACAAAGTTTAATCATAGAAAACCACGCCAGCGACGACAGCATCCTGCGTAATCACGACGCGACGATCAGAATCACCGTCGCCGCCCCGATCAATACCGTTAAAGCACAAGCCGGGGTTAAGATGGCCGTTCCCGCCTGTGCGGTGTCACCCGATACATTCACCGTCAACGGCAGCATGGGCACGGACCTTAATATCGCAGGCACGACGCATCGGCTCGACCTGTCGCTGGCGATGGGCGCCGCCTTTAATTCCCATGAAAAAGCCTTTTCCGCACAAGAAGCCGTCGTGAATATCGCCATGGGCGTTGATGCGCGGTTATGCCATGTGCGGCAATTGAGCGGCACCGTGACTACCGGTGCCAGAGTGCGGGTAGCGCCTGATACGCAAGTTCAGGTCGACAATGGTGTCGCCAGTCTGATAGAGCATGACGGCTGCTAAAATCAGGGTGTTAGTTTATCTGCGCATCATCCTGTATTAACAACAAGCGCCACGCATCCTGCCGGGCTGCACCTTCAGACAACAGGCAGTAGCTCAACGCGACGGAGGGCTCGCCCGTTATCCATTGCTCACCCAACCCGCCGTCAATCGCCTGCCCGGAATCCACCACCTGAATAGCGCCCTGCCCGTCGTCCAGACAGCTGAACGACGCCAGCGGTTTATGCAACCCTAACCCCAATGCTTTAATATAGGCTTCTTTGCGGCTCCACAAGCGGGTGAAGGCAGGCAGGAAGCCGGCGTCATCAAGCGAGTCCAGCCAGCGAATTTCGTCATGGTGAAAAAAGCGTGCCGCCACCGCTCGTTTGCGGTTCACCTGTCCCTGACAGCTTTCTACATCCACGCCTACCGCGCAGTGACGAGCAAAAGCAAACGCGAACGCGCTATGCGTGTGGGACAGGTTGAACTGAATGGCCGGGTGTTGCGGTAAAAACGGTTTGCCATGTGGGTTACGCTCAAAGCGTAGCGCCGCGGCTTCCTGCCGACATAACGGAGCCAGCAGCGTTCGCAGCATTCCTTCCGCCAACTGACGCGACGCCAATTGCGCCGTTCCGTCAAGACCGCAGGCCTGACGAGCCTGTGTGACTAGCGTCGGATGCGCCAGTTGCGCCCGCAGCACCACGACGCAATGGGGGGATGACCCTGTTCTCGCCGTCAGGTCATCCCAGCGGCAGGAAGATATTGACGACACAACCTTCTGCATCCTTACGGTTCTCCAGCGTCAGATGCCCGTCATGCCCTTCGACAATTTGTCGACACAGGATCAGGCCAATGCCGCTGCCATGCGTTTTGGTGGTATAAAACGGCACGAATAGATTTTCGATATTCGCCACCCCTTTACCTTGATCGATAATCTCGATGTGTAATTGCCGGGCAATCACTTTCCAGCGCAGCACAATTTCACCCTTCCCAGACTCCATCGCTTCATCGGCATTCTTGAGCAAATTGATCAGCATCTGCTGCATTTGATTGGCGTCAATCATCGCCCGCTGCGGCGTCTCACCGGAAAAAACCAGCTTGCGTTGTGGAAACAGCATCGCCATTTGCATCATCAGCCCGGCGATATCGCACGATTGTTTGTTGGCCGGCGGCAGGCGATTTAACTGCCGATAGCTGCCGACAAAAGCGATCAGCTCGCGGGCGCGATTATTGATAATTTCCATGCCATTAATCAGATCCGGCGCCGACGGGTGCTGATTATCTCTCCTGAATACCTGCAACAGCGTCTGGCTGATGGACGCAATCGGCGTCAACGAATTGTTGATCTCATGGCTGATCACCCGCAGTAGGTTCTGCCAGGTTTTCTGCTCTTCGTTACGCAACAGTTTGCTCACGTCGCTGATGAATAACAGGTGGTTTTGTCGGCCATCTTCAATATAAGAATCGTGGCGAATCTGGAACATCCCCCGCGAACTGGGAAAACGCCAGTCAACGGGTTCAGCATCGGACGACTGCTGCAACAAACCTTCCAGGCCGAACTCCGCCGCCGGTTGCCCTATCAGTAACGACAGCGGCTTGTTGACTAATGCCGCCGCGGCATCGTTGCACCAGATGATGCGTCGCTCGGCATCCAGCGCAAACACGCTGATATTAATGTTGGAGATAACCTTGTGCAGCACATAGTAAGTCTCTTTTTGTTGCTGACGGCTGCGCGCCATGGTGCCGGACAGTTGGTTAATCTGTCGAATCAGATTATCGAACGCACTTTTACCCTTGGTCACGCCGCGCAAGCTGAAATTCTCCTGCTCCAGCGCTTCCAGCAGGTTGGAGACGACATGGATCTTGCCGTTCAGGCGTTCGGAAAACGTAAAGCTGCTGTAGATCAGACACAGGAAAATGATAAATACCGTCAGTATTTTCAGATATACCGACTGATCGGGGAACAGCCATAGCAGAAAATACCCGAGCAACCCCGCGATCGCCGCGACATTGAATGACAACAGGTGAGGAGGCTCAAAAGAGGAGTCGAGTTTACTCATGGTTAATCTTGTATTTTTCCAGTCGTCGGTAAAACGCACTGCGGCTCAGCCCCAGCGAACGGGCCGCCTTGATGGCATTCCCCTCAAATTTCGCCATACGCTGACACAGCAGACGTTCTTCAATATCGGCCAGAGTCGCATCACAAGCCAGTTCCGGCTCGGCTCTCGCCATTTTTTGCGGTGCACCGGGCAGTGACGGGAAGATATCCTCACTGTTCAGCCGGGATGAGCTACACAGCAGCACCGCACGCTCCAGCAAATGACTCAATTCGCGGATATTCCCCGGCCAGTGATAGCCATATAACGCCGCCTGCCCGGACGCGCTGAGCTCCGGCACCGGCTTGTTGTATTTTCTGGCGTACCGGTCAATGAAATTCAGCGCCAACGGCATAATATCCTGCTGCCGCTCCGCCAGCGACGGCACGTGTAACTCAATGGTATTGAGACGGTAATAGAGATCCTGACGAAACGTCCCTTCACGCACTCTGGCGCTTAAATCGGCGTTCGTGGCGGCAATAATGCGGCAGTTGGTTTTCAGGGTGCGGGATGACCCCACCCGCTCAAAACTCCGCTCCTCCAGAATACGCAACAACTTGCTTTGCTGGGTCATCGGCAGGTTACCTACCTCATCCAGAAACAGCGTACCTTTATCCGCCAGTTCGAAACGCCCGACACGGCTTTCCCGCGCATCGGTAAACGCCCCTTTTACATGACCGAACATTTCGCTTTCGAACAGGTTCTCGTTGATACACCCCATGTTCACCGACACCATATTCTCGTCACGGCGCGAAGAAAGCTGATGGATAACCCGGGCCAACAGGCTTTTGCCGGTACCGTTTTCACCCAAAATCAGGATGTTGGTTTCCGTCGCCGCGACCTGCTCGACCATCCGCATCAGCTGTTTCATCGGCGCGGATTCCACCACCCACTCGCCATTAAAATTGTCTTCCAGCTCCAGTTTCAGCAGCTTATTTTCTTCTTTCAGGCGTTTACCGGAGCGCTGACTGAGGCTAAAAGAGATCTGCTGACGAATCACATTCAGCAGCCGCTCGTTGTCCCAGGGTTTCTGGATAAAATCCACCGCTCCCGCCCGCATCGCGCTGACTGCAATATCGACGCTGCCCCAGCCCGTCATCGCCACCACAGGCAGGTATTCGTCATACCGTTTGATCTCTTCCAGCAATACCAATCCCTCCTGCCCGGACGTGGTATCGCGCTGATAGTTCATATCTATCAAGATCAAATCAAAATCATGTTGGGATAACTGAACAGGCACCTGCTCGACAGCGGAGCAGAGTGTGACCTGATAACCTTCCATGGACAACAGCATCTGCAAGCTGGCCAGAATATGTGCGTCATCATCAACAATGAGGATATGTTGCTTATCCGCCATATGGGTCCTTATCACGCGGGTTGATACTGAAATTCACACTGACGGACTACGCCGCAGGGAAGCAGCACCTGCCGCGAGTCCCTTACAGCATAATCGATCCGTGGTAACTATTAACGGCTCTGTTGCGGGAAACTGGAGCGTTGAGCAATATGCTGCCCGCCCCGTTTATTCATAACGTATCGCATCACCCGGTTTCATCATGATGACGCGTCGGGACGGGATCCAGGTGGCCAGCGCGACGATAATCACGATAAACAGAGCGACACCACCAAACAACAGCATGAAGTTACCGCCGCCATCGCCATATACCCGATTGATCTTGGGCGCAGCAAATATCGCTAACGGTAATCCAAGCGCCAGACCAACGAATAACTGTCTGAACCCCGAGAACATAAGCATACGGAGTAATCGGGTCGGTGTCGCACCTAACGCCTGCCGGATGCCTATCTCCTGGGTTCGTTGGTTTATAGCGTGTTGCGTCACACCATAAATGCCGCTGGCGGCAAGTACCATCGCCGCCGCGCCAAACAGCAGGAACAGATTGGTGACGAACTGTACGCCAATGGTATTGCGGGAGAGTTGCTCGCTTAGCGTCTGCGGCGGGGTACTTTCTATGGTTGGACCTAATGTATTGAGCACATTGAGTAGCGGTTTTGAAAACCGCGGCGGCTGTGGAGCCTTAATCATCATCGTTAGTGACGGATTGACCTGCCGAAGTTGCGTCAGGGAACGATACACTGTCGGACGGGTCTTGAACTCACTGAACGGCCGCCCGTGGATAATATGTGAAACCACCCCCACGACGGTGAACCAACGATAATCATTGCCGTCGCGAAAACGCAGTTGCTTCCCAATCACCGCTTTTTCATGCGGCCAGTATTTAGTGATAAACGAATCGCTTACCACGGCAACCGGCAGCGTGGAGTCAATGTCACTCTCGGTAAACTCCCGGCCGCTCAACAATTTTGCGCCCATCGCCGTCAGGCTGCCCGGCATTACGCGTACATCATTCACAAGTGAATAAGGCGAAGCATCCTGCCCCTCGGGCAGACTACTTTCCGTCACTATCTGATGAGGAAAGGTGAATTGTCCCGGTGTACTGGACGTAATACCACAAGCTTGCACACCCGGAATCGCACAAATCTGATCAATCAACGAGGAATACAGCTTCCGGCGGCTATCATCATCCGGATAGCTATCCTGATCGACATTGATTTTCGCGACCAAAAAATTATCGATAGGCACGCCATAATCGGCTTTGGTGGCACGCATAACCAGAAACAACAGCAATACGCTGATACAGAGTATTGAACAAGACAACGCTACCTCAACGACCACCAACGATCGGCTGAAACGCCCGGTTTTTCTTCCTTGAACACCATTAGCGCCGTCACGCAATGCGTAAGCAAATTTGCCGTTAGCGATTTTCCATGCCGGCAGTGCGCTGGTGATCAGCGCGGTGGCAAGAATCAGGATGACCGCATCCAGAATCAATCCGCCATCCAGCGACAAATGCCACCAGACCGGTACTTTGTTCGGTACAAATTTAGGAAAAATATAATTGGTGATATCCAATCCCCAGGAGGCCAGCAACACGCCGATGACTCCGGCAATAGAACTGATGATCAGACTTTCCCACAGCATCTGCATTACCAGCCGGGACATCGGCGACCCTATCGCCATGCGAATAGCGATTTCCCGGGTACGCTGATTAGATCGCGCCAACAACAGGTTGCCAACGTTGAAACAAGCCAGCAACAGGATAAAACCCACTGCGGACAACATGACAAAAAAGGTTTGCGCCGTTTCTTCCCCGGTAAAACTTTCCTGAAAAGACAACACATTCGCCGAAATACTTTTATTCGTCTTAGTCGGATACTGGTGGGCCGCGTCCTGCAGCAGGCTATCCAGCTCTTGAGTGGCGGCCATCGCCTTACCCTCTGACGGCTGTCGCCCGAAGACAAATACCTCCGGCGCCATTTCCCGGTCAGGAAAGAGTTTGGGGTCGAGACGCGAAGGAAGCCACAGGTCATGATAGAAAGGAAAAGCGAACCCCTTGGGCATTACGCCGATCACCTGGGTATTACTGCCGTTTACTTTGACAGTTTGATTAAGAATATCGCTACGGCCATTAAAGTAACTTTGCCAAAGCTGATAACTAATTACCGCAACCGGCGCAGCATCGGATTGCATATCCTGCAAAGTGAAGGCACGACCGAGAAAAGGCATAACGCCGGTATAACCAAACATGTCCGGGGTGTTGTACACCGCAATATACCGGACCGACTTTTCGCTATCTTTCAGGTCGGCGTAATCCGCATAAAAATAGCTGATATCCTGCAGTCTCGTCGCTTTCTGCCGGATAAACTCATAGTCTAAAAAGTTTAGCCCGGCATCATTAAGACTCTCGCCGTCCATTTTCGGCGTCACCATCACCATGCCTTCACCCTTCGGGTACGGCAGCGTTTTATACATGATGGTGTTGATAACAGAGTACATATACAGCGCCAATCCCAATCCACACGCCATGACGGTAATAGTCAGTACGCTGAATCCGGGGCTTTTCAGCAACAAGCGCAGGGCATAACGAATATCAAACCAGAAATTCATCGTGTCATACCGCCTGACGCAGTTGCCCGTTTTCGCCATCGGCCACTACCTGTCCGTCGGACAGCACAATGGTACGCTGAGCGCGCATGGCGGAACGCGGGTCATGGGTAACAATGCAGATGGTCGCGCCGTCCTGATGCAGCTCATCCAGAATATTCATCACCGCTTCGGCGTTGGCGGAATCCAGGTTGCCGGTGGGTTCATCCGCCAGTAATAACGACGGTTTGCCGACAATGGCGCGCGCGACGGCAACCCGTTGCTGCTGCCCACCGGACAGCTGTGAAGGGTAATGCCGTACGCGATGCGACATATTGACCTTCTCCAGCGCCTGAATCACCCGCGCTTTCTGCTCAGCACGCGACAACTCTTTACGGTAAGTCAGCGGTAGCGCTACGTTTTCCGCGATGGTCAGATCGCTTATCAGGTTGAAGGACTGAAAGATAAAACCGATTTCCCGGTTGCGCAGTCGGGCCATCTCCCGGCGGCTGATGCGTTCCACATCCGTGCCGTTCAATCGGTATTGCCCCTCCGTTGGCGCATCCAGCAATCCCATAATGGACAGCAACGTCGACTTCCCACAACCGGACGGCCCCGCGATAGAGACGTATTCTCCCGTGTGAATAGAAAGGTTTATCTTGCTAAGGGCATGCGTTTCAATTTCATCGGTAAGAAAAATTTTATGCACATTATCAAGTTGAACCAGCACGGTCATGGGAAATCCTCAGTGTATAAGTAGAGTCAGCCTTCCTGAGGCCGAGGGTATCTTACAGGCAGCGGGCCTCTCACTTTTATCTCTGGTTTTAAAAATGTGTCCAAAATACGCCCATCTCGCCACTGTGGTCGCCTTTTTTTCTCGCGCTAATCGGCCGTAGCGTACCGCTCCTGTCCCTCGGCAGCACGACTGCACATGCCTGATCGCCGGCAAACCGATTCCCTCATTTCGATGAGTCCCAGCATAAATCATACCAATTACATCTGATGCGTTGTTTGTTAGCAGACAGGCTGCCGACAGTCGTCAGCCACGGCGTAGGGCTGGCTTCTTATCGACACTGCGTACGCACACTCAAATCATCGTGAGCGTAACGTATCCGGATTGCCAATTGCGAGACGAATAATCCCATGTTTGACACGCAATCGTCCCATTAATGGGACGATTTACAGGTAAGAGTAAGCATTTCCCTTGAAAAACAACCCTTCACAACATGGCACACAATTTGCGTCAGACAGCTCGTACATCCGACCAAGGGACAATAATTAACCACTGACTTCACCGCTATAAGGATTTTTGGATTAAGCAGGACCAGACGCGGGGAATCTATTTTTTGGGATGACACCATGAGCTTACAGAACACTTTTGCCCACACGTTAGACAACGATATTTTCAACAATAATCTGATTCAGGATATGTACCGCCGCCACCCTAACCTGCGAAAAACACTGGCAGCCAATAATAAAGCAACCAGCCTGGCGGGAATTATTGACTATATTATCGATAATATCGGCAACAATATTACGCTGGAAGATCTTGAAGCCGTCAGCGGTAAATCAAAATTCGATATCTGCCGTCTCTTCAATCAGGTTTATAACATTACACCGATGCGCTGGATTTGGCGTGTACGTCTGACGCTGGCCAAAGAGATCATTCATATTTCCCCTAACTGGTCGCTTACCGATATTTGCTACGCCTGCGGTTTTTCCTCACTCCCCCATTTCTCGCGTTGTTTTACCAAGACATACAATATTCCGCCGCTGAAATACCGCAAATTGGTTTCACTGGAACGAGAAAACGAGTCACCCCGTACTCTGCAAAACATGAGTTTCGATATTATTTTCGGCAAACAGCGTCACCTGTTTTCTCGTCACGTGCTGCTGGATAATATCCATAATCTTTGTAATTGATCATGTGCCCGCCATCGCGGTGGCGGGCCTGATTACCCCCGCCCCGGACGAGACGCTGCCGCCATCACATCGGTTTTGATACCACCGGCATCGGGCCACCGCATGCCGCCGCCGAGGGCGCATGACATGTTGCCGTATCATGAATGAGTGGCGCGCACGGCGTTTCGGTTCCCGTCCCGGCATCAGATAAAAACGACAAAATGCGCTGATGTACCAGAGGACTGCGTAAAATCCCTAGGTGCCCGAGCCCGCGGGTGTAAAAAATCTCACTGCGGGCGAACGCGCGATGAATCTCGTCGGCAACAGCAGGATGCACCCGCGCATCCTGCTGGTCATGACAAATCAACGCCGGGCAATCCAGCGAGCGATACAGCGCTTCGCCGATCTGGTCTGGATGGAAGCCGAAACGCTGCGCATAAATCGTTTTCATTGGTACGGCCAGCGACGCCGACACCGATGCCCCCGCCAGAAATCGATCGATCATCTTGCCGAAGTTGTCCGGACTTGCCAGCAGTACCAGCCGCTGCGCCGCCAAACCTTGCGCCAACGCCAGACTACACACCAGGCCGCCGCTAGAGTGCCCCACAACCGCGTGAAACGGACCATAGCGCCGCCCCAATTCGATAATCAAGCCGGCCAGCTCGTAGTTGGATACCCGTTTCCCTTCAGACAACCCATGCGCCAGCAGATCCGGCATAACCACGCCGTACCCCTGTGCTTTTAACGCCTCGCACAACGGCCGAAACATAATGCCGCGGCCTTCCCAGCCATGCACCAGCAAGACGGTTTTTGTCGGCGTATCCGCCGCCGCAGGCATCCAGCGAAACACATATACGGTCTGGCGCTGAAAACTGACGCACTCCTGCTGAAAACCGGCCAGATACTCATGGTCTACCTGCTTATAGGCGACATAACGCGTGGTCTCGAACAAACTCAACAGGTAACGCGCCGCCAGATGCAGGGAACAACGCTCCAGCAGCCACAAATCCGCCAGACGCAATGCACGGCACAACCGGACATAGTGGGTTTCCGGTTTGATCCGTACTTTAAGCAGCAACGATGGGCGGTGCTTTAACTTCACCAGCACGCGGTAATAGTTGTATTGCACCAGCGTGGCCAGCCACATCAAGGGGTAACACAGGTTATACAGCAGCATCCTGTTCTCCCAGCGCGCAGGCCAGCAGCCGGTACTCACGCAGGAACACCACCGCATATGCCAGGCTAAACGCGACGATCAACCCGGCAATCGTCTGGACATCATTAAAGTAACGGTGTGCGCCCAATGCAACCGCCACCATCAGCAACTCCAACGCCAGCGTGAAGAGCAACACCCGTTTTCCCCTATCCACTTGCTCCAGCAACGTTTGCAGCGCCGCGACCAACGAGGTGAGAAAGAACGTCGGCAACAACAGCAGCAACAACAGCTGACTGGACTGCCGAATGAGCTCGTCATTAGAAAACCCGGTCAGAATCCCGTTGCGCGCCCAGCATACCCCAAGGGTTAGCGCCAGATAGGCCAGCACGATTAACCAGACGCCGTTGTTCAGCAGGCTCACCTGTCGTGACGCTGAGTGGGTTTTGCGGTGCTGATTCAGCAAAATGGCGATGGCGGACCCCGTCGCCACCGCCGGGATGATGAAAAAAGCCCGCAGTTTTATCACGATAAGAAACGCAGGCAGGAACCCGGCCCCCAATGCCGCGACCAGCGGAAAAATCACCATCGAGCTGAAAAACACCACCAACATCGAAAATCCAACCGGTAAACCCGCATGAGTCAGCAACGCCAGCAGACGGGGCAAAAACGCGTGTGGCCGATCATCCGGCATCGGCCTGGCAACCTGACGCAATGACCGCGCCGCCAGCGGCAGCAACACCAACGCCGGGAGGCTATTCGCCAGCAGCACCGCGTCAAACCCTAACTGATAAACATGAAAACCCAGATAGCAACCTGCCGCGCTCAGCAACACATAGCCGCACATCAGCGTCATGGCGGGTACGGTTTTTCCCTGCCCGCGTAACGCGGCATTGCACATTTCCAGCGCCAGAAACGGCGTCATCGATAACAGATATCCGGGAGCGGCGTTTTGCATCAAAGCCAGATCCGGGCTGTTCATCCAGTTGGACAACGGCAGCGCCAGCACCCAACACAGCAGCGCCGCCAGCGCCGTCGCCAATGTCCCGATCACGCCCAGCAACAACGTGCTATGCCGAATACGTTGTCGCGGCCAGTCATGGCGGGAGCGGGCGCTGAACACCTGATTGGTGATCGCCAGACATTCCAGAATAGCAATAAACAGAAAGTTGAACGGCTGCAAAAAAGAGAGTGTCAGCAATGTCTGGCTCTCAGCTCCGTTGCCCAGAATTGCAATCTGCATATTCTGAGACAGCGAAACCACCACGGCAGTGACCATCATCGGCCACGCCAATGCCATGATCTGCCGTATATCCCCGCTTGCAACCGGGGCAGCTCTGGATACCACACGCGCGATCAGGCTCATCATTCCTTCCTCGATTCGTATTCAGGCCGCCGCCAGACTGCTCGCCTTGCCATAAATGCTGTACAGCATCATGGAGAAATAAGACAAACTGTGGGTATTGCCCAGCAGGAAGCCATGCCCGCCCATCATCTTTTCCGCTTCATTATTAAGCTGGGTAATTTGGTAATGATCATCCTCCAGCCCGGCAAAGTCACCCTCCCGCAAACGCTGGTACTGCTGCTCCAGCATTAGCGAGGCTTTGCCCGCGATATCGGCAAAGCTGGCTTTAATCAGTTGATGGCGGGTGGTTTTGGTACCAAAGCTTTGGCGGCCCGACAGATGCTGCCAGCTCATGGTTTGTATGCGGGCCAACACCCCCAGACGCGCGGCGCACACCAGTATCGGAAAACTGGCCGGCAGAACGATGGTCTCCGTGCCGCGAACCGCGTCCAGACCGAGGTGGTTAAGCACCCGGTCGAACAGACGCTGCGGCTGGCTTGCATCGGGCAGGCGGCTGATATCCTGAATCTGATACCCAATCGGGTGAAGGTACTGCGCTTCGCCTGACGGCGGCTGTAACAAAACCAATAGCGCCTCAGACAACGGCTGATCCCGAAAGGCTTCCCAAACGTGCCGAATACGCTCAACCGACATGCCGAACCTCCGCCAGCACATTCGCGTTCAGCCAACCAATCAGGCTGCCTACGGTAGTAAATGCGTCCATATTGATTTGATCAGGATCGAACAGCAGTCCGTCAATATTATCTTCAAGCGTCAGCAAAAATTGCACAAACATTACCGAGTCCAGATCGAGGTCATGATCAAAATCCGTTTTTTCATTAATCTCGATGTCGTCATTCTCCATGACGTCACGTAACGCTTGTTGAATTGTGAGTAATAACGCAGACATGTCTGTCTCCTGTTTAACGATCAATTTGCTGTATCAGCGCGCAGGAAAGCGTGACGCCCATTCCCATCGAAAAACAAAAATAATTTTTCGCGCAGCCGGTTGTAGTTTTAATGAGTAAAGAAAAATTAAATAACACGTCCGAACAATACAGGTGTCCATAATCAGACACTTGCTGACTGAATAAACGCTCACCCATATTCAGACGCTTTGCCATCTGGCGTAATAACGGGAAATTAAGGTTGCAGGGAACAAAATAGTCCATCTCGTCCATGCTCATGCCGCTATCCCTGACGGCATCGACAATAAAAAGGCACAACTCATCCAGCAGGCAGCGATTAAGTTCTGCTTTTTCCTGCCGGGTCATAGTATCCGGGTTGTTATAAAAACGGCTCAGGTGCCTGACTGCCGTAAACGTTACCCGCCACGGACTGCTGGCAGCATTGAACAGCGCCGCCACCGGTAACTCTCCTTGTACGCCGACCGTGAAACGATTGATTTCGGGGTGAAACGCTTTTTCTCCCGTCAACAACAACACCGGCCTGTTCCGCCGCACCGCGCTGTGCCGCACCAGATGCAATGCCGATAATGCGCCGGCACAATGATTCAGGCCCAACGTCGTGACATCCCAGTGTCCCAATTGCTGGCGCAGCAGGATGTCATCCAGCCAGTGGCGGTCGAAGAACGTGTTGTGCGTCTGCGTTTTCGCGTAAATCAGCAGTCCATCCTGCGAAGGCAGCGCCGGCCAATCATTAATCAGCCCAGCCACCACGGATTCCAGCATCGCTTCATGGCTGTCAGAACGCATCGGCACCGATTTCAACTGGTACAGCTTTTCCATCATCCGACGCTGCCCTTCCCGCAACTGGTGCGAATCCCCCAGTTCGGCCAGAGAAAAACGCCGAATGCGCTCCGGCGCTTCATGATGAATGGCATTCAGGCAAAACATGCCGGTTTCCGATGAAGTTCGCACGGTCACCACCCTCATGTCGCACAGAGGCTTATAGTACAGACGCATCATGGATAGACGCAGAGCACGCCACTGTTTCCAGCAGCACCGTTTATGACTTACGTTCGGTCGCAATTAACCTGTAGATACTATTGCTAACAAATAGATATCGTTTTTATCCGCAATTGCCGACGCCGGTTTTTCAGCATGCTTTTCGTCTCAGAAATGGGATCAGCACACCAAAATATGGGATCTCACCCGCAAAATAGCGAAAAAATCGGCTCGATAGTGGGACAACCCTGAAAAAACGCGCGGGTATCACCCCGCGCGTTGCGCCTGACACTGTCTCATCCCACCTGGCTGGGCGGCGCCTGTTGATACTGAATAACGCTCGTCAACTCAGCGATGCCGGCTTCCTTCAGCATGCTGTAGTGATCCGCCGTTAAATCCAGCACCGTAGGCGGCAAGGCAGAAAACCCGCCGTGATTCTCGATAAATGAATAGTCGTCACCTTGCGCCTTGATGATGGTGACGGGCGTATTCAGTTGCCGCCGTTGCAGCTCGCTGAAGGTATAAGAGAACTCGAAGGTCTGCGCCACAATGCGGGTAATTCGCCGCACCAGGCCGTCATCCAACGCCGGATTCAGCTCCGTGATAAAGGCGACAAAGCTTTCCTCGTCACGCACCGTTTCCAGACAGCGGGCCAACGCCGGGTCAGTAATACTGCCGATAAACACCGAAAACAGAATGGTCAGGTAACCGGGATTATCAAAATCCGCGGACCGATGCATAGCAGCTACACGGTCATTACGTAGTTTCGGCGACCCCGGCGCCAACAGATACAGGCTCTCCACCACTTCGCCGGCTTGCTCCAGTTGCCAGGCGGTTTCGAATGCGACCCGCGCGCCGAAAGAGTATCCCCACAGCGTATAGGGCCCGTGCGGTTGATGCCGGCGAATCAGTTCAATATCCCTGGCGGCCATCTCACTGATGGTGGCGTAAGGCACCTCGTCTGGATTGATGCCGTGCGCCTGAATCCCCAAAAACGGTCGCTCCGTTCCCAACTGACGCGCCAGCAACCGCAGGTTCATGCAATATCCCCCCAGGCCAGGCCAGCAGTAGATCGGCACCTGACGTCCTTTCGGCTGCAACGGCACCAGCCGGGATATCGGCTCCTGACGCGCTCGGTTCAACCACGCCGCCAGTTTTTCAACGGTAGGCGCCTGAAACAACACCTGCAGCGGCAGATTGGCATTCAGCGTGGCGTTCAACTCATTGATCAGACTCACCGCGATCAGCGAATTACCCCCCGACTCGAAGAAATTGTCATCCACCGACATCGCTTCGCGTTTCAGCTTCGCCTGCCAGACAGCCATGATTTGCTGTTCCAGCGGGTTTCGCGGCGCCACGATGGTTTTATGCTTCAACTCGACATTAATATTCGCCAGCGCTTTCATGTCGACTTTGCCGTTTACCGTCAGCGGCATCTCATCAACAATCAGCACCTTGTTCGGCATCATGTAATCCGGCATGAAAGCCGCCAGATCATCACGAATCATCTCCGCCGGCCCTTTCATGTGCACCGCATCCTCTTTCATGCCTTCACTGTATTTCTGCTCATCGCTGATGCGTCCGCCGATGAAGAAATAATACGGCCCGGTGCGATGGCCGAGTATTTGCCAAAAACGGCGGGCGGCGGGCAGATCGTTACCCGTTTCCGAGCTATACCCGGAAGACATCAGGCCGATGTTGATGTCATTCATCTGCAGATGTTGCAGATAACGCCCGACATGCGCATACCCCGCCCAGCCTTCGGTTCGGCTGGCGATGCTGATACCAAACGATGCACGCTCATAGACGGCCTGATTAATGGCGATCACATGCTTTTTATCGATAACGCCATCCGCAATGTGTTGCAGGTCGCCGTGGACATAACGATACGTCCCGACCGGCAGGTCGGCGAGGCGAGTACCCGCCGTCTGCACGTAAATATCCAGGCAATCATCCGCAGGCAGACGCGGCCCGCACAACACATCGCAAGCCCCCAAATAATCGTCGTCCTGATCAATGGCCAGCGGCGCCGGGTCCAGCCCTGCTGCGTCACACAGTTCCACGCCCAAACCGTAACCCGGCAGAACGTTATCCAACATACCGATGATGTGCCCCATCTCCATTTGCAGCACTTCACGGATATTGCTTTTATAGATGGGCTCAATCGCGCTTTTCTTGCCGACAAAATGCAACCGTAAGCTACCCGGCGCTACGCAGACGCACTCGCTGACCCGAATCAACTGATGGTGAACCGGCTGATAGTAATAATGCCCGGCAGCCAGGCCGCCCACGCCGTTCAGCTCCAGAAAAACCTGCGTCGCATACAACGCCCCCGGCGAAGCGTAGGTGTATTTGGGCAACAACCGTTCCGCGCTGGTGAACTGGCCGAGATAACGCAGCCAATGCCCCAGCTCATCGAGCGTCAGTTCATCGGGCTGACGGGAAACCGCCGTCAATAACGGCTGACGTAACAGCGATAAAATATCGTCGCGACGGACGACGCCGCCGTCGTAAAACCGATACGTTTTGCGGGAAAATGCCGTGATTCGTTGTTTTTCATCCGGTTGCTTGCCCGGCAGATCAAGGGTATAGAACGCGCTGTCCGCCGGAAACTCCCGGCATCCTTTGTTCGCCAATTGCAACATCACTTGCGCTTTATTGGCTTTGGACTGGTGATGCGAGCCGTGATTGCCCTGATCCATCAGCGCCGCTTCACGGGCGTTCAATTCAATAAACGAAATCAGGTTCTGATAACCGGTGAAAGGATCATGCTTGACGATCACGGCCGCCGCTTTCACCCATTCATGGGTTTCGATCGCCGAACGAATCTCATCCAGCTCGACACGGTAACCGCGTAACTTCACCTGATTATCGGCGCGGCCGGCATACTGGACCGTACCGTCAGGATTCCAACTGGCGATATCGCCGGTTTTGTACAAACGTCGCCCGGCCCCGACGGGGGCAAACGGATCGATAATGAAACGTTCGGCGGTGAGATCGTCGCGGTTCAGATACCCGCGGGCGACCCCATCGCCACCGATGTACAGCTCCCCGGTCTGCCCGACCGCCACCGGCGTCAGGCAGTTATCCAGAATGTAATACCGGGTATTCGCCACTGGCGCGCCAATCGACAAGGTGTCCGGCCCTTGTCTGACCCCGGCAAGGTCTACACGGAAAGCGGAGCTGTTGATAGTACATTCGGTCGGCCCGTACAAATTGACGAGTTCGCACTCCGGCAGCGTTTCCAGACACGCCTGCGCCAGATGTTTTTGCAGCGCCTCGCCGCCGCTGAAAATTTGCCGCAGCGCCGGGCAATCCGTCAGGCGTTCGGTATCCAGCAACGCCTGCAGCAACGTCGGCACACACTGCAACGTCGTTATCTGGTACTCCGCCAGCATCTCCACCAGTTGTTCCGGATTGCGGTACACACCCGGCTCCCCCATGACCACCCGGCAACCGCACGCCGGCGACAGAATTTCCCACTGCGCCGCATCAAAACTCATCGGCGTTTTCTGCAAAATCACCGTCTCATTATTCAGCGCAAAGGTTTGTGCCAGCCAGTTCATCTGATTCAGCACGCTGTGATGCTCGATCATCACGCCTTTAGGCTTGCCGGTGCTGCCGGAGGTGTAAATCACATAGGCCAGATGATGCGGGGCGATCTCGACCGCCGGTGCCTCGGGCAGCGCCGACGCCTGTCGGCGCATAAACGCGTCGACATCATCGGGCGTGACCACCTGCACACCCGGCGACGACAGCGCCAGCAACCGTTCACGTAAATGGGGCTGAGTCACCACGATGCGGGCCTGACTGTTTTCCAGCATATAAGCCAGCCGGTCTTCCGGGTATTCCGGCGACAGCGGCAGGTAAGCGTTGCCGGAAAGCAGAATCCCCCAGACACCGGTCATCAGCGTCAACGACGGCTCGACAAACAACCCGACACAACGCTCGCGCTCCGTACTCTGCGCATTCAGGTAATGCGCCAGCGCACCGGCTTGTTGATAAAGCTGCCGGAAGCTCAGTTGTTGATCGCGAAACACCACCGCGGTCTGTTCCGGCTGGCATTGCGCCCGTTTTTTCAGTTGCGCGACGATGCTTGTCTCACTGCCCCATGCGTGGTCGGTCTGATTAAAGCGATGCAGGACATGGTCACGCTCATCGTCGTCAATCAGACGGATATCTCGTAGCGTTTCCACACCGTTTTTTCCGGCAAACTCGATTATCTGGCGCCATACCGCAGGCAATGTCTGCACCAGTGCCGAACTAAAACGAGCGGGATTAGACCGTAGCGTTAACGTGAATGTCTCTTCGCTGCTATCGACATAACAAACCAGCGCCCGAACCGGCTCATTATCCACGGGCGGCCGCCATGTCACTTCCAGGTCAAAGACATCAGGCGGTGCCTGTTGTCTGCCCAATGTCAGCACCCGGATGTTCATGTCATTGTTCTGCTGAATAGTGTCCGGCGTCATCCAGTCCGTTATATTCTGAATAAATCCGCAAATTGGCGTAGAACTATTCAATGGAATATTCAGGGGAATAATATCCCCATGAATATGATTGTTATTTTCCCAAACAGAGACTTCTTGTGGCGGCAAATGAAAACCAACCACCATTTCCTCGCTTTGAGTAATACGCGACACAGCCAATGTCAGGGCAGAAAAAAGATAACGAGACAGCGAAGCGGTGTCATCATTCGGTAATAATCCTTTATTCAATACCAATGCGGGGTAATTCATCGCGTGATTCGAGATGTTATCCATTACAATCCTCATACATGAATCGGTAAAAATATAATTAACAGGTTTATTTCAAGGTAAAAACGTCATATACCCGAAATAATTCGAGTTGCAGGAAGGCGGCAAGAGAGTGACCAATTCGTCGGGAACGAATTTGACCAGCCAACGGCTGGCCTCTGGTGAGAGACAGGATGTCTCTCATTTCATCCCGATGAGCTTACTCAGGTAAGTGATTCGGGTGAACGAACGCAGCCAACGCACCTGCAACTTGAAGTATGACGGGTATATACAGTATTTAGCCGAAGACTCCTGTCTTCAGGCCAAATACCTATGCAGAACAAATAAATCGATTAAGAAAAATCAGAAAGAATTAATAATAAGACACCGGGGACGAAGACAATTTTAATAATGCGTGGGCAGCCCCGACTACCTCGCCGAATGTATCAACAATAACCTGCGGCTCCGCCGATTTAAGCTGCTCGACGTGATGAATACCCCAGGTAACCCCGATAGCCACCATCCCCGCTTGTTTCGCCATCAACAGATCATGGGTGGTGTCTCCCACCATGGCGGTGGTTGAGGCACCGGCCCCCAGACGCGACATCGCCAGCAACCCCATTTCAGGGTGCGGCTTAGGGTGCGTTACCATATCGGCCCCCAGCACCAGATCGAAGAACGGCCACAATCCCGCCGCCTCCAGCAATGCCTGAGCGCTGACAAAGACCTTGCTGGTGGCTACCGCCAACGCATAGCCCTGGCGTTGGAGCAAGCTCAGGCCGTCCACCACCCCCGGGAATACCAGCCCTGGCGCCAGAGGCAGCACCTGCTCGCGGAAAACAGCCTGATATCGCCTGATAGCCGCCGCAACCCGTTCATCATCAACCGGCAGCGACAAAAGCTGGCTAAACGCTTTTTCCAGCGGTAAACCGATGGTGGCGCGAATAGCGCGGCGATCCTCACACGGCAGACCCAGATCACGCAATGTCGTCACAAACGCACTGACGATACCGCTCGGCGTATCGACCAGCGTGCCGTCTAAATCAAAAATAACCAGTGGTTTCATGAGACATATCCTTATGCCTGATTGTGCTGTCGCAGGTAATCGGTATGGGCGCAGGCCAGTTTGCCGGCCAACGCCGCCGTACTGATCAGTACCGACATATTCGCTTTTACTGTTCGTCCTTGCGTCGCCCTGGCGACGGCACGCATCAAATACGGCGTGGCGCCCGGCCCGCGAATTCCCTCATGTTCCGCCTGAAGCGCGGCTTCACGGATAATCGACTCGACCTCATCTTTATCGATAGCCTCGCTTTCATGAATAGGGTGGGTAATCAGCACTGAACTACGGTTACCCAGCTTCCAGTGCATCTCAATGGAACGAGCAACCACAGCAGGGTCATCCAGGCGATGGGGGCTGGGAAAATCACTGGAACGGCAGTAAAACGCGGGAAAATCGTCAGATTGATAGGAAATGATAGGTACGCACTGGGTTTCCAGGTATTCAAGCGTCAGACCAAGATCCAAAATACTCTTGGCGCCGGCGCACACGACGGCAACCCGGGAGCGGGTAAACTGGACCAGGTCGGCAGAGATATCCATCGACTTTTCCGCCCCGCGGTGTACGCCGCCAATACCGGCCGACGCGAAAAACGCGATGCCGGCCAGATCCGCCGCCACTAACGACGACGCCACAGTGGTGGCACCTTTTCCCCCTTGCGCCAGAATCACCGGAATATCACGGCTGCTGGCTTTTGGAATACCGTTGGTCGCACCAAACCGTTCGATATCGGCATCTGACATGCCAATCAGAAATCGGCCGTTTTCGATACCAATCGTCGCAGGAATCGCCCCTTCGGCACGCACGACCGCTTCGATTTTTTGGGCGGTGGCGACATTGTCGGGGTAAGGCAGGCCATGGGCAATCACTGTTGACTCGAGCGCCACCACCGGCTTACCGGTATGCAACGCGTCCTTTACTTCGTCACTAAACCGCAGCAATTCATGCGAAAAATCCGTTTTAGACATAATATTCTCTCATCCTGGGGGGATTATGTCAGTTTATATCCGGACGATGTCTTTCCTGCAGACGCAGGTATGACTCACGTCTGGCATCAATGACATAGCAATCATTAGTACATGATATTATTGATAACAATGCATCCTGCATGATTATCGAGTGAGATTAACCCTCGACAGCTGACGTTGCCGATCGTCACATCACCTTCTCATTAAATTAAAAAATTATTTTCCTGTCTGCAAGATATTAACGATTAATTTAATCACCAAAATGTATTAGGTTAATTATTTTTTAACATTCAAAAAACTGGCATACAGAAGATTCAATGCATTGCGATTTTCAACACCTCAGCACATTGCCCAATCAGTTAAATTTCTCTACACACATCAAAAAATATTATTTCATTTAGAAGTAAAATCAGACCGTGTTAATGGCATTGATTTTTTCTTCTGAAAAATAACGAGATATCCTGCACAATAATAATTGCTGAAAAAATGAGTACCACACCCACCAATTGCGGACCGGACAACCCCTGGTGAAGGAATAAAAATCCCACTAACAACGCAACCATTGGGCTGAGAAAACCCAACATCGACATAATGACCGGAGAATTAACCTCAAGACCGGAAAACCACATAAAATACGCCAACAGCGAGCCGGGGATAGCCAGGTAAAAATAACCGGCGAGGTTAGTCCAGGTGATGGCATCCGGCAGCGGCTCCAAAAACATCTGTACCGGCAGAATCACCAACCCGCCACAGAATAGCTGCCAGCCGGTGAACGTCAGCATCGTCATTCTGGCCGGGCGGCCCCATTTCTTGGTCAGCACTAACCCCGACGCCATACTCACCGTCGCCAGTACCGATGCCGCCAGCCCAGCCGGATTTAACGGCTCTTCCGGCAATGAAATCAGCAAGACAATGCCGATCCCGCCGGCAACCGCCGCCATTATCTGTTTTTTCAGCACCGGCTGCGTCAACAACAGGAAAGACAGTAGAATGACGACAAGCGGTTGAAGTGACCCCACCAGCGCCACGACACCGCCGGGCAGACGATAAGCCGCAAAAAACAGCATGACGAAAAATACGCCGATATTGAGTGCCCCCAGCACAAATAATCGCCATAACCAGCTGACCGGCGGGAGCTTTTTACCAAAAATGAGAACAAGACCCGCCGGCAACGCACGAATCAGCGCAGCCAGCAACGGCTTGTCGGCAGGAAGAAACTGGGTCGTAACAAAGTAGGTGGTGCCCCAGACGCAAGGGGCATAGAAAGCGAAGTCTTTTAATTTCACGAGATGAACCTTCCTCAAACTGTGTCTGCCAAAAAGCGCGATCCGGCTTACCGAACCGGCTCAGCCTGAGGCATGTACAGCCTCTCCGGCCGTACAGAAGGCGCACAGAAGGCGCACATCCATGTGCAGTTCTCCTGACTTACTCACTGTGATCGTCCTTTATCTTGATGCATCACATCCTGTGACACCGATAAACAACACTACACATTACGATTTCGTAATATACGTTCACATAATTACCGTGTCAATAACATACTGCGTTGAATATTTCTCTAAAGAATATTACAGTAGGGTTGATCGCGTAACGGTATTGACCTACGCTGCAATAAAAAGGAATGGTCTTTTATACCCGTCATACTTCACGTTGCAGGTGCGTTGGCTGCCTTCCTGCAACTCGAATTATTTTGGGTATATATTAATTAAGGATATTAGTTAATGGCACGCTACCTGGAAGTATCTGATATAGTTCAACAATGGCGCAATGAACGCCCCGATCTTGATGTTGAACCGATGTTGGTGATTGGCACCCTCTCTCGCACCAGTTTGTTGATTGACCGCGCACTGGACAAAGTGTTCAGCAAATATAAATTGAGCGCACGCGAGTTCGACATTCTGGCGACGCTACGCAGACGCGGCGCGCCTTATGCCATCAGCCCATCCCAGATTGTCAGCGCACTGATGATTAACAACAGCACGTTGACAAGCCGGCTCGACAGGCTGGAACAAGCCGGCTGGCTGCGTCGAATGCCGATTGAAGGTGACCGCCGCTCCGTAAATATCCAGTTGACCGATGAAGGTTTTGCCCTCATCAACCGGGTAGTGGAAGAACACGTCGCAAATGAACGCGATATTCTCTCCCCATTCAGTGAAGAAGAAAAAAACCAATTGCGCACCTTGCTGGGCCGTGTTGAAAAACATCTGGTCAACAACCGCTGATATTCACATGAGCATCGGAGCCGGGAAGCAAAAGACGGCGCGTAAAAAAACAAGGGCATCCCGATAGGATGCCCTTGTTACATTCAGTCCGAGATTATTTTGCAGACTTGTCTTGCAGCGATGGGGTAGCAACCTGCGGCAGGCCGGCGTTGCCGGAGTAAATCAGCCCGCTTTCCACGTAATTAAACAGTTTTTCGCGAGTATCCGTGATATCCAGATTACGCATCGTCAGCTGGCCGATACGGTCATCCGGCGAGAAGACGGATTCGCCTTTTTCCATCGTCAGACGTTCCGGCTTGTAGGTCAGGTTGTCCGATACGGTGTTCAGAATCGAGTAGTCGTTGCCGCGACGCAGTTCCAGCGTCACTTCGCCGGTAATTTCGCTGGCCACCCAACGTTGCAGGGCATCACGCAGCATCAACGCCTGTGGATCGAACCAGCGGCCCTGATACAGCAAACGTCCCAGTTGGCGACCATGAGCGTGGTACTGCTCGATGGTGTCTTCGTTATGAATCCCCGTAACCAGGCGCTCGTAGGCAATGTGCAGCAACGCCATCCCCGGCGCTTCATAAATACCGCGGCTTTTCGCCTCAATGATACGGTTTTCGATCTGATCGCTCATGCCAAGACCGTGGCGACCGCCGATGCGATTGGCTTCCAGCAGCAATTCCACGTCGTCAGAGAATGTCTGCCCGTTCAGCGCTACCGGGTGGCCGCGTTCGAACCGTACCGTTACTTCTTCGGCCGGAATACGTACGTTTTCGTCCCAGAATTTCACACCCATGATTGGATTGACGATTTTCACGCTGGAGTTGAGGAATTCCAGATCCTTCGCTTCGTGCGTTGCGCCCAGCATGTTGGAGTCGGTGGAGTAAGCTTTTTCCGCCGACATTTTGTAATCGAAGCCCGACTTCGTCATAAACTCGGACATCTCCTGACGGCCGCCCAGTTCGTCGATGAAGTCGGTATCCAGCCAGGGTTTGTAAATTTTCAGCTCGGCGTTGGTCAGCAGACCGTAGCGATAGAAACGCTCAATGTCGTTACCTTTGTAAGTACTGCCGTCGCCCCAGATATTCACGCCGTCTTCCTTCATCGCGGCGACCAGCATCGTGCCGGTCACTGCGCGGCCCAGCGGGGTAGTGTTAAAGTAGGTCATACCGCCGGTCGTGTTATGGAACGCACCGCACTGAATCGCAGCAATACCTTCCGCTACCAGTTGTTTACGGCAATCGATCAGACGGGCGTTTTCAGCACCGTACTCTTTGGCACGACGTGGAATGGCGTCATAGTCATCTTCATCAGGCTGGCCCAGATTCGCGGTATAGGCATACGGCACAGCGCCTTTCTGACGCATCCACAATAAGGCTGCGCTGGTATCCAAACCACCGGAGAAAGCAATCCCAATCCGCTGGCCCACCGGAAGATGTTTCAAAATCGTCGTCATAACTATTAGTCCCTGCTTGATTTCGATGGCGTTAAGCTTAGCAGCCCTGCCGCCGGGTTACGCAATGTCTGGTTATGCATTGAGACGCGCACGACACAGCGTCATCAGAATCGACTGCGATGAACCATCGCGCATCAATGCATATTTATGCAAATTTTATGATTGATAATTTAAACATCTTTTCCCGCGGACCGGAAGAGAAGAGGCGGATTTTCAGGAAAAAAATTCACAACGGCAACCTCAGGCTTGCAAGCAAGGCCACAACATCGCCGTTTTTACAACTGTCGGCACGGTTATAACGGCAAACGTACCCAGCCATGCAACAGCATATACGTCCCTACCAGCGCGATCAGCACACTGGAGAAGTAAGGTGCCCGCCGCGCCAGTGCGGCGAATCCCGGCCAGCGGCGGCCGGCATGCTGTACGCTAAGCGCCGCGCCTACGCCAACCGCTACCAGCGTCAATGCCAGTCCGATACTGAAACAGACCACCAGTGCCGCCCCCAGCGTAAAAGCCTTCACCTGAATACACAACAGCAGCACCGTAATAGCGGCCGGACAGGGAATCAATCCGCCGGTGAGGCCAAACAATAGAATCTGCCCATTGGTCGCCTCCCGGTTGGCAAAGCGCTGGCGAATCTCGTCGGCGTGCGCCCGTTCATGTGCATCCTGATATTCACCCTGAGGCCGCGTGTGATCATGTTGATGACCAGAATGATGATCAGCATGAGAAACATCATGGTGATGATGGGCATGTTCGTGATCGTGATGCTCGTGGTCGTGGCCGTGGTCATGATGGTGACCATGACTATGCTGGTGTTGTTTCCATGCCCACTCGTCGCGCCAGGTACGCCAGAACATCCAGATGGCAGTCCCCAAAATAATGATGCCGGAAATAAACTGTAGCCAGGGCTCGGCGGATTCAGCGGTAAACTGCCGGCTCAAATACATCCCACCCAACGCAATCAACCAGACCACGGCGGTATGAGACAATGTAGCGGCGACGCCCAGCATTACCGCCTGCTTCACCGTGCCGCGGATTGCCACGATAAACGCCGCCATCATGGTCTTGGAGTGACCCGGCTCCAGGCCATGCAGCGCCCCCAACAGAACAGCGCTGGGGATAAATAACCAGGCATTAGCGACACCCTGCTGCAAAAGTAAGGAAAAATCCGTCATAGTTAGCGTCCGAATCAGGCAGCCGATAGGCCAGCCTGAAAATGAAATGATGAAAACATACTATACCCCAGTATAGGGTGATACAAGACGGGAGCCGCCATGCCTCACACTGTTCATGAAAAAAAGAAACTGCTGACACGCGTCAGACGCATCAAAGGCCAGGCAGAAGCACTGGAAAAAGCCCTGGACGGCGGCGGGCGCTCCTGTCTGGAAATTCTGCAACAGATTGCCGCTATTCGAGGGGCAGTGAACGGATTGATGGGTGAAGTGCTGGAAGGCCACATCCGCGACCATCTGATGAATGAAGAAGCCGATCCTGCGGAACGCGCCACCGATTTGGAAGCGATCGTGACGGTGATTCGTTCTTATATGAAATAGCCGTCAAAGAGGGTGTGCGTATCAAACCGTGTCGCCACAGCGTCATTCCAGACACCTGCGATGCCCCTGTCTTTCCGGCGCGGTTACAGCAGTATGAAGGGAGCGAGTATAGCGCTATTTATCGACGGTGCAGACGAGCAAACATCGATTACGCGACCCACCACTCAATATTGAAACGATGTTTCAATTTAAGTTAGTTTCTTTGCTATCCTCGGCGGCACAGATGTTCGTCCCTCCCCCCTTGATTATTGCTGGAGATACCATGGCCAAGAACGTCGCCATTCTGTTGGCTCCCGGATTCGAAGAAGCGGAAGCGATTATGGTGATCGATGTGTTGCATCGTACGAAGCTAAACGTCACCCTGCTTTCCTGTCACGATAGGCTGGAATTGCCTAGTTACCATAATATCCGCATGTTTGCAGATGCCCTGCTGGAAAGAAGTATGGACCAGCTGTTTGATGCCGTGGTAATTCCGGGGGGGCCGCAAGGCACAGTGAACCTGGCGGCCAACCCGCTGGTGACGGAATTTATCCGCCGCCATGACGAGGCAGGCAAACTGATTTGCCCACTCTGCTCGGCAGCCGCCAGAGTGCTGGGTGGTAACCATTTGCTGAAAGGGCGCCGCTACGTCTGCTCAGGCGACCTCTGGAAAGACGTGACCGACGGCGTATATGTCGACCAAAAAGTGGTGGAAGACGGCAACCTGATCAGCGGCAAAGGGCTCGGCGTCGCGTTCGATTTCGCATTCACGCTGGCCAGCCGGCTGAGTAACGACAAGGACGATGTGAATTTTCAGGTCGAGCATATTTATTACGATTACTGGCGTGTGCCTGCCTGAACCAGGCGACCATGACGGCGGCGCGCACGCGCCGTCGCTCCCAACGTTGTTTCTCGCTCGTCATCTTCGGGCATGTTATACCCCGAAACTCTCATCGTCGTACCATAATCCCCGTTGCTCATCGGTAACACCGATAGGTCGTCTGAACATTATCATAGCGACTATCGTCGTAACCGCCTTCACCATAACGCTCACGGTATTCGCGCGGCGTCAGGTCGTAATCTTTGCGAAAAACAGAATAAAAGTACGGTAACGAAGGATACCCGCACATCGTTGAAATCTCGTTAATCGACAACGAGGTCGACACCAGCAGGTTTCTTGCCCTCTCCAGCTTTTCAGCATGGATGATGCCGTGAATCGTTTGCCCGGTTTCATCTTTAAAGCGTTTTTCAAGATTGGAACGCGACAACCCAACCGCATCCAACACCTGTTCCACCTTAATGCCTTTGCAGGCATGATGGCGGATAAAGTGCATCGCCTGAATCACCGCCGGGTCGCGCACCGAACGGTAATCAGTGGAGCTACGTTCCACCACCCGTAACGGTGGCACCAGAACACGTTGCAACGGCAGCGAATAGGGCGCCAGCAACAGCTGGTGCAGCAATTTGGCGGCTCGATACCCCATCTGCCGCGTCCCTTGCGCCACCGAAGATAGCGCGACGCGCGACAGGTAACGGGTGAGTTCTTCATTGTCGATACCAATTACACACAGCTTTTCCGGCACTGCGATATTCAAGTGCTCGCACACCTGCAACAGATGGCGGGCGCGGGCATCCGTTACGGCGATAATACCGGTTTGTGGCGGCAAGGTTTGGATCCAGTCCGCCAACCGGTTCTGGGCATACTGCCAGTTGTCCGGCGACGTCTCCATGCCCTGATACACTACGCCTTGATACTGCTCCGCCGACACCAACTGGCGAAAAGCCTGTTCCCGCTCTTGCGCCCATCGCTTCCCCACCGATATCGGCAGGCCGTAAAACGCGAATCGGTTCAACCCTTTATTTTTGAGATGCAAAAACGCACTCTCCACCAACGCATAATTGTCGGTGGCGATGTAATGCACCGGCGGGTAATCCGGTGGATGGTGATAAGAGCCGCCCACGCCCACCAGCGGCACGCGCACCCCGGATAACAACGCGACAATCGCCGGGTCATCGAAATCCGCGATCACGCCGTCCCCCAGCCAGTCGCGGATATTGTCGATACGGCAACGGAAGTCTTCCTCAATGAAGATATCCCAGTCACACTGAGACGCTTGCAGGTATTCTCCCACACCTTCGACTACCTGCCGGTCGTACACTTTGTTGGCATTAAACAGCAATGTAATACGGTAGCGTTTCTCAAACATGGCGATACGTTCTCGTTGGACAGTGCGATAGCGGGCATCACCTTTCCTCAGGCGAAATCCGGCGTCGAAAGCCGGTCTTTCGCCTAAATAGCACGGCCGACCGGCAGCCCAAAATCCATTTCCTTACTTTGCGAACTGTTTCGCTGATTTTGCCGCAGACGTACCGTCATCCCTGTCATCCACAGTGGTCAGGCTTTGTGCTTGGTGGCGGTATCCATCCACACCGCCAACAGCAAAATGCCGCCCTTGACGATGTACTGCCAAAAGGTGGGCACATCGAGCATACTCATACCGTTATCCAGCGACGCCATGATGAATGCCCCCATCACCGCACCGGCCACACTGCCGACTCCACCCGCCAGACTGGTACCGCCGATGACGCAGGCGGCGATAGCGTCCAGTTCCGCGATATTCCCGGCAGACGGCGACCCGGCTCCCAGTCGGGAACTGAGCACCAGCCCCGCTACCGCCACCATCAGGCCGTTGATGGCGAACACCGTCAGCTTGGTACGCTCGACATTCACCCCCGACAGGCGGGCGGCATCGATATTGCCGCCGACGGCATAAATGCGTCGTCCGAAAGCCGTACGCATCGCCATAAACATGCCGCCCAGCATGATAAGCGTCAGCAGCAGTACCGGTGTCGGCACGCCCCGATAATCATTCAGTAAATAGATAGCGCCCAGTACCAGCACCGCCATCAGCGACTGGCGAGCGGCATCACCGGAAGCCGACGCCACCGGCAACCCCAGATGCCGGCGACGCCGCCGCTGACGCCAGCGCCATACCACAAACAGCGTCAGCCCAACGATACCGAACAAAAATCCCATACCTTCCGGCAAATAACTCTGACCAATCTGCGACATTGCCGGGCTGGTGGGCGATACCGTGGTGCCATTGGTAATACCAATCAGCACGCCGCGAAACGCCAGCATGCCAGCCAGCGTCACAATGAACGACGGCACGCGCCGATACGCCACCCACCAGCCGTTCCAGGCGCCGAGCAACAACCCCAATAACAGCGTCACCGCCACGGTCAGGGGCAACGGCCAGCCGTACCAGACATCCAGAATCGCCGCCACGCCGCCCAGCAGCCCCATCATGGAGCCGACCGACAGGTCGATTTCGGCGGAAATAATCACAAACACCATACCCACCGCCAGAATGCCGGTGATGGCGGTTTGGCGCAGCAGGTTGGAAATATTGCGGGCGCTGAGGTACGCGCCATCGGTCATAAAGGTGAAAAACAGCATGATCGCAATGATCGCCGCGACCATCACCAGCACCTGTAAATTGAAAGAACGCCGACGAGACGTTCCGCCGGAAGACGTCGCCAGTGCAGGCGTACGGTCAGACAGCCAGGTTTTCAGCATGAGGCTCACTCCTTAATGCAGCTTCCATCACCTGCTCCTGCGTCAGGCCGCGGTTGGGTAAATCCGCCTTGAGCCGCCCCTGATGCATCACCAGCACCCGGTCGCTCAGGCCCAACACTTCGGGCAGTTCAGAGGAAATCACGATGACGGCGATCTGTTGCTTCACCAACTGATTGATCAATTTGTAGATTTCATATTTTGCGCCGATATCGATCCCGCGGGTCGGTTCATCCAGAATCAGGATTTTCGGGCGCAACAGCAGGCACTTCGCCAGAATGGCCTTTTGCTGGTTGCCGCCGCTGAGACGGGCAATCGCCAGTTCCGGCGACGCTGTTTTGACTTTCAGATGGGTTATCGACTCCCGCAGGCTGTGCTGTTCATCAGCATCCCGCAACACCGACAGTGCACCGGTGAACTGGTCGAGCGCCGCCAGTGTAATATTCTGCGCCACGCTCATTACCGGAATAATGCCGTCTTTTTTACGGTCTTCCGGCACCATGGCGATCCCCAGCGCCATCGCCTGCCGGCAGTGGCGGATAACGACTGGCTTTCCTTCCACACGGATTTCGCCCTGCCATTGCCCCGGATAGGCACCGAACAGGCACTGAACCGTCTCGGTGCGCCCGGCACCGACCAACCCGGCGATCCCCAGCACTTCACCACGGTGCAGGCTGAACGACACATCGTCTACCCGGCGAATATGCCGGTTGACCGGGTGCCAGGCGGTCAGGTGCTCCACCCGCAACACCTCTTCACCGATCTGATGCGGCTCGTTCGGATACAGCTCCGTCAGCTCGCGCCCCACCATCATGGCGATAATCTGATCCTCGCTGAGCGAATCCGCCGGACAGGTGCCGATGTGCCTGCCATCGCGGATCACGCAGATCACATCGGAAATCGCCTTGACCTCGTTAAGCTTGTGGGAGATGTAGATACAGGCGATACCGTGGTGACGCAGGTCACGCACGATATCCAGCAATACACCGGTTTCCCGTTCGGTCAGCGACGCGGTCGGTTCATCGAGAATCAGCAGCCTGACTTGCTTATTCAGCGCTTTGGCGATCTCCACCAGTTGCTGTTGACCTAACCCCAGTTCGCCGACGCGGGTATTCGGGTCGATATCCAGCCGCACCTGCGCCAGCATAGTCTGACAACGCAGGTACATGGCGTCGTAATCCATCACACCGGCATACGTCCATTCATTACCAAGAAAAATGTTCTCCAGCACTGTCATCTCTTTAACCAGCGCCAGTTCCTGATGAATGATGGCGATTCCTTTCTGCTCGGTATCACGGATATGCCCGGCTCGCAGCTCATCGCCAGCGAATCGGATGCTGCCTTCATAGCTGCCGTAGGGATAAACCGCGCACAGCACTTTCATCAATGTCGACTTGCCGGAACCGTTCTCGCCGCACAGCGACAACACCTGCCCTGCGTCCAGTTGCAGACTGACATTGTCTACCGCTTTCACCGCCCCGAAAGCCTTGGTGATGTTTTTCATTTCCAACAGATACGGCATACCCCCTCCACCTGGCCGATGCCGCACATCCGGCAATACCGCGGCTGCGGTTCGCCGGACGACGAACGAACGGGTTAATAGATATCCGCTTTCTTATGGAATCCGTCGGCGACGACGGTGCTATCGATATTCGCCTTATCGACCGGGATAGGCGTCAACAGGAAGGCAGGCACCTCTTTCTTGCCGTTATTGAGCGTGGCGTTAGACTCCGGTTTTTTCCCCTGCCCCAGCAACACCGCGATAGTCGCCGCGTCCTGCGCCAGTTTGCTAATCGGTTTGTACACGGTCATGGTCTGAGTGCCGGACCCGATCCGCTTGATGGCCGCCAGGTCGGCATCCTGACCGGATATCGCCACCTTGCCGGCCAGGCCCTGAGCGGAGAGCGCCTGAATCGCACCGCCCGCGGTCGCATCGTTCGACGCCACCACCGCATCAATCTTGTTGTTGTTGGCGGTCAACGCGTTTTCCATGATTTTCAGCGCATTTTCCGGCAGCCAGGCATCCACCCACTGGTCGCCCGCGACCTTAATCTTGCCGCTATCAATTAATGGTTTTAATACTTTCATCTGTCCCTGACGGAACAGTTTGGCGTTATTATCAACCGGCGAGCCGCCCATCAGAAAATAACTGCCCTGCGGCACCTTATTAATTAAATATTGTGCCTGAAGCTCTCCGACTTTTTCATTATCAAACGAAATGTAAAAATCGATATCCGCATTATTAATCATACGGTCATAAGCCAGTACTTTTATTCCCTCGCGTTTGGCTTCGGCAATCACGTTACTTAAAACCTGACCGTTATAAGGGATAATCACCAGCACATCGACGCCACGATTAATCATATTTTCTATCTGGGATATTTGCGTTCCTTCATTGCCGTTGGCGGACTGAACAAACACTTTCGCCCCTTTTTCTTCGGCGCTCTTCACAAAAATATTCCGATCTTTCTGCCAGCGCTCAAGACGCAGGTCGTCGATAGCCATACCGATTTTAACCTCTTTGGCGAACCCCGGCTGACCCAGCATGACAAGTGCGGCACAGGCTGACAGTAATACGTGTTTCATTTTCATCGTAGAGTACCTTTGTTATAGGACGGCAGGATAAAAGCGTCACTTCACTTACGGCTACGTTGCGTGAAATTGTTGACAAGAAAAGTCAGGGTCAGCAATTGCTGATTTTTATCTCTGAATTACGTTTTTGGTTTAATTGTTATTTTTTGATAGCGGTCATATTTTCACCGTGTTAACCCCTTTCATCACACCCGTGAGTGCGAGCGGTTTTGCAGATTATTCCGGTTATTTTTTGCGATCACGCGCACATTTAATAATTATCTGAATTTCAGTGTGAAATAACGTAATTGAGGAAACTGGCAGGCAAACCGAATATTGAGACAAGGCTGAAAACAGTCATTCCGGTGGTTTGCAAGGAGATAACAATGCACGCTTATTTTGATCAGATAGAAAAAGTTCGCTTTGAAGGTCAGGGCAGCCGCAATCCGTTCGCCTTCCGCCATTACAACCCCGACGAGGTCATCCTCGGCAAGCGCATGGCCGACCATTTGCGTTTTGCGGTCTGTTATTGGCACACCTTCTGCTGGAACGGTTCCGACATGTTCGGCGCCGGTGCCTTTGCCCGGCCGTGGCAGCAGCCCGGCGACGCGCTGGCGCTGGCGAAACGCAAGGCCGATATCGCCTTCGAATTCCTGCACAAACTGGGCGCGCCCTATTACTGTTTTCACGATGTCGACGTCGCGCCGGAAGGGGGTTCATTGCCGGAATACCTGAACAATTTTGCCGCCATGACCGAGATTCTGGCCGCCAAACAGCAGGAAACCGGAGTGAAGCTGCTGTGGGGCACCGCCAACTGCTTTACCAACCCGCGTTATGCCGCCGGTGCCGCCACCAATCCCGACCCGGACGTGTTCGCCTGGGCCGCGACGCAGGTGTTCACCGCCATGAACGCCACCAAAATGCTGGGCGGTGAGAACTATGTGTTGTGGGGCGGCCGCGAAGGCTATGAAACCCTGCTCAATACCGACCTGCGCCAGGAACGCGAGCAAATTGGCCGCTTCATGCAAATGGTGGTGGAGCACAAACACAAAATTGGCTTCAACGGCACCTTGCTGATCGAGCCCAAACCGCAGGAACCGACCAAACACCAGTACGATTACGATGTCGCCACCGTCTACGGCTTCCTCAAACAGTTCGGGCTGGAAAAAGAGATCAAGGTCAATATCGAGGCCAACCACGCCACGCTGGCGGGGCATACCTTCCATCACGAGATCGCCACCGCGATTGCCCTCGGCATCTTCGGCTCGGTTGACGCCAATCGCGGCGACCCGCAGCTCGGCTGGGATACCGACCAGTTCCCCAATAGTGTGGAGGAAAACGCGCTGGTGCTCTATGAAATCCTGAAAGCAGGGGGATTCACCACCGGCGGCCTTAATTTCGATGCCAAGATCCGCCGCCAAAGCACCGATCGCTACGACCTGTTCCACGCTCACATCGGCGCGATGGACACCATGGCGTTGTCGCTCAAAGTAGCGGCCCGTATGCTGGAAGACGGCGAATTAAACCAGCAGGTCGCCGACCGCTACGCCGGCTGGAATAGCGAGCTGGGCCAGCAAATCCTGCAAGGCAACGCGTCGCTGGAGATGCTGGCAAGCTACGCCACCCGCCACCCGCTTAACCCGCAGCACCACAGCGGGCAGCAGGAACGGCTGGAAAATCTGGTTAATCGCTATCTGTTCGGCTAAATAGGTGTATACCCGTCATACTTCAAGTTGCAGGTGTGTTGGCTGCCCTTACTCACCCCGGTCACTTACTGATGTAAGCTCCCGGGGATTCCCTCGGTTGCCGCGTTACAAGGCTCTTAATGAGCCTTGCCCTAACGGGCCAACGCTTTGCGTTGTTCAACACGCGAGCGTGTTGTCCTGCAACTCGAATTATTTTTGGTATAGGCTGGCGCACGCCCGGTCGTGCAGAAAACCACGTTTGTTGGCGGTATGCGCCGGCGGTACACACCTTCGGGGGTCAGCCTGATAACCAGTGAGGCATTATGTACATCGGCATCGATCTTGGCACATCGGGCGTGAAAGCCATCTTACTACGGGAAAACGGCGACGTGGCGGCCAGCCACAGCGCACCGTTGAGCGTCTCGCGTCCGCATCCGTTGTGGTCGGAACAGGACCCGGAAAAGTGGTGGCAGGCAACCGACGCCGCCCTGAGCGGGTTAGCCGCACAACAGACGTTGCAGGGCGTGCGAGCCATCGGGCTGACCGGCCAGATGCACGGCGCAACGCTGCTGGATGCACAGCAACGGGTACTGCGGCCCGCCATTTTGTGGAATGACGGGCGTAGCGCTGCGCAATGCCAGCAGTTGGAACAACTGGTGCCGGATGCCCGCCGCATCACCGGTAACCTGATGATGCCCGGCTTTACCGCACCGAAGTTGAAATGGGTACAACAGCACGAGCCGGATATTTTTCGGCTCATCGACAAGGTGCTGCTGCCCAAAGATTACCTGCGCTGGCGCCTGACCGGCAATTTCGCCAGCGACATGTCCGATGCGGCCGGCACGCTGTGGATGGATGTCGCCCGACGCGACTGGAACGATGACCTGCTCGCCGCCTGCGGGCTTAATCGCGATCAGATGCCTGCACTATTCGAAGGCAACCAGATTACCGGACAATTGCGCGCCGACATCGCCGCACGCTGGGGTATGCCGCCGGTACCGGTAGTTGCCGGCGGCGGCGACAATGCGGCCGGCGCCATCGGCGTCGGGTTGTATCAAGCCGGGCAGGCCATGCTATCGCTCGGCACGTCCGGCGTTTACTTCGCGGTTAGCGATGGCTTTCTCAGCAATCCCCAGCGCGCCGTTCACAGCTTTTGCCATGCACTGCCCAACAGCTGGCATTTGATGTCCGTCATGCTGAGCGCGGCGTCCTGTCTCGACTGGGCCGCCCGACTCACCCACGCCGATAGCGTGGCGTCTCTGCTCGCCGAAGCCGAGCAGGCGAGTGCAGAAGAAACCGCCACCCCCGTGTGGTTCCTGCCCTATCTGTCCGGCGAACGCACGCCGCACAACAACCCGCAGGCCAAAGGCGCTTTCTGGGGGCTGACGCACTCACATGGTCGCGCCGCGCTGGCGCGCGCGGTGCTGGAAGGGGTGGGGTTTGCACTGGCGGACGGCATGGACGCGCTGCACGCAACCGGGCTTGAGCCTCGGCAGGTCACGCTGATTGGCGGTGGCGCGCGCAGCGCCTACTGGCGACAGATGCTGGCGGATATCAGCGGCAAGACGCTGGAATACCGTACCGGCGGCGATGTCGGCCCGGCGCTGGGTGCAGCAAGGCTGGCGCAAATCGCACTGAATCCGGCCATACCGCAGGCACAGTTACTGCCTGCTTTACCACTGGAGCAAGTCCACCAGCCGGACCCAACGCGTCATGCGCAGTACGCACAGCAGCGCACCGTATTCCGCCGGCTTTACCAGTCTCTGTTGCCGCTGATGTCCTAATTTTCCCTCTGGACGGGTGTTAACTCAACTCGTCCAGATATCGTGCAAAAGAAAGGGGCTGCAGATGCAGCCCCTGTATCGTCTGTCAGGTGACAACGCACGGTTGTTGGCTTAGAACAGGCCGACCGGCTTCTCGGAGTAACTCACCAGCAGGCATTTGGTCTGTTGGTAGTGTTCCAGCATCATTTTGTGGGTTTCACGCCCGATACCAGACTGTTTATAGCCGCCGAACGCTGCATGCGCCGGGTAGGCATGGTAACAGTTAGTCCAGACGCGGCCGGCCTGAATGCCGCGCCCCATGCGGTAGGCGATGTTAGCGTTACGGCTCCATACCCCGGCTCCCAGACCGTACGGCGTGTCGTTGGCTATCGCCAGCGCCTCCTCCGGCGTTTTGAAGGTGGTTACCGCCAGCACCGGCCCGAAGATCTCTTCCTGGAACACCCGCATGCTGTTCTGGCCGAACAGAATCGTCGGCTCCAGATAATAGCCCTGCGCCAGATCACCCGGCAGCAGTTTGCGATGCCCGCCGGTCAGTACCTGCGCGCCTTCTTTCTTACCGATATCAATGTAATTCAGAATGGTGTCCAACTGCCCGGCCGATACCTGCGCCCCCATCATGGTCTGGCTATCGAGCGGGTTACCGACCCGAATAGACTCGACGCGTTTGATGGCACGCTCCATAAACCGTTCGTAGATAGACTCCTGAATCAACGCCCGACTTGGGCAGGTACAGACTTCGCCCTGGTTGAAGGCAAACAACGCGAACCCTTCCAGCACCTTGTCAAAGAAGCTGTCTTCCTGATCCATGACGTCGGCAAAGAAGATATTCGGCGATTTACCACCCAGTTCCAACGTTACCGGAATAACGTTTTGCGCCGCATACCCCATGATCTGTTGGCCGACTTCAGTCGAGCCGGTAAAGGCGACTTTGGCGATACGCGGCGAGGTTGCCAGATATTCGCCGATCTGCCCACCCGCACCGTTAACCACATTGAGTACGCCCGGCGGCAGAATATCCTGAATCAGCTCCATCAACAGCAGCACCGACAGTGGGGTCAGTTTGGCGGGTTTGAGCACGATGCAGTTACCGGCGGCCAACGCCGGCGCCAGCTTCCAGCAGGCCATCAGCAGCGGGAAGTTCCAGGGAATAATCTGCCCGACGACGCCGAGCGGTTCGTGGAAATGGTAGGCGACCATATCGTGGTCGATTTCGCTGATCGCCCCTTCCTGTGCACGAATACAGGCGGCAAAGTAGCGGAAATGATCGATACCCAGCGGTACGTCGGCATTCAGGGTTTCCCGGATCGGTTTCCCGTTATCCCAGGTTTCCGCACTGGCCAACAGCGCCAGATTGGCTTCCATACGATCGGCTATTCGATTGAGGATCTGCGCCCGCTCACGCGTAGAGAGCGCCCCCCACTCGGCACTGGCCTTGTGAGCGGCATCCAGCGCATGATCCACATCGCGGCTACTGGAACTGGCAACCTCACATAGCGGTTGCCCGGTTACCGGCGTCAGATTGACGTAATATTCGCCGCCGGAGGGAGGAACCCATGCGCCGCCGATAAAGTTGTCGTAGCGCTTTTTCAGTGTAAGGGCGGGGCCGTATTCACCGGGTTGTACCCGGCTTGCATTATCGATATCCATTCCGTTCTCCTTTGGTAACACGAAGTGTCATTGCAGGAAGATACCCGGCCTCATGCCGGTGCCCCTGCGCCGCGGCAGCCAGACTTCGCCGACGCAAACGCCGACAAAGATAAACCCTATATCTGGCTGATAAGTCCTCACAGAAAATAATGGTTAAATCGTATACAGTGTTGCAGGGTTGTAAAAGCCCTGTAGCAGTAAAAAATATCAGTCTTCGACACAGCGCACAGTTTGTTATCCCCGCATCTGCGCCATCACTTTTACACTCAATGGGATAGCAGGGCATTGACGGGATAAAAATTCGCATCGCCGCCACGGCGGTGAAATAATGTCGAAATAGATTCCCCCAACAACAGGCACAACACAGTGAACAGTGATGATTCTCAGGGCGTTGCAGAGCGTTCCGGCGCCTGCCAGCACAGCGTCTGGCGTCAGGGTGCGCTGGATTTGCCGCAGCAGGACTGGCTGGCGGAAGAAGTGCCGGTCGCGCTGGTTTACAACGGCATTTCGCACGTCGTGATGATGGCGTCGCCAAAAGATCTGGAGCCGTTCGCGCTCGGCTTCTCTTTGTCGGAAGGCATCATTGAGTCAGCTCAGGATATCTATGGCATGGATGTCGTGCCGGTGTGTAACGGCATCGAAGTACAAATAGAGCTTTCCAGCCGCCGTTTTGCCGGGCTAAAAGCACGGCGGCGAGCGATGGACGGGCGTACCGGCTGCGGCGTCTGTGGAGTGGAACAACTGGCGGAAATCGGCAAGCCGGTGTCGCCGCTGCCGTTCACGCAACATTTCTCCTTGTCTCGCCTGGAGCCCGCATTACAGGCGTTGAAAAACGTACAGCAGGCAGGTGCGTTGACCGGTGCGACTCATGCCGCCGCCTGGCTATCGCCGCAAGGGGAGTTGCTGGGCGGTTGTGAAGACGTAGGCCGCCACGTGGCGCTGGACAAACTGCTGGGAACGCGGGCACGTCAGCCCTGGCAGCACGGTGCCGCGCTGGTATCCAGCCGCGCCAGTTATGAAATGGTGCAAAAATCCGCCATGTGCGGCGTGGAAATTCTGTTTGCGGTCTCCGCCGCCACCTCACTGGCCGTAGAAGTCGCCGAGCGCTGCAATCTGACACTGGTCGGCTTCTGCCGTCCTGGGCGCGCCACCATCTATACCCATCCGCAACGGTTGCAGCCATAACGGCTGCGCCGGGTATAGCTTAGATCAATTTGTTGTTAGCTCACCCAATTATGGTATAACCGATTGTAATGATAGGATAAAACCCCACATCAAACCGGTTTTCGCCGCGAATAATCGTTTTCAAGATCATTTAATTAACTATAATGAACTTAATGCTTACGCGGCGCTAACAAACGACGGTGCCACACAAACCAGTCACAAACGCCTTGTGCATGATAACGATTTGTACATGACAAGAATTTGCGCACCACAACAATGGAGATGCTAAACATGAGTTATTCACTGCCGTCCCTGCCTTATGCTTATGACGCACTGGAGCCGCACTTCGACGCACGGACGATGGAGATTCATCACTCCAAACACCATCAGGCTTACGTCAATAACGCTAACGCAGCGCTGGAATCCCTGCCTGAATTCGCCGGCCTGTCTGCCGAAGAGTTGATTACCAAACTGGATCAACTGCCGGCCGATAAAAAAGGCCCGCTGCGTAATAACGCCGGCGGCCATGCCAACCACAGCCTGTTCTGGAAAGGGTTGAAGCTGGGCACCACGCTGGAAGGCGAACTGAAAGCGGCGATTGAACGTGATTTCGGCAGCGTTGACGCGTTCAAAGAAAAATTCGAGCAGGCCGCAGCAACCCGTTTCGGTTCCGGCTGGGCGTGGCTGGTACTGAAAGATGACGGCAAGCTGGCTGTCGTTTCCACCGCCAACCAGGACAGCCCGCTGATGGGCGAAGCGATTTCCGGCGCATCCGGCTACCCGATCATCGCACTGGACGTGTGGGAGCACGCTTACTACCTGCAATACCAGAACCGTCGCCCGGACTACATTAAAGCGTTCTGGTTCGTCGTAAACTGGGACGAAGCGGCTAAACGTTTCGCAGAAGCGAAAAAGTAAGACATATACCCTAAATAATTCGAGTTGCAGGACAACACGCTCGCGTGTTGAACAACGCAAAGCGTTGGCCCGTTAGGGCAAGGCTCATTAAGAGCCTTGTAACGCGGCGACGCAGCGAATCCCTGGGAGCTTACTCAAGTAAGTGACCAGGGTGAGCGACAAATCTGCCGGGAGCAGATTTGAACGCAGCTCGCTGCGGCCCGTAGGGCGAGGCCCAGGGATGGGCCGAGTAATAAAGCCAACGCACCTGCGACTTGAAGTATGACGGGTATAATTTCCACACCGGAAATTAATCCCGACAAACCCGGAATAACCTTCGTTATACCGGGTTTTTTTTATTTTGTTTTTCGGATCAATAATGGAAAAAACAGTATAAAGTTTTAGTAGGGTACGCCGATAGATTCAGCGTGTTCTCCCCGCAGTCTATACACAACTGCCATGGTGGCATTTTATATACGTTATAGATTTCAGGACATGGTGAAACGGCAGGTAGATAAAGCTTCATTCGCCCACTCAGGCCGGCGAATGAAAAAAAACAAATCCATCGGAAGCAGATTTGAGCACAGCTCGCTATCTTTACAATGACAAGCTCGGTCAGGAAGGCCGAAAACCAACAGCTGGCTTATTCGTATCGTGATACAAAGCCAAGTCTGTCAGCGTGCTAATCATAAAGAGCCTGGTACCTTACTTAGTCACTCAGCCTATCTACGATGGAAGAAAATCAATGGCTATAAAACTCGAAAATATCAAAGTCGGCAGGAAGTTAGGATTAGGGTTTTCCCTGATTCTGCTACTGACCGTTATCATTGCCGCCGTGAGTGTTCGCTATATCGAAACACTGAAAGGGCGTTTTGAAAAAGTTATTTTTAGCAACCAAATTAATAATGAGGTGAGTGAAGCCCGTTATTATCGGTTGCTATACGGCACCAGTTATAACCCGGATAGTCTTAAAGAGAATAGTAAACATATTGATAACATCATCGGGTTAATATCTTCTATTCAGGGTAAAAACTGGCGAAGCGATTACGACGAGCGGCTGGATAATATCAATAAGTTGATTAATCAGTATAAAGAAAGACGGAAAAACTATACCGACGCCGTCGCCAAAAAAGATGACGTCAGAAAAAGCTGGAACCTGTCCGATTCTGAAAAGCCGCTCAAGCAAATAGAACAGCAGGTAGCCGGCAATATGCCTTTGCAGTTGCAACTGACCTCACTGCACCAGAAACTGGTTAACGTCCGCTATCTGGTGCGCGGCCTGTTGTTATCGTTGAACAGCGACGCGGAAAAACCGCTGATTAGCGCACTGGACGACGCTCAAAAAGCGCTTGGCCAATTCGTCCAGGCACTGACGCCGGAACAGCAAGCGATTATGGCGCCGGTTGTTTCTACACTGTCGACGTATAAAACGCAGGTCATGGCTTATCTGCCGGCTTATCAGGAAGAAATGGCGCAAGGTAAGTTACTGGGTGATACCGCCAATCTGCTTATCGACAACGTCAATAAGATGGTCGCCGAAGAAACCGCCGCTACCCAGAACGATATCATCAGCGCCGAATGGCAGATTGCCATCACCTCGCTTATCACGCTGATACTCGGCGCGCTGATTGCCTGGTATATCTCCCGCCAAATCACCCACCCCTTGAACAACACCGTGGCCATCGCCGAGAGTATCGCCACCGGCGATTTGACCGTCGCCATTGAAACAACGCGCCGCGACGAACTGGGCATGTTGTTTAGCGCTATGGCAAAAATGAAGGCCAATCTGCATAACATGATTGACGATATTCGTATGGGGGTCAGCCAGATTACTACCGCCGCCAGCGAAATCGTCACCGGTAATAACGATCTGGCCGCGCGTACCGAATCTCAGGCGGCGTCCGTTGAAGAAACCGCCGCCAGTATGGAAGAACTCACGTCCACCGTGAAACAAAACGCCGCCAACGCGCATCAGGCCAATAAACTGGTGTTGGATGCCACCCATACGGCGCAGGAAGGCGGTAAGCTGGTCGCTGATGTGGTGCAAACCATGTCCGATATTGAAGGCAGCTCCAAACGTATTGCGGAAATCACCTCCGTTATCAACGGTATTGCATTCCAGACCAATATTCTGGCGCTGAACGCGGCGGTGGAAGCGGCGCGGGCGGGTGAGCAAGGGCGTGGTTTCGCCGTGGTTGCCAATGAAGTGCGTAATCTTGCTCAGCGCAGTTCGCAGGCAGCCAAAGAGATTGAAGGCTTGATCTCCACCTCGGTCGAGCAGGTCTCGAAAGGGGCGCATCTGGTTCACTCGGCGGGTAAAACCATGCAGGAGATTGTGACTGCGGTAACGCATGTACACGACATCATGGGGGAAATTACGATTGCGTCCGACGAGCAAAGCCGCGGTATCGCTCAGGTCAATCAGGCGATTGTCGAGATGGACAGCACCACCCAACAAAACGCCGCACTGGTGCAGCAATCTTCTGCGGCAGCCAGCTCACTGGAAGACCAGGCCATGATGCTCTCCAATACGGTATCGGCTTTCCGTCTCTCCTCGTCCCACGAACTGGCGCCAGCCAGTCACGGTTTGCCGTTCGCCGGCCACCAGCAACAGTTATCTTATAAGCATTAAAACCGGCGATAGCGCAAAGCGCGAAAATAGAAAGATAAACAAAGGGCAACCCGAATAGGTTGCCCTGTTTTATTGTGGTGATTCGCTGAAATCAGAATGCCTTTTTCAGGCTGATGCCGGCGATAAGTTCAGTCAGCGACAATACCAGCGTGGAGCGCACCATCTGTTGATAACGCTGCTGTTGCATGGCCGCCAGCAGCGCATCGTCGGGATCAACGCCGGACGGCGGTATCGGCGACGGCGGCAGGCTGCTCACGCAATGCAACTCGCTGATCGGCCCCAGGATTTCGTCATCAGTAAACCGATACGCGTGCTCATCGTGGGCCAATTCCTCGCCCAACGCCATCAGCAGTTCCGTATCTTCATACTCTTTGCGGCTAATCATGCCCAGCCCGTAAATCAGCTTTAACCGCACCGACAGTTCGCCCAGCGGCCCGCTGCCGGATAACAACGGCTCGACGGCGTACTTCACGGCATAGTCGTCTTTACGAAACGCCTGCAACATCAACAGGCTGACGGCTTCAGCCAATAATTCGACCGCCATCAGCATAAAACTTCTGACTGTCTTCGATGCATTCAGGGATTCCAGTACCCGATTTTCAAATGCCTGCGTATCGTCCATCGTCGCTTCTCGTACGTTAATTCTGCGCACAGTATTGCCCCCTGCGCGGTGGAGCGGCTGACGCCACGAGGGCATGGTTTTTCATCGCCAACGCCCTCCCTATCCAACGCAATCGATTGAAAAGCAGGGACACAGCCTGACCTGTGCCGAGACGCGCCGATTATTGCATGGCGTTATACACACTCACCGCTTTTCCGACAACCTCGCTATCAGCGTCCAGACCTGAAATCTGCGCCAGTGCAGCCTGCGGCCCCGCGGAAGCAATTAACGCCGCCAGTTCCTGCGCCTGCGGATCCTGCTCGCTACGGTAGTGCATCGCCGCGGCAATCCCCTGGATCAGATTATCGTGCGGCAGGCCGTATTCCAGCGTACCCAGCAGTGGTTTGATCAGCCGATCGCCGGCGCTGAGCTTACGCAACGGCTGACGGCCGACGCGTTCCACCTCGTCGTGCAGCCACGGGTTTTCAAAACGGGTAAGAATTTTGCAGATATAAGCCTGATGCTTATCGGCATCAAAACCATAGCGACGAATCAGTACGCCACCGCTCTCTTCCATCGCACCCTGCACGACCTGGCGGACCGCCGGGTCCAGAATCGCATCGCGGATGGTGCCGTGCCCGGCACGCTGGCCGAGATAGGCGGTAATCGCATGGCCGGTGTTAAGGGTGAACAGCTTGCGTTCAACGAAAGCCATCAGGTTATCGGTCAGCTCCATACCGGCGATCGCCGGCGGCTCGCCGGTAAACTGGGTTTTATCCACGATCCATTCGCTGAAGGTTTCCACCGTCACCGCCAGCGGGTCGGATTCGCCCGCTTCGGCCGGCGGCACAATACGGTCTACCGCCGAATCCACGAAACCGACATGCTGCGCGACCCACGCCTGCGTATTCTCCGGCAGTTGCGCCAGCACATGCTGTTTGAGCTGGCTGGTGCCTCGCACCATGTTCTCGCAGGCAATGATATTCAGCGGCGAGGTATTACCGCTTTCCTGACGCTTCACCAGCCCCTGAGCAATCGCCCCGGCGATCTTCGCCAGTATCTGCGGCCCCACCGCCGTCGTCACCAGGTCAACCTCGGCAATCAGTTCAACCGCCTGCGGGCTGCCGCTGTGTACCGCATTAACCTGATTAACCGTTTCCACACGCTGCTGTTCGCCGACAATCCGCACCGGATAGCTGCCACGCTGATTGATGGCATCCAGCAACGGCTGATTCACATCGGCAAACGTCAGGGCAATGCCGGCATCCGCCAGCAGCTTGCCGATAAACCCACGGCCGATATTGCCGGCCCCAAAATGTAATGCTTTCATCATGCATAACCTTACTGCTGAGATTTAACAATCCGTGAAAGAAAGCGCCGCCCGAAGGCGGCACTTTTTTATCTGTCAGGCAGGAGATTTGCCGGAGAGCAGGTCAAGGACATCCTGCACATTCTCCGTTTGAGCCAGCCGTTCTATGACTGACTCATCATCCAGCGCACTGGTGAGGTTGGTGATAACCTGCACATGTTCGTTGTTGCGAGCCGCGATACCGATGACCAGGCGGGCCACGTCATCCTCATCGTCGCCGAAGCGCACCCCTTGCGGGTACTGGCAGAACACCACGCCGGTTTTCAGTACGCGGTCCTTGGCTTCAATCGTCCCGTGCGGCACGGCGATCGACTCACCCAAATAGGTAGACGTCAGTTTCTCACGCTCCAGCATCGCATCGACATACGCCGGCTCAACATACCCGCCTTTTACCAGTTGTTCGCCGGCAAAGCGGATAGCCTGTTCTTTATCCGCCGCCTGCAAGTTCAGGAAGACGTTTGTTTCCGTCAGTTGGAACAGCGCCTGCGGCGCGGCGGCCGGTTCAACGGCTGGGGCCGCCTGAGCCGGTTTAACGCTGCCGGACTGCGCGGCCTGCAAGCGGGCCACCAAATCGTTGTACAGATGGCTATCGAGGAAGTTGGTCAGCGAAATATGCTGTGCCTGCGGTGCATGACGCATAGCACGTTCCGTCAGGTCGCGGTGCGTAATCACCAGATCCACATCGTCCGGCAAATTATTGATGGCGCAGTTGGTCACTGAAATAGCCTGCAAGCCTGCATCCTGCACTTTTTTACGCAGTACCCCGGCGCCCATCGCGCTGGACCCCATACCCGCATCGCAAGCAACGATGATTTTACGCACGGTCCCCAGATCGCCGCTTACGCCGCCGACCGCCTGACCTTTGGAGGCGGATTTCATCTCCTGCATGCGGCGAGTCGCCTGCTCCAGTTCATCATCATCCTTCACTTTGCTGCTTTTCAACAGGATGGCCGACACCACAAAGGAGACCGCAAAAGCAGCGGCAATAGCCGTGATATTAGCGAAATACGCGCCTTTCGGCGTCATCGCCAATACCGCCAGGATGGAACCCGGCGACGCCGGCGATACCAGACCGCCATTCAACAGGCCCAGTGTGAACACACCGGTCATACCGCCGAGAATAACGGCGATGATCAGACGCGGGTTCATCAGTACATACGGGAAGTAGATTTCATGGATCCCGCCGAGAAAGTGGATGATGGCCGCGCCCGGCGCAGACTGTTTAGCGTTGCCACGCCCGAACAGCATGTACGCCATCAGCACGCCCATGCCCGGACCGGGGTTGGCCTCGATCAGGAAGAAGATCGATTTCCCGGCTTCCGTCGCCTGCTGGATGCCCAGCGGCGAGAAGATACCGTGGTTAATGGCGTTATTCAGGAACAGGATCTTCGCCGGTTCAACGAAAATCGACGCCAGCGGCAGCAGGTTGTTCTGCACCATCAGGTGCACGCCGGCAGCCAGAATACGCGACAGCGCTTCAACTAATGGGCCGATCGCCAGAAACGACAGGATAGCCAGCAACATGCCGATGATACCGGCGGAGAAGTTGTTGACCAGCATCTCAAAGCCGCTTTTGATTTTGCCGTCCACCGCCGCATCAAAGCGCTTGATCGCCCAGCCACCCAACGGACCGGCAATCATGGCGCCGAGGAACATCGGAATATCGGTACCGACGACGACACCCATAGTAGTAATCGCGCCGACCACGCCGCCACGCTCACCCCCGACCAGACGGCCGCCGGTAAAACCAATCAGCAACGGCAACAGATAGGTGATCATCGGGCCGACCAGCTTGGCCAGCGTCGCGTTAGGGATCCATCCGGTAGGAATAAACAGTGCTGTGATAATCCCCCAGGCAATAAAGGCGCCGATATTCGGCATCACCATATTGCTCAGGAAGCGGCCAAAATTCTGCACCTTGACCTTGGTATCTGGTGAGAGCATAGCGATACACCCCTTTGAAGCGCGCGGCGGAAAGCGTTCGCGCGATAATTATTGATTGTTAGACAGCGTGATGACTTCCGTCGGCGTCATGAGGTCGCGTGCCGCTATGACTGTTTTATGGCGCGTCGTGAAGCGACATCCCGTGACGGCGAAAAACCCCAATAGCGTGGCCCCAAAAACCCGTTATCACAGCGGACTCTAGCACGTGATTTCCAGACCGCAACCCGAGGAAAAAACGTGATCAAAATCACATAAATAACCCACAAGTCAGCCACAAATAAGTGACATGATTCACAAAAAAATAATAAAGAGGGGTTGTCGCTCAGAAAAAAACAATCCACCAACGACAAAAGGTGATAAATATCACACTTTATTGAATTGGATTTATGCTGTATATGTGATTTAAATCACAATATATTTGCGAACCGGCCGGTCTTCACACGAAAACCGGCCCATATCGCAAGCAGTAACAAGCGGTATTAGCGAGGCAGGAAATTCTGAGATTTGAGAGTGGTAAACAGTTTTTGCTGCTGATTAGCAATATCCGTCATCAAACTGTTGTACTGGTCCACCTGCTGCTGGGTGTGGAACTGCACGCCGTTGTTGCCAAATACCGCCTGATTGCCTTGAGCCTGCAGATAATCACCCACCTGCACAACGCTCTGCGCAAATGAGGTACTGGCCGGCACTACCGTCACCATCGCATTGGCCGGCAAAGAAACGGCGCGGTTGTAGACCTTGTCATACACCGTCTGCAACTCTTCCGACTGCTTCAGCGCCTTGCGGGCGTTGTCTGCCTGGGTTTTCGCGTTCTGCACCTGCGGGCTCAGCATGTTGAGGCCGCCAAGCGCCTGACGCAGGTTATCGCGCTGCGTCATGTAATCCTGCGGTACGCGAATGCGGGATACCACATCCAGCACCGGCGTCAGACTGGCCGCCAGCGCCTGATCCAGTTGCTGGTTGAAACCGGTCATCACCGCATAATCCTGGGTAAATCGCCCGAAGCTCTGTTTCTGCTGTTCAGTCAACGCAGGCAACTGACGCCCTTCCTGTTGTGAAACCCCCTGCAGGAAAGTGATGAACGCCTGACGTGCGTCCTTATCTTTGTCGCCGCAAGCCGACAGTTGCAATGCCATAACCAACATAACCACTGGCAGCAGCCAGCGCGAACGGTAATCCGCCAACATCATTACTACTCCTGTTTATTTTCACTACCCTGACTCGGCGGCCTTCTTTCATCACCAACGAGCCATCACCCGACGAGTCATGTCGCCATAAGCGTAACCGAACCCGTGCCGCATGGCACAGGCGACGCCTGTTTTTTTCACCCGACAGCCTGCTCATTCATCAAGAATCACTATTCTACGCCGGATCGGTGCCGTACCACCTGCAGAATCCTCTGTTCTGTTCTAGCCATGCGCGCACAGTTGCACACTATCTCGCACATAACACACTATCTTGCTTGCACATAACACGCCATCTTGCACATAAAGCATCTTGCACATAAATAGTGCACCCCGGCAATGCACACTGAGCACCGAGAGCAATCCCTCCGCCCGTTAACCTGCCGTCTTGCTTCATGACGAATTTTTTAATCAATTGAAAGATAAATCAAAATAAAACAAATCTCCCCCAGAGTTCTTATCCTGCCACGCAAGCTGGCAAGTATTTTGCTTTATATCGCTGGCAGCAGGAGCGATAGCGGGCAACCGGTGTCGCCAGACAATTTGGAAATGGGTGACTAGGGTTCCGGCTTCACTGCGCAGGTCCGAGAGTCACCGACCGCCCTCTGGCGGTTACACGGCGGGAAAAAAGCCCGGGAGGATACAGCGAGATACATGCTCGCCGCCCTCCTGCTTTTTCTTTCTTTAATGATTGCGCCCAACGTCAGAGGAAATTCACCATGAAAACGATTCTACGATTACTGCTTGTTTGCGCGCTGGCGTTGTGCAGCCTTGGCGTGCAGGCCGCCGACAAACCCGCCTTTAAACTCTGCTGGTCTATCTACGCCGGCTGGATGCCTTGGGATTACGCCCAGCAGCACGGCATTATCAAAAAATGGGCCGACAAATACGGCATCGATATCCAGTTTGTACAGGTCAATGATTACATCGAATCGGTTAACCAATACACCTCCGGCGGTTTTGACGGCTGCGCCATGACCAACATGGACGCCCTGACCATCCCAGCCGTCGGCGGCGTAGACAGCACCGCGCTTATCGTCGGCGACTACTCAAACGGCAACGACGGTATTCTGATCAAAGGCACCAATAACCTGAACGCGCTCAAGGGTAAGCCGATTAACTTGGTGCAGTTGTCGGTTTCGCATTACCTGCTGGCGCGGGCGCTGGAAAAGAACGGCATGAGCGAAAAGAACATCAAGGTGGTGAATACCGCCGATGCCGATCTGGTCGCGGCGTTCGGCACACCTGATGTTCAGGCCATCGTCACCTGGAACCCGCTGCTGGCAGAAGCGAAGAAACAGCCGGGCAGCCAACTGGCGTTTTCTTCCGCACAAATTCCCGGCGAGATCCTCGATTTGCTGGTGGTCAACACCGCCACGCTGAAAAAACACCCTGAGCTGGGTAAGGCGCTGACCGGCGCCTGGTATGAAACCCTGCAAGTCATGTCTGGCGACAGCGACGGCGCCCGTCAGGCCCGCACCTTCATGGGGCAAGCCGCCGGTACCGATCTGGCCGGATTTGACGAACAACTGGCCGCCACCCACCTGTTCGCAACCCCGAAACAGACGCTGGAATTCGTCCAAAACGCCCAGTTGAAAACCACCATGCAGTCTGTAGCGGAGTTTTCCTTCCGTCACGGCTTATTGGGCGAGGGCGCGCTGGGTGCCGACATCGTGGGTGTCGCCACGCCGGCGGGCGTGTGGGGCAACACCGGCAACGTCAAACTGCGTTTCAGCGACGAATTCCTGAAACTGGCTGTCGACAACAAGCTGTAATACGGGAGAACGCCGGATGCGCAAATTGATCAACTACCAGCCGTTGCCGCTGACGCGCGGGATGATGGGGTTTCTGCCGCTACTGGCGCTGTTGCTCGTCTACCTGATGGCGTCCGACGCCCGGCTGGCGGTGAATGCCGCCGACAAGCTGTTGCCGGGGCTGGGCGCGATGGCGCAGGCCATGCATCGCATGGCGTTTGAACCCAACGAGCGCACCGGCGAATACCTGTTGTGGGTAGATACCGCCGCCAGCCTGCTGCGGCTGTTGACCGGCGTTGGCTTAAGCGCCGTGCTGGCGCTGGTATTCGGCCTGCTGTGCGGCGCACTGCCGGCGGTGCGGGCCACCCTGTCGCCGCTGATCACCCTGTTTGCACTGATCCCGCCGCTAGCGGTGCTACCGATCCTGTTTATCGTGTTCGGGCTGGGCGAGGTCTCCAAGGTGGTGCTGATCATGGTGGGAATTACCCCGTTTATCGTGCGCGACCTGCAACTCTACATCCAGAGCCTGCCGCAGGAACAACTGGTGAAAGCGCAAACCCTCGGCGGCCACAGCGGCCAGATCTTGTGGCGGGTGATCCTGCCACAACTGATGCCGCGCTTGCTGGACGCCGTACGCCTGTCGCTCAGCTCCGCCTGGCTGTTTCTGATCGCCGCCGAAGCCATCGCCGCCACCGAGGGGCTGGGTTACCGCATCTTCCTGATGCGCCGCTACCTGGCGATGGACGTCATTCTGCCCTACGTCGCCTGGATAACCGCGCTGGCGTTCCTGCTCGACGTGCTGCTGCGGGTCGTCAGCCGTCGCGGCTGGCCCTGGTATTACGCGAAATAAACCGTCGACCAGAACGCTGGAGAATCTATGTCGTTATTAACGCTAAAAAATCTCAGAAAAGAGTACGACGGTCAGGTGGTGCTGGAACGGCTCAACATATCCGTTGAAGAGGGCGAGTTCGTCTCTATTGTCGGTGCCTCCGGCTGCGGCAAAACCACCTTTCTCAAGATGCTGCTCGGTACCGAAAGCCCCAGCAGCGGCCAATTGCTACTCGACGGCGCACCGATGCCGCAAGAGCCGGATGAACACCGCGGCGTGGTGTTCCAGCGCTATTCGGTTTTCCCTCATCTGCGGGTGGTGGAAAACGTGATGATTGGCGCGGAGTTCGCCGAAGCGCGCTGGTTTGGTCGGGTATGGGGTACACGCCGCCGGGCGCTTCGCGACCAGGCGATGACGATGCTGCGCCAGGTTGGGCTTGAGCAATCCGCCCAGAAGTACCCGCATCAGTTATCCGGCGGTATGCAACAGCGGCTGGCGCTGGCACAGGCGTTGATAAAACGCCCGCGCATTCTGCTGCTGGATGAACCGTTCGGCGCGCTGGACCCCGGCATCCGTGCCGAAATGCACCAGTTAATCAGCCAGTTATGGCAAGAAAACCGCCTGACCATCTTCATGATCACCCACGATCTTAAAGAGGGGTTTTCACTCGGGTCACGTCTGTGGGTGTTCGACAAACTCCGTCAGGACCCACAAGCGCCGGACGCGTTTGGCGCCAGCATCACCTATGACCTTCCGCTGGATCGTGCGCCTGCCGGCGTGCGGGCCTCGGTGGGAGAACTGATTGATAGGCGGCGATATGTCGCCTGACCAGAAGGAATCACACCATGAATGATCATTATCAGACTGAACTGCCTGCCGGGTCGCACTGGTCGCTGGTCATGCGCCGCGGCACTGCGCTACACCTGACCGACATCGAAGGCGGCGCCAACGTCGGTATGCTGTTCTACAACCCGGAAAATCCGCTGGAGCGCTATAACGCACCGGATACGCTCAAATGCCAGCACACGTTTCGTCTGACCGCCGGGCACTGCCTGTATTCGGATATGGGGCGCATTTTCTGCGGCATCGAAACCGACGGTTTCGGCTGGCATGACACCGTGTGCGGCACCGCTAATGCCCAGCAGGTAGCGCGTCAGTTCGGCGAGCTGAACTACCAGCAGGCCCGTAACGACCGCCATCAAAACGGTTACGACAGCTTTCTGGTGGAACTGGCGAAATACGGTCTCGGCAAGCGCGACATGGCGGCGTGCGTCAACTTTTTCGCCCATGTCGGCAGCGATGACGACGGTAACCTGCGGCTTGAGCAACAAGGCAAGCCCGGCGCCGGCGTCACGCTGCGTTTCGCCATGGATACGCTGGTGATTCTGCACACCTGTCCGCACCCGCTCAGTACCGCCGCCGACTATCCGCGTCACCCGGTGTGCCTGACGCTGGATCATCAGCCTGCGCCGCTGCCGGATATCTGCCTGGCACGCCCGGAAAACCGGCGCGGGCTACGCAACAACACGCTTTACTATCTGGCTGAACAACCACAAGGAGTCTGAACATGATAAAGACCAGTCAACGCGACCCCGCCACGGCGGTTTACCGCGCCACCGTTCAGGCCGGCGACTACTGGCTTCACCGTCTCGAAGCCGGTCAAACGCTGCGCATCACCGACCTCGAAGGCAATCAGGCCGCCGATACCCTGTTCTACAATGCCGACGATACCGCCGAACGCTACAGCATGAGCGACACCCTGCGCGGTCAACACAACGTGTTTCTCACCACCGGCAGCGTGCTGCGCTCCAATGAGGACCGCCCGATGCTGGAAATCGTGGCGGACACCTGCGGCCGTCACGATACGCTTGGCGGCGCCTGCGCCACCGAGAGCAACACGGTGCGTTACGACCTGGAAAAACGCCACATGCACGCCTGCCGCGACAGCTGGATGCTGGCGGTGGCGCAACACCCGGAATACCGTCTGACTAAACGCGACATCACCCACAACATCAATTTCTTTATGAACGTACCGGTCACCCCGGACGGCGGGCTGACCTTTGCCGACGGTATCTCCGCACCGGGGAAATACGTGGAGATGGTCGCAAAAATGAACGTACTGGTGCTGATCTCCAATTGTCCGCAACTGAATAACCCCTGCAACGGCTACAACCCCACACCGATCGATATCGCCGTCTGGTAAATAAGGCGAAAAGCACACATCGGGAACAGCGACGCGCGGGACGACCCGCAACACGCGTCCAGAACAGCGCAGGACGACCTGCCCGTAAGAGACTCGGTCATGTTTGAGCGTGTATTGATTGCCAACCGTGGCGCTATTGCGGTGCGTATCATCCGCACCCTGAAAAAAATGGGCGTGAAAGCCATCGCGGTTTACGCCGAAGCGGACCGTCATTCACAACACGTGCGTCAGGCGGATGAAGCCTGGCCGCTGGGCGATGGCCCGGTGCGCGATACCTACCTGAATCAGGACAAATTACTGCACATCGCCGCTCAATGCGGTGCGCAGGCTATTCACCCCGGCTACGGCTTTTTGAGCGAAAACGCCGGTTTTGTTACCCGCTGTGAACAGGTTGGTCTGATATTTCTCGGCCCGACCGTGGCGCAGATGACCGCGTTCGGCCTCAAGCATCAGGCGCGGGCGCTGGCACAACACAACGACGTGCCGTTGCTGCCCGGCAGCGGCCTGCTCACCTCGCTGGACGGTGCCTGCGAACAGGCACAGCGCATCGGTTATCCGGTGATGTTAAAGAGCACCGCGGGCGGCGGCGGCATCGGCATGCAGCGCTGCAATGACGAAGACCAGTTAATCGATGCGTTTACCCGCGTGAAGCGACTGGCAGGCAACAATTTTGCCGATGACGGCGTATTTCTGGAAAAATTCATCGCTCAGGCCCGTCACATCGAAGTGCAGGTATTCGGCGACGGCCAGGGCAACGTGATAGCCCTTGGCGAGCGCGACTGCTCCGCCCAGCGTCGCAACCAGAAAGTGATTGAGGAAACGCCGGCTCCCCACCTGAGTGACGGCGTACGCGCCGAACTGCAGGCTACCGCCATCCGGTTATGTCGGGCGGTCAACTACCGCAGCGCAGGCACGGTAGAGTATGTGTACGACGAGAGCAGCAAGCAGTTCTGGTTTCTCGAGGTCAACACCCGTTTGCAGGTCGAGCACGGCGTCACCGAACTGGTGTACGGCGTCGATATCGTGCAATGGATGGTGGATCTGGGCGCGGGCTGCCTGCCGCCACTCGATACGCTTGCCGCCACCCCTCGCGGTCACGCCATTCAGGTACGGTTATACGCTGAAGACCCGGCCAAACAGTTCCAGCCGTGCGCCGGCTTGCTGAGTCACGTCGCTTTTCCAGACGCGCTGCCCGGCCTGACCCTGCGCATCGACCACTGGCTGGACAGCGGCAGCGAAGTGTCGCCGTTCTATGACCCAATGCTGGCAAAAATTATCGTGCACGGCGACAGCCGCGACGCCGCCCTCGACGGTATGGCGCAAGCGCTGGACGCCACATCGTTGTACGGCATCGAAACCAATCTTGACTGGCTACGCCACCTGCTGACCCTGCCTGTGGTCAGACGCGGAGAAATCATCACCGCGACGCTGGGCGACGTGGTCTGGCAACCGGCGACGCTGGATGTCCTTGGCGGCGGCACGCTCACCACCGTGCAGGATGCCCCCGGCCGCACCGGTTACTGGCACGTCGGCGTGCCGCCTTCCGGCCCGTTCGACACCCGCTCCTTCCGGCTCGGCAACCAGTTGCTGGGCAACGCGCCGGATGCCGCCGGACTGGAGATTACCCTGCGTGGGCCGACGCTGCGTTTCAACCACGAGTGTGCATTCGTGGTGACCGGCGCCATCATCGACATCCGGCTGGATAACGTCCCGCTCAATGGCGGGCGAATTCACTATGCCCGTACCGGTCAAACGCTCACACTCGGTGATGTTCAGGGTGCCGGTTGCCGCAGCTACCTGTTGCTGGCGGGCGGTCTGGCCTGCCCGGCTTATCTGGGCAGCCGCAGCACTTTCACGCTCGGCAAGTTCGGCGGCCATGCCGGGCGGGCGTTACGCGCCGGCGACGTACTGCATCTGGCCGCCCCGGCGCTGCCAGCCACAGACGTCGCCCTGCCAGCGCCCGACTGGAGCGCACACTGGGCGTTACGGGTGATTTATGGTCCGCACGGCGCACCGGACTATTTTACCCCGCAAGACATCGACACCTTCTTCGCCGCGGACTGGCAGGTGCATTACAACTCCAGCCGCACCGGTATTCGGCTGATTGGCCCCAAACCCCAGTGGGCACGAACCGACGGCGGTGAAGCCGGTATGCACCCGTCCAATATCCACGACAACGCCTACGCCTTCGGCACGGTAGACTTTACCGGCGATATGCCGGTTATTCTGGGGCCGGACGGCCCGTCGCTGGGCGGCTTCGTCTGCCCGGCTACAGTGATCCACGCCGATTTGTGGAAACTCGGCCAGCTCAAAGCAGGCGACAGCATCCGTTTTATTCCGGTGACGCCGGAACAAGCGGACGAACTGGCGCGCGCGGCGGAATCTGCCATCGCCGCCGGTCGTCCAGTCGCAGAAGCTGAGCTCACCCCCGATTGCCCGTCGCCGGTGCTGCACCACCGACCCGCGCAGGACGAGCGCCCTTCAATGACCTGCCTCGCCGCCGGCGACCGCTTCCTGTTAGTCGAATACGGCGAGCACCGGCTGGATATCGCCCTGCGTTTTCGCGTGCACGCGCTGATGCAGTGGCTGGAACAGCATCCATTGCCGGGCGTGCAGGAGCTGACGCCGGGTATCCGCTCGCTGCAAATCCATTTCGATAGCCTGCACTGCCCGCGCCGCGCGCTGCTGGCGCACCTGCAACAAGCAGACGACGCACTCGGCGACTTGCAGCACGCCGCCGTGCCCTCCCGCACTGTCTGGCTACCGCTCAGTTGGGACGATGATGCCTGCCGCGAAGCCATCACCCGCTATACCCAATCGGTCAGGCCCGGCGCCCCCTGGTGCCCCAGCAACATCGAATTCATCCGCCGCATCAACGGGCTGGATTCGGTAGAGCAGGTCAAAGACATCGTATTCGACGCCCGCTACCTGGTGATGGGGTTGGGCGACGTCTACCTCGGCGCCCCGGTCGCCACCCCGCTCGACCCGCGTCACCGTCTGGTCACCACCAAGTACAACCCGGCCCGTACCTGGACGGCGGAAAACTCGGTCGGCATCGGCGGCGCGTATCTGTGTGTATACGGCATGGAAGGCCCCGGCGGCTATCAGTTCGTTGGCCGCACGTTACAGATGTGGAACCGCGATCGACAAACCGACGCTTTTCGTCAGCCCTGGTTGCTGCGCTTCTTCGATCAGATTCGCTTTTATCCGGTCAGCGCACAGGAACTGCTGACAATTCGTGAACGCTTTCCGTGGGGAGATTATCCGTTACGGATTGAAGACGGGGAGTTTCGCCTCGCCGATTACCAGCGGAGTCTGGCGGAACAGCAACCGGCGATCGATGCGTTTCAGCAGCAACGCCAGCAGGCATTCGACGAAGAGCTGGCACGCTGGCGCGCCGACGGCCAGTTCACCTTCGACAGCAGCCTGCAGGAAATCACTCCCGACGATGAGGTGATCCCTGCTAACGGTTACGGCGTGGAAAGCCAGGTGGCAGGCAGCGTATGGCAGTGGCTGGCCACCCCTGGCGACAACGTCGCCGCCGGGCAAATCGTCGGCATTCTGGAGTCGATGAAAATGGAGATCCCGATTACGGCACCGGTCGCCGGCATTATCCACAAGCTGTACCGTCAGGCGGGGCAGCAGGTGCAGGCCGGGCAGTTACTGATGGTGATCGAACCGGCTGACGCCTGATATCGTTATTTTGTCGTTTACCCGGCCGGCCCATGCCAGCCGGGTATTTTTATGCGCAATAACGGTAACGATGTTCATGACGGGATTCAGGCAGGGCAATGTTTTGCGGGAAGCCATATCAGGGAAAAGCGGCGGCAGTCAATAAGGCCGGTAGATCCGTCGTGACATTTAGTGCTATATTCCCACGAAGTTTAGAATTTAGTATTAATCTTATACCCTAAATAATTCGAGTTGCAGGAAGGCGGCAAGTGAGTGAATCCCGATGAGCTTACTCAGGTAAGTGATTCGGGTGAACGAACGCCGCCAACACACCTGCAACTTGAAGTATGAAGGGTATATACCCTAAATAATTCGAGTTGCGTGTTGAACAATGCAGCGAATCTCCAGCAAGTCAGTGACTGGGGTGAGCGACAAATCGGCATGAGCCGAGTAAGAAAGCCAACACATTTGTAACATGGAATATGACGGGTATAGCAGGATGTGGGCTACGCCAACCGCATCAGAACGAATAATAAAAATGATCCCGAGGTTAACGCATAATGCGGTTATTATTTATTTGCCCGGATTGGGCTAATTTGGCTACACCTATCGTGACGGAGATGAAACGGCAGGGTCACGATGTGATTCATATTGATCATTGCGATCTGTCAACATTTCGCTATTTTGATTCACGTCACCGCATCGTCGCAAAGATTTATAAAACCATAACCGGAAAAAATTACAAACGGCTGGTGCTTGATAATCAAATAAAATTGGGTCTGCACAATTTCTTTATCGGCAGAGAACCATTTGATGCGATTATTATGACGGAACCCAAGCTGTTCAATAAACAGCATCTGGAAATATTACGTAGGCATGGAAAAAAGCTTGTCGCCACATTGTGGGATGGACTAAAAAAAGCACCGGGCAACGGCTTGCACCTCAGTGAGTTCGATCATGTACTCAGTTTTGACAGTGAAGACTGCGAACAATTTCACTTTGCCAAAATCACTAATTACCTTGATCCCACCTGGAAAAGTACCATACCTTATCAGGCGTGCGAGTACGATATTTTCTCTATTATGAGTTTCACGCAGGAGAGATACCGACAAGTCATCCATTTTCTTGATAAAAACCCTGATATCAAATCAAATATTATTTTTTATGTCGGGGAATCAGGAAAACCGAAGTATATAAAAGATAACAGAATAAAAACATCAGAAAAATTACTGCTGGGTGCTGAACTGGCCCATGAAATTAATAACTCCAGAGCAATTCTGGATATCCTGCAAGGCCAGCAGACGGGGTTATCATTTCGTGCATATGAATCGATGGCCTATCAGCGTAAATTAATTACCACCAATCCCCATATTATTGATTACGATTTTTATAACCCACAGAATATATGTATCCTGGATCAGGATGTATATATTCAATCTGAATTTATCCATACGCCTTACCAGCCTGTACCGGAAAATATCTATCAGCAATACACACTTTGCACGTGGGTAGAAAAAGTCATTCAGGAAATATCAAACAGCACCCGTAATCCATGAACCAATATAAACCTAAAAAATAATTTTAGATAGTTCCTGGATGCGCAACAATATTGCCCTATCAACCAGACGGATAAAAAGAATAGAGTTATACCCAAAATAATTCGAGTTGCAGGAAGGCGGCAAGAGAGTGACAAATTCGTCGGGAACGAATTTGACCAGCCAACGGCTGGCCTCTGGTGAGAGACAGGATGTCTCTCATTTCATCCCGATGAGCTTACTCAGGTAAGTGATTCGGGTGAACGAACGCAGCCAACGCACCTGCAACTTGAAGTATGACGGGTATATAACTTAACTATAGCAAACACTATAAATGCTACCGACAATAAGGATTACATTCATCGATAAACTTCTTATTGTCGGCTTTAAATTATTTTAGATTTACAGTAAGCTCTGGTACACCAAAACTCACTAGTTTCGCCTGAGACACATCAAAATATTGTCGCCAGAACCCTTCTAATTTCTGAATTATCTTTCCCGATCTATACACCCCAGGAGAATCTGTATCAATCAACCCTGCACCAGATATATAAATACTAGCTCCTGAAAAATCAGCTATCAGTTGTTGCTTTTTCACACGAACCATCTCTTTTTCTGGATCTAACAACCGGATACTATTGTTGCTATAAAAACTACTAAATTCACTATTTTCAAGCATATCCGAAATTAAAAGAATAACTCTTGTAGTTGCAGATTCAGATCTTAGATCCTCACTAATACGCTTAAGGCTGTCTAAAATTTCACTCTTGGCAATATTATTGCCTTTTTCCGCAAAACTTTCCGCCATTTTATTACCAATCGCTTTTTCAAAGAATTGCTTTTGCTGGACTAAACATCTATCTAAGGATTTAAGACTTTCCATCCCAATATGATTTCGAATATTTTTATCATTTAATGGAACCTCTAATTTCCCATCAAAGATACGCTTCATATAATTATCTTGAAGAAGAGCAGAGAACTGATATAAGACAATATGATCCCCTGCTTGCACATACCGAATGACCTGCTGCCATAGTGACTTCTTTAAGTCCAGAGGAACTTTTACTGTTTGATCAATAATAATAACTAACTCTCGTCCACTGTAATCTGGCCTAGACGATTCAAGTTTGACAGCACTATAGCAACTAGAAATATCGTTACGTTCACCTGCTGATACAGTAAATGCAATACTCAAAAAAAATAGTAGAAATAGTGTTTTCATACACCTTCTCCATCACGTGCTTTCTTTAAAGCCAGTTGAACACGTTGACGCTTCTGTAATGCTTCTAATGACAAACTCTGATCTTCAGCTATCAATTCCAACTCTTCAGGAGAGAGAGATGTAAGATCACCGAGTGCAAGAATTCGCTGCCGTTCATCATCCACATTATCAGAAGTTCCTTCTAACGATTTTTCCAATTTTTCTGGCTCAGGAGTATTACTCTTTTCAGATACTGATTGAGGGGTAATAGTTTTATACTGGTTTTTATATAGACCTTCCTTGTCAAAATCCGTACTCAATATTTTTGTCTTCACTTTCATCTTGATATATTCATCAAAAGTCGGTAGAGCACTTTTTTCTTCACTACCAGCAATACTATGTCGCATCGCAATTTTATTCTGGAGTGCGGTGAGTTTCTCTTGTGCATCCCTTTCAACACGTTCACGTCTCATGGCGTGCCATGCAGCGAACTCCTCTGAACTACTAAAATTACCGATATATTGAGCTGCTGATCTCGACTCAATACCAGCAAAAGAACGGTGAAGACCAATCATAATACCAATAATTTGTACACCAACAAAAATGACAGATAAAATTACAAATGCAAGCTTAGATGCAAAAACCTGATATTTACCTATTTCATCCAGTGCTTTTCTATTTGCTTTATCATTATCATCTTTTGCTCCCTTAGGAATATCAAAAGGACTATCTACACTTCCATTCAATGATTGTGAATAATATGGATTATTAATCTCTTCTGTTTGCAACTTATCAAGAGTCGCAGATCTGACAAAATAAGCACCAAAAGCAAAAAAAGCGATTAGGAACAACGCAATTATTGTTGACCAATATTGAGGCTTAACATGAACATTGTGCGTCACACGATTTAGCATTTGAATATAATTTGGCTCATCATCATCTAGCCTGGTATTCTCTAATGATATTTCGTGATTCTTACTGAGATCTACAGCTCCATTTTTTAGTCTTGCTTCCAAATACCAATAGCGTATTTTCTTTAACAACGTGTTTTTATGTAGCTCTGAGCCCATTAAATGGGTAGCAGGAACAAGAATAACACCAATAAGAACAGAAACAACAGTAGCAGAAATCTCTGCTTGTTCCGGAGTAATATTATAGGCAATGAATGGAGCTAAAACTAAAGCAAAAATAAAAGCCTCAAGCAAGACAAGAATAATACTACCAAACCATAATAACATACTGGTTGGTTTTCTTCCTCTCTCATCGACTTTGTTCAAATAGTTAACACAGCGGAGATAAAAGTCGGCATCAAGCGTTGAGCTTCTATAATATTGCCAATACTTTGCACAAATAGCCTCTTCTGCAGGATACCACTCAACACCTCCAGCACCTTTACGCCGTGGCTCATAACTACGTGAGAACCTGGCGATATAACCCATGATAGGTAAGCTGCTCATAAAGTTTAGGAAAAAATAGCTAACTGCCTCCCACCATCTTATAACTATGATGACCAGAGCCATTGCCCCTATAATTACCGTAAAGAGATGATAATATTCAGAGAGAATTTTTGTAATTCTTTGTAATAATTCCATAATTTAGCCTCTAAATCAGGTACGTGCCGGGTTATAATCCGACATATAAATTTTACTGTGATTATTATAAAATAACTGACCCTGCTGTACTTTCGAGGAATTCTTAGGAATCAACAAATCAATACAAGAAACAGATTGCTGGTTACCGTTTTGCAAATAAATACGATACAGAATGCTATCTTCACCTTCCCAGGCATTAGCAACTGCTTTCATCGGCTGATCGGCTTTACGGTTTTCCTTGGATTCATAATCTCGTGTAATATATACATGTGGATTTTCAACGACGATAGCACCATCTTTGAGCACTTTAACCGGGGATAAAGTAACTAGATGGTTATTAACCAGACCAGCCCAGGCTCTACCATTCATACCAACAAAATACTCTGTCGTTTTATGGGGTTCTACCGACGCCCCACTTTCAAGATTCTTTACCTGACCGGTAATACGGGCACTATCTACAACACAGCTTTTCAATGTATTACTGGCGCTAGCTTCAGATATCAAAGAAAAGCCAGAACTACGAGGCTTAAGACTGGATGCCAGAGAAGATGAAGAAGCGCTATTAAAAGGCTGACCACCGAAATCAACAAAAGTGCTACGGATTACTTCCCCCTCCGTACCCGATGTACCATTTTCCTGAGAAGTATCTACTGACCTCTTTTCTGATTTGACTACTGCGGGTACTCCCGTCGAAACAGCTCGTTTCTCAGTGGGCTTGGCTACCGCATTATGATGATCAACATTAGAAACAACCTTTGTCGCGTCAACTAACGATGCTGTGCCATAACGCAGATAAGCAAGGTTGCTGCCTTCTTGCTCAATACGCTGTTTGAGCAAAATCTCATTCGCTAAACTCACAATCTCAACCCGACGGTTCAATGATCGTCCGCTTTCGGTATTGTTCTCAGCGATCGGGCGAGAAGAACCCGCACCTTGAAAGTAGATTTTTCGTGCGCTGAGTCCTGACTGTTGTAACACCTGCCCAACATTGCGGGCTCGCCTTTCCGACAAGCTCTGGTTTAATTGTGCATTGCCACTTGCATCGGTATGCCCGACGATAAGAATAACTTCGTTACTATCGCTATTTTTCATCGCTTCGGCGATCTTTCTGACTTGCCGTAACCCATCAGCAGAAAGTTGATCACTGTCAGAATCAAACATACCACCCTCTGTAACCTGAGCAACTAAACCGACAGTTTCTGCATTACTCTTTTCCTTCGCTTTTAATATATTCGTCTTAATAGCAAGATGCTCTTCCGCAGCGATCTTCGCCAAGCTCCTCTCACGATTTTGCCAAATATTACCCACAGCACATCCGGCAGCCCCGCCTAGCAACCCTCCTACCGCTGCTTTTTTGGCATCGCCAGTCGCCAGGTAAGTAATACCTCCACCTAAAACAGCACCACTAATACAGCCAATAGCCGTACCATAATTTTGTCCGGTTTCATGAACATTCGCACAACTAGTTGTGAACGTAGCGAGTGCCAATATCATACCCACTTTCTTTAATGGAAATACTTTCAAGTTACCCCCCATATCAGCCATTATCATCAATAGTTATAAAAGATTAATTAATAATTAATTCACAATAGAATTATTTTTATTAAAAAATAATTAGCTTACATCCTTTTGACCACATCCGAACTAACCAAGTGACATACACCATAAAACAAGATTAATTAACCATAATATCCCCGTCATACTTCAAGTTGCAGGTGTGTTGGTTGTATTACTCGGCCTATCCCTGGGCCTCAGCCTTTCAGGGCCGCAGCACGCTGCGTTCAACTCTGCTCCCGGCAGAGTTGTCGTTCACCCGAATCACTTTCATCGAGATTCTCTCTCTTGCAGCGTTACAAGGCCAGAAACCCGAATTATTTGGGGTATAGTATGTAGTAATTGGCCCTTTACATTTCATGGTTTACTACTAAAAAAATATAAAATGTTTTTTATTTCAATGAAATAAAACGTCAACTCACACACAATATAATGCGAATAAACTCTCTTTTTCTGGTCTGTCTACACTCGATATACTAAACGCCTGCAATAGGCTAGCCATATCAATTTCAGCCCCTTCAAAAGGGAGTAAACCGTGTCTACGTTGTTCCCATAAATTATGACAATCACCACTAAATTTACTTAGATAATAAGACCGTAAAAAAATAAATTAATAGCATTATAATTATAATCTTTGGTTAAATTTCATTACCGAATGTACTACAGATAAATCACTACTTTTTATGTCAAAGTAATTTATTAAAGATAACTAAATTATTCTCCTATATACTAATCAAAAACGCCAGAAATAATCCTTCATAGGTTTTATAGATAATAATAAGATCTAACAATATTGTCGTAGTTAGACAAGTTTCTTAAGAAGATCAATATTCACTAATAACTGAGCTAGTCATGCACTACAGCACAATGTTAATAAATCTCGAAGTACTCTTTACAAAAAAAAGAACCTCCATCTGGAGGCTCTCTGTTTACAGGCATATGTCCACGCGCTGACTTACTGCAACACTGAAATATCCGCGACTTTCAGGAACAGGTTACGCAGTTCGTTGAGCAGCGTCAGGCGGTTGATACGCACCTGTGCGTCATCGGCGTTTACCATCACCTTATCGAAGAAGTTATCGACTGACTCACGTAACTGTGCCAGTTCCGCCAGCGCTTCCTGATAACGGCCCTCGGCAAACCACGGCGCCAGCTTGCTGGTCAGCGCGGTAACGTAGGTCGCCAGTTGGATTTCTTCCTTCTCTTTCAGCAACGCCGCCTGCACGCTGTCGTTCAGCGTTTCGGTGGACTTAGCCAGAATGTTGGAAACACGCTTGTTGGCTGCCGCCAGCGCTTCGGCTTGCTCCAGTGTACGGAAGTGGCTCACCGCTTTCACGCGGGCATCGAAATCCGCCGGGCGAGTCGGACGACGCGCCAGCACCGCCTGAATGGTATCCACGCTGTGGCCTGCTTCCTGATACCAGGCGCGGAAACGGCCCAACATGAACTCGATGACATCGTCGACCACGTTGGCGTTAGTCAGCTTGTCGCCGTACAAACGCACCGCTTCTTCTGTCAGGGTTTGCAAGTCCAGCGGCAGGCGTTTTTCCACGATGATGCGCAGTACGCCCAGCGCCGCACGGCGCAACGCGAACGGGTCTTTATCGCCTTTCGGGTGCTGACCGATGCCGAAAATCCCTGCCAGCGTATCCATCTTGTCGGCGATCGCCAGCGCACAGGCTACCGCGGAAGACGGCAGTTCATCGCCGGCAAAGCGCGGCTGATACTGCTCGTTCAGCGCCACCGCCACGTCTTCGGCTTCGCCGTCGTGACGAGCGTAGTGCATCCCCATCACACCCTGGGTGTCGGTGAATTCAAACACCATGTTGGTCATCAGGTCGCATTTAGACAGCAGGCCCGCGCGTTTGGCGTGCTCCACATCGGCACCGATCTGCCCGGCTACCCAACCGGTCAGTGCCGCGATGCGATCGGTCTTATCGCGCAGCGTGCCCAGTTGCTGCTGAAACAGCACGGTTGCCAGACGCGGCAGATGATCTTCCAGGCGTTTTTTACGGTCGGTATTGAAGAAGAATTCGGCGTCGGCCAGACGCGGGCGCACCACCTTCTCGTTACCGGCGATGATCTGCTGCGGGTCTTTCGATTCAATGTTGGCGACGAAGATGAAATTCGGCAGCAGCTTGCCGGCATTGTCGTAAACCGGGAAGTATTTCTGGTCGCCTTTCATGGTATACACCAGCGCTTCTGCCGGCACCGCCAGGAATTTCTCTTCAAATTTCGCCGTCAGCACCACCGGCCATTCCACCAGCGAAGTGACTTCTTCCAGCAGGCTGTCGCTCAGATCGGCATTACCGCCAATCTTGCGCGCCGCCTCTTCGGCGTCGGCTTTGATTTTGGCTTTACGCGCGTCGTAATCGGCGAGCACCTTGCCGCGTTCCAGCAGAATCTGCGGGTACTGGTCGGCGTTATCGATGGTGAATTCCGGCTCGCCCATAAAGCGGTGGCCGCGAAGGGTACGCCCGGAATCGATACCCAGCACGGTGCCGGGGATCAGTTCATCACCCAGCAGCAGCGTCACGGTGTGTACCGGGCGCACAAACTGGGTGTCGTTATCGCCCCAGCGCATCAGTTTCGGGATCGGCAGTTTTGCCAGCGCGGTACTGACCATACCCGGCAGCAGCGTCTGTGCCGCCTCACCTTTCACCTGCGCGCGGAACAGCAGCCATTCGCCCTTGTCGGTAGTCAGGCGCTCAGCCTGCTCGACGGTGATACCGCAACCACGCGCCCAACCTTCGGCCGCTTTGGTCGCTTTACCTTCAGCATCAAACGCCTGCGCGATGGCCGGGCCACGTTTTTCCACTTCCCTATCCGGCTGGGATGCACTCAAACCGGCGACTTTCAGCGCCAGACGACGCGGCGCGGCAAACCAGCTGACCGACTGATAACCCAGCCCGGCGGTATCCAGTTCAGCGGTAAAGTTGGCGGCGAAAGATTCCGCCAGCGTACGCAAAGCTTTCGGCGGCAGCTCTTCGGTGCCGATCTCCACCAAAAATGTCTTGTCTGTCATCGCTGCCTCTCAGCTCTGTTTACGATTGCACATCGGGAAGCCCAGCGCCTCGCGGGAGGCATAGTAGGCTTCCGCCACCGCTTTGGTCAGGGTACGGATCCGCAGGATGTAGCGCTGACGTTCGGTCACGGAAATGGCTTTACGCGCGTCCAGCAGATTGAAGCTGTGGGCGGCTTTCAGAATGCGCTCGTAAGCAGGCAGCGGCAGCGGTTTTTCCAGCGCCAGCAATTGCTGGGCCTCTTTTTCATACTGCTCGAAGCAGGTAAACAGAAAATCCACATCGGCGTACTCGAAGTTATAGGTCGATTGCTCCACTTCGTTCTGATGGAATACGTCGCCGTAGGTGGTTTTACCCAACGGGCCGTCGCTCCACACCAGGTCGTAAACGCTGTCCACGCCCTGAATGTACATCGCCAGACGTTCCAGACCGTAGGTTATCTCGCCGGTCACCGGTTTGCACTCCAGGCCGCCCACCTGCTGGAAATAGGTGAACTGGGTGACTTCCATCCCGTTCAGCCACACTTCCCAGCCCAGTCCCCAGGCACCCAGCGTCGGGTTTTCCCAGTTATCTTCCACGAAACGAATATCGTGGATGGTCGGGTCCATCCCCAGTTCTTTTAGCGAACCGAGGTACAGTTCCTGAATGTTGTCCGGCGACGGCTTAATGATTACCTGAAACTGGTAGTAGTGTTGCAGGCGGTTCGGGTTCTCACCGTAGCGGCCGTCGGTAGGACGGCGGGACGGTTGCACATAAGCGGCGGCGATCGGCTCCGGGCCAAGCGCACGCAGGCAAGTCATAGGGTGAGAAGTGCCGGCGCCGACTTCCATGTCCAGAGGTTGGACAATAGTGCAGCCCTGACGCGCCCAGTAATCCTGTAACGTCAGGATCAGGCCCTGAAAGGTCTTGGTATCAAACTTTTGCATGTTGGATTCGCACGCGATACAAGTGGTTTTTACAATGAAGCCGCCAGTATACCCTCTGAGTGCAAGATATACAGCCAGAATGCGGCAACAACTTAAGCCGCATAACTCTGTAGCCGGGTTTTCCTTCCGGTTCCCGCGTCGCGATCACCCCGCAAACACGGTATGCAGCATTTTCAGGCTCAACAGCAACAACAATCCGGCAAACGCTTTTTTCAAGGTGGCGACCGGCAAGCGATGCGCCAGCCGCGCGCCCACCGGCGCGGTGAAGAAGCTGACCGCCGAGATCAACGCCACCGCCGGCAACGAAACATAACCGACGCTGAACGCAGGCAGGCCGGTAGCGGACCAGCCGTTGATCATGTAGCCCAGCGCGCCGGAGAGGGCAATCGGCAAGCCGACCGCCGCCGACGTGCCGATCGCCTGCTGAATACGTACGTTGCACCAGGTCAGAAACGGCACGGTGAGCGAGCCGCCGCCAATCGCCACCAGTGCGGAAATACCGCCGATAGTCAGCCCGGCCAGCGACATGCCCGGCACACCCGGCAACTGTCGGTTGGGTTTGGGCTTGATGTTCAGCACCATTTGCAGCGAGACATAGGCCATAAAGCAGGAAAAGAAAATCGCCAGCGCGCGAGTCGGCAACAGCGCCGCCAGCCAGGTAGCGGCGAAGGTCCCTACCAGAATCGCCGGTGTGATGCGCCATACCACCGGCCACAGCACCGCCTGATGTTGATGGTGGGTGCGCAGGCTGGAGATGGCGGTGATCACAATCGCCGCCATGGAGGTCCCCAGCGCCAGATGCACCAGATGCGCCGTTTCCACGCCCTGCCCGGCAAACAACGCCGTCAACACCGGCACCATGATGCCGCCGCCGCCAATCCCCAGTAACCCGGCCATAAATCCCACCACGGCGCCCAGCGCCAGATAGGCCAGCATCCACTCAATCCCCATTATCGTCCCCTGCTACTGATACTCATCGTCGTTTTTTTAATTTGATTCCGGTGTCATGTTACATACAGCCCTGTCTGGCCGGGGTTGCATCGCACCGCACTTAGGCTGATGATCGCCACACCACGCGGGTGGCGGGTGATGCGCTGAAACCGGCCATCATCAATACCAACAATGCCGGCGGATAACAATGTTTGTAATAACGGCGTCTGTAATAACAACGTCTGTAATAACAACCGGGGGAAGGAGAAGAGGATGACGCGCTGTGGTTGGGTCACGCAGGATACGCTGTATCAGGATTATCACGACAACGAGTGGGGAAACCCCTGCACCGATAGCCGTGCGCTGTTTGAACTGCTTTGTCTGGAAGGCCAGCAAGCCGGGCTGTCGTGGATAACCGTGCTGAAAAAACGCGAGCACTACCGCCATTGTTTCCACGGATTTGATCCGCACCGGGTGGCGGCCATGACCGATGACGATGTGAACCGGCTGGTGCTGGACCCCGGCATCATCCGCCATCGTGGGAAAATTGAGGCCATCATCCGCAATGCCCGCGCCTGGCTGACGATGCAACAACAAGGGGAAGACTTTGCCGCTTTTATCTGGTCCTTCGTCAACCATCAGCCGGTGATCAATCACCCAACGTCGCTGACCGACGTGCCCGCCAAAACAACGGTGTCGGACGCCATGTCCAGGGCGCTGAAAAAACGCGGGTTTACCTTCATCGGTTCCACTATCTGCTATGCCTTTATGCAGGCCGCCGGGCTGGTAAACGACCATACTACCGACTGTTGCCGTCATCCGGAGGCGTCATGATTCGACCTTACCGGCCGCAAGACCTGGAGCCGCTGGTACGGCTATGGCGGGAAAGCACCACGCTGGCACACCCGTTTATCGCGCCGCGCTATTGGCAGGAAAGCGAGGAGCTGGTGCGCGGCCACTACATTCCCCACTCGCAAACCTGGGTTTATGAGAGCAGTCAGGGCATCGGCGGTTTTATCAGCGTGATGGATCAACGCTTTATCGGCGCGTTGTTTGTGCACCACAGCCTGTATGGTCAGGGGGTCGGTGCGGCGCTGATGCAACATATTCAGCACCGCTTTCCGATGCTCAGCCTGGAGGTATACCAACAGAACCATCGCGCCTGCGCCTTTTACCGCAAACAGGGATTTACTGCCGTGCAGGAAAATTACCAGCACGAAACCCAGTCACGCTTATTGATCATGCACTGGCAGGATCAGGCGTTGCTCGCCTCCGTTCTCTCCTGAACTCGCGTTGGGTTACGGGAAAACGCCCCAGCCTCAACGTACCCGATATGGTTGCATTATCATCAAAAAGTGATACTTTATAACATAACACTTACCCCGCCGGGGTGAGTGCCTCTCATCTTTGATTTGTCGTGCTGTTGATTCCAGTCAATACCAGGGTTTTTAGCAGGAGCGCACCTTCTGGCCCATCAGAGGGCGCGCCGCCTGACTTGCAGTCTCCGTCCATGTCGCCCATCATGCCTGAAGCAGGCAGTGTGCCCCGTTAGGAAATCACGAACAATATCTGATGGTTTAACCCTCTAAATCTTTCTGGGCAATGGCACGGCAACAGCCTGGCCGCGATATGCAAAGCTAACGGAATCACCTGCGTTTAAACACAACCGTCGTCTTAATCAGCCGGAGTGAACTGATGAAACCTGAAGTGATTCTCTACAAAAGCATCCCTGACGATTTACGCAACAAGCTGGAACAGCACTTTACCGTCTCGATGTTTGATGGCCTGCCGCCTGCCGACCATCCGGTATTGGCGCGTACCGAAGGGTTGATCGGGGCCGGGCATACCGTCAGCCGGGACTATCTGTCTCACCTGCCAAAACTACGGGCGGTGTCTACCGTGTCGGTGGGTTACGACAACATTGACCTTGCTGCGCTGAACGAGAAGAAAGCGTTGCTGATGCATACCCCAACGGTACTAACCGAAACGGTGGCGGATACCGTGTTGACGCTGATGTTGATGACTGCCCGCCGGGCGATGGAATCCGCCGAACGGGTGAAAGCCGGTGAGTGGACGCGCAACATCGGTGAAGAGTGGTTCGGCATTGATGTTCACCACAAAACCATCGGCATTCTGGGGATGGGGCGCATCGGTCTGGCGGTGGCGCAACGGGCGCACTTTGGCTTCGGCATGCCGGTTATCTACCACGCTCGTCGACGTCATGAGGCGGCGGACACCCGTTTCAACGCCTGCCACTGCGATCTCGATACCCTGCTGGCGGAGTCGGATTTTCTGTGCATTACCCTGCCGCTGACGCCGGAAACCCATCACCTGATCGGTAAAGCGCAACTGGCGAAGATGAAATCCAGCGCCATTCTGATCAACATCGGTCGCGGCCCGGTGGTGGATGAACAGGCGCTGATCGAGGCATTGACTGAGGGTACTCTGCACGCCGCCGGTCTGGATGTGTTCGAGAAAGAGCCGCTATCGGTGGACTCACCGCTGCTGAAGTTGCCCAATGTGGTCGCGCTGCCGCACATCGGCTCGGCCACCCATGAAACCCGCTACAACATGGCGGCCTGCGCGGTGGATAACCTGATCGCCGCCCTGAGCGGCAACGTTAAAGAAAACTGCGTTAATCCGGACGTGCTGAAGTAATTCAGCGCGCTAATTGACGCATCCTCCTTCCCGAAATCAGGAAGGAGGATTCTCACGCGAAGAGCAATGTGATTACTCTACCGCGATCGGTTTCTCAGTCAGCGTGGTAGTGCGGTCGCCCTGAATCGCTTTCACTTTCTGCTCGGTTTGTTGTACCGCCGCCGGGCTGCTTAACAGACTGTAGGTCAGCTCGAAAATGGTGCTTTGGCCGGGTTGCAGTTTCTTCACCCGCCCTTGCTGGCGTTCAATGGTGACTGGGTAGGCGTAGCTGGTGCCTGGCTCGATGCCGGTGACGTAGCCCTGTTTCAGGGTATCAGTGTTTTTCCACAGCGTCAGCAGCGGCAACTGATGGGTATCAAAGGCGATGGACACCCCTTTGTCGCCGGCGCGATTCACCAGCGCGGCCAGCGTCTTACCGTCTTTATCCGCGTACGGCGTCATGTTAAACACCATCTCGTCGAAGCCTTTGGTCGGCCCTTTATAGGTTTGCCAGCTTTTCAGACCGGCTTTGGCGTAGTCATTGAACGGCGAAATCTCTTTTACCGGTGCCAGGAAACGCGCGCCCTCTTCCAGAATCGGGGTGCCGAAGTTGCTGTGATAGATAATCTGGTAGTCGCGCGCGTAATCCGACTTATTGGTCAGCACGTCATGAATGGTAAACGACTCACTGCCCGGCACGTAACGCAGTTCAGTCCAGGTTTCGAGGTTGGATTTCTTAAAACTGTTTTCCTTCAGCAAACCGCGCACCGTGATGGTGTACGGCGCTTTATCGCTGACATCCACCATCACTTTTGACGCCGGCGTATTGCCGGCGCGGCCGTGCAGGGTGTAAATCATGCCGTCGCTGGTGACCGGATGGCCGGTCCACTCATAGCCGCAGCGCACCATCATTTCATTGAAACCTTCCAGCCAGCCCACCCCGTTGCGGCCTTCCAGTGTGATGGTATTCGGGTTGACCACCTCATCCACCGGGGAATCCCAGCCCAGTCGGATGTTTTTGCCGGTGACATGCAGTAAATCCATGCCGCGCGTCGGGCTGAGGGTAATTTGCAGCCCGTTCGGACTGGTGATGGTGAGAATTTTACTGCCTTCCTGACGCCCGCCGTGCAGCACTTTCTGCTCGATGCTGAAGCGCTGATCCTTGATCTTCAGCGCATCGCTGCTGATCTGCCAGTTGCCTTTCTCGGTGCTGCTTTCAACGTCCGTCAGCACGAAAGTTTGAGCCGATGCCTGCCAGGAAACCAGCGCCAAAGCGATACTCATTGCCAGTACATTTTTCATCCCATTCGTCCTTATTAGCTGAATTGATTAAGCCTGTGAGGCTCAAAGACTACAAATCCAACTGACGGGAGAATGTGACTGCAATCACCAGATAACCAATGGCCTTTTTTTCACATCAGATTTGCATGATTCATCACAATCTATTTAAGTATCGCTAACGGTTTTGCATAAAAAACGCGATCAAGATCAGATAAAAGCTGACGCGCGTTCAGCTTTCTGTGCCTTTCAGAAAGAAGAGGCTGAAGCGGCAAATCAATATTCTAGAGTAATACTCCGGCATAACAAAAATATATAGTTAAAAACAAGGTGATGGTATTTCCGCCGTGATTGCACCGGCACGGCACGCACGCTAAGGTGTCGGTTTACCTGTGCTTCACCCTTTATTGACAAACTATGAACTTTTCCCGTTTCGGCAACAAATTTACCCGCCATGCCGGTATTACCCAACTGATGGACGACCTGAACGACGGGCTGCGCACCCCCGGTGCCATCATGCTGGGCGGCGGCAATCCGGCTCATATCCCGGCGATGGACGACTACTTTCAGCAGTTGTGTCGCGACCTGTTGGATCAAGGAAAACTGACCGATGCCCTGTGCAACTACGACGGCCCACAAGGCAAAGATGTACTGCTGCACTCACTCTCCGGCCTGCTGCGCGAACAGTTCGGCTGGGAGATTGGACCACAGAATATTGCTCTGACCAACGGCAGCCAGAGCGCGTTTTTCTACCTGTTTAATCTGTTCGCCGGCCAAACCGATGACGGCCAACGCCGTCGGGTACTGTTCCCGCTGGCGCCGGAATACATCGGTTATGCCGATTCCGGACTGGATGAGGACATGTTCGTCTCCGTTCGCCCGCAGATCGAGCTACTGCCCGCCGGGCAATTCAAATACCACGTCGACTTCGAGCAACTGCGCATCACCGACGATATCGGCATGATTTGCGTCTCGCGGCCCACCAACCCCACCGGCAACGTACTGACCGACGAGGAACTGCTGCATCTGGACGCGCTGGCCCGCGAACATCAGATTCCGCTGGTGATCGACAACGCCTACGGCGTACCGTTCCCCGGCATTATTTTCAGCGACGCCACGCCGCTGTGGAACCCGAACATTATCCTGTGCATGAGCCTGTCCAAGCTCGGCTTGCCCGGTTCGCGCTGCGGCATCGTGATCGGATCGGAACACGTTATCGAAGCACTCGGCAACATGAACGGCATCGTCAGTCTGGCGCCCGGTTCCATCGGCCCGGCACTGGCGCACGAGATGATTCAGCGTGGCGACCTGCTGCGGTTGTCCAACGACGTAGTGCGGCCGTTCTACCGCCAGCGGGTGGAGCAGACCATCGCCATTATTCGTCGTTACCTGCCGCCGGAAGTGTGCCTGATCCACAAACCGGAAGGAGCGATTTTCCTGTGGCTGTGGTTCAAAGACCTGCCTATCACCACTGAGGCGCTGTACCAGCGGCTGAAACAGCGCGGCGTGCTAATGGTGCCAGGCCATTACTTCTTCCCCGGTCTGGAACAGGAATGGCCGCACGCTCACCAGTGCCTGCGCATGAACTACGTGCCGGAGCCGGAAAAAATCGAGCAAGGCGTCGCTATTCTCGCCGAAGAGGTGGAGCGGGCGCGACAAGAAGGCGGCGTCTGACACCCCGAAACAGACGCGCCACACTCGGTGCCGCACCCCAACACTTGGCGTGCGGCAACACGCACATGATGAAGTAAAAATCGCCATATCCTCCTCTCGCCTGTCCGCCTTTACTTACCCCAAAAGCAAATATTTATTGCCGGTTTTGTACTTTGTGGTTTTGCCATGCCTGTGGAAGTATCCCTTTCGTATAACAGCCTTTTTCCAGCCCTGACATCACCTGCACAATGGCTGGCATCACTCTGATAACTAAAAGGAAAAAACCATGTCTGGTTTCTTGAACGCTCGGCAGAAGCGGGGAATGGGTCTGCTTGTTTTATTGGCGCTACTGGGGAATAGCGCACAGGCGCTGGCCGCCGACGCGTCGCCTAAAATCGGCGGCACCTTGATCTATCTTGAACAACAGCCACACACCAATTTGTATCCGCCGGCAGGCGGTTTTTATCCTAATGGCGGCATCCTCAACCAAATTACCGACAAGCTGACTTATCAGAACCCAGAAACGCTGGACATCGAACCCTGGATCGCCGAATCCTGGACTATCAACGCCGACAGCACCGAATACACGTTCAGACTGCGTCCCGGCGTTACCTTCTCTGACGGCTCACCGCTGGACGCCAACGCCGTCGCCAAAAATTTCGACACTTACGGGCTGGGTAACAAGGAACTGAACCAGCCGGTTTCCGAAGTGATCAACAACTACCAGCGCAGCGAAGTGATCGACCCGCTGACGGTGAAGTTCTACTTCAAAAAACCGTCGCCCGGCTTTCTGCAAGGCACCGCTGCCATCGGCTCCGGACTGGTATCGCTGAGCACGCTGGCGCGCAACTTCAACCAGTTGGGCGACGCCACTCGCATCATCGGCTCCGGCCCGTTTGTGGTCAGCAGCGAGAAACCGGGGCGTGAACTGAGACTGACAGCGCGTAAGGATTACCACTGGGCGCCGGTGAAATTCACGCATCAGGGCCGCCCTTATCTGGACAGCATCACCTATCTGGTGACGCCGGAAGACAGCGTGCGCATCGGCGCGCTGGTGTCCGGTCAGGCGGACTTCATCCGTCAGATTCAGGCCTATGACGAAAAACGGGTGCAGAGCGAAGGCATCCGCATCTACGCCGCACCGACTCGCGGCGTGAATAACAGCGTCAACTTCCGCCCGGATAACCCGCTGGTGGCGGATATCCGCGTGCGTCAGGCGCTGCGTTACGCCACCAACCCGAAAGAAATCATCCAGACGCTCTACTCCGATAACTACCCGCAGGCGACATCGGTGCTGGCGAAAACCGCCGCCGGCTACGTCAACCTCTCCGATAAGCTGACGTTCGACCCGGCCGCCGCCGCCCGCCTGCTGGACGACGCGGGCTGGAAAACCGGCGCGCAAGGCGTCCGCCAGAAAGACGGCCAGCCGCTGGTGCTGACCGCTTACGAATCGCCGCCGCAGCCGCAGAACAAGGAGATGCTGCAACTGGTGGCGCAACAGTGGGCCAAAGTGGGCGTGAAACTGAACGTACTGGCGGGCGACGCGGGCACCAAAACCCTCGACAGTCTTGACCCGCTGAAAACCGGTGTGTCGCCGGGCATGGTAGGACGCGCCGACCCGGATGTGCTGAAAAGCCAGTACTACCCGACGCTGCGCAACGTGCTGCTGCAAAAAGGCGGCGCCAGCGACAAGGTGAAAACCTTTGAAGACGCACACCTCAACACGCTGCTGGACGGCATCGCTTCCGCTACCGATCGCAGCAAACGGCTGGCGCTGGTGGGCGAAGTACAGAACTACCTGATCGATCAGGCGTATGTGATTCCGATTTTTGAAGAACCGCAGGTGTTCGCCGGGCGCGCCGCCACCAAAGGGATCGGCTTTGAAGCCGTGGGCCGCCCCAGTTTCTACAACACCTGGTTGGACAAGTAACCGGGCGAATCGACGACGGAGGGCAAAACGTGCGGATAACCTATCTGGCGACACGCCTAGGGCAGGCGCTGCTGGTGCTGTGGGCGGCATTTACTCTGTCGTTCATCCTGCTACAGGCGCTGCCGGGCGACGCGGTACTGATCAAATTCATGAGTCCGGAACTGGGGTTAAGCGCCGGCCAGATAGCTGAACTGCGGCTGGCCTACGGCGCCGATGTGCCGTTGCTGACCCAGTACGCCGCGTCGCTGTCGCGCCTGCTGCACGGCGACTTCGGGCTGTCGTTGCAGGCCGGGTTACCGGTCAGCGACCTGCTGGCGACCAATTTGCCGCCGACATTGCTACTGGCGGTGCTGGGGTTTAGCGTGGCGCTACTGCTGGCGTTCGCGCTGGCGTTTCTCTCGGCGCTGGCTTCATTCGCCTGGCTGCGCCAGCTATTTCAGTCGGTGCCGTCGCTGCTGATTTCCATTCCCACCTTCTGGCTCGGCATTGTGCTGATTCAGGTGTTTTCCTTCCGGCTGGGCTGGATTTCGGTGATCAACCCCGGCGAGTGGGAAGGGCTGGTTCTGCCGGTGCTGACGCTTTCGGTGCCGATTGCGGCGCCCATCGCTCAGGTGCTGATGCGCAGCATCGATCAGGTACTGGCGCAGCCGTTCGTGGCGGTGGCACGCGCCAAAGGGTTGAGCCGCCGCGGCGTGCTGTGGCGCCATGTGGCGCGCAACGCCATGCTGCCGGCGCTAACGCTGGCAGGCCTGTTGCTGGGCGAACTGATCGCCGGCGCGCTGATTACCGAAACCGTGTTCGGCCGCAGCGGGCTGGGCCAGTTAACGCAGGAAGCAGTCAACACCCAGGACGCCAGCGTGTTGCAGGCCATCGTGCTGGTTTCCGCGACGGCGTTCGTGGCGGTCAACCTGTTGGTCGACCTGCTCTACCCGTGGCTTGATCCGCGTCTGAAAACCGCCCCGGAGGTATGATATGGCGAGTATTCAACTGGAAAAAATCGCTTTTCCGCTGCTGCGTAAGACGCCGCGCTTGCGCCGTTATGCCGCACAACCCGGTCTGGTGCTCGCCTGGCTGGTGCTGCTGACGGTGGTGCTATGGGCGCTGTTCCCCGGCCTGTTTACCCACGCGTCGCCGATTGAGGGCGTACCGGGTGCGCAGCGTCTGGCGCCGGGCGGCGGCTATCTGCTCGGCACCGACCAACTGGGGCGCGACCTCTACACCCGCATCGTCTACGGTTCGACGCATTCGCTGTCCGGCGCGGTGATCGCCGTGTCGCTGGGTCTGGTGTTCGGCAGCCTGCTGGGGCTGCTGGCGGGCGCGGCGGGCGGCCGGCTGGATACGCTGGTGATGCGTACCGTCGATGTGCTGCTGGCCATTCCCGGCCTGTTGCTGGCACTGAGCGTCATCATCCTGCTGGGGTTCGGCAACCTGAACGCCGCTATCGCGGTGGGCGTAACCTCGGTGGCTAACTTCACCCGACTGGTGCACGCGGAAGTGCTGCGCGTGCGCCGCAGCGATTACGTTGAAGCAGCGTTTGGCAGCGGCGGCACTTTTTGGGGCGTGCTGTGGCGCCACATTCTGCCCAACTCGCTCACCAGCGTGCTGGCGTTTGCCGCGTTACAGTTCGGCAGCGCGATTCTGGCGATCGCTACCCTGAGCTTCCTCGGCTATGGCGCGCCGCCGCCAACGCCGGAATGGGGGTTGTTGATCGCCGAAGGCCGCAACTATCTGGCCACCGCCTGGTGGCTGACCACCTTCCCCGGCCTGCTGGTGGTCGCCGTGGTGCTGGCGACCAACCGCATCAGCCAGTCGATCCGGAGACCAACGCGATGAGCCTGCCGCTGGGTTTACAAAGCAGTGCGACAGCACCGGTGCTGGAACTGGAAGACGTCGCCATCGCCTATCGCGGCGACGACGGCGAACGCACGGTGGTGGAAGGCGTGTCCTTCACCATCCAGCCCGGTGAAGTGGTGGCGCTGGTGGGCGAATCCGGCTCCGGCAAAACCACCACCGCGCAGGCGGTGATCGGTCTGCTGGCGAACAACGGCCGCCTGGCGCGCGGCGCGATCCGCCTTAACGGCACTGATATCAGCCGCTGGTCGCAACCACGGCTGGACAGTATTCGCGGCAGCGTGGTCAGCCTGGTGCCGCAGGACCCCGGCAGCTCACTCAACCCGGTGAAAACCATCGGCGAGCAGGTGGATGAAATTCTACGCCTGCACCAGAAAAGCGATCGCCACAGCCTGCGCCGGCAAACGCTGGCATTGCTGACACGCGTCGGGCTGACCGAGCCGGAACTGCGCGCCAGCCAGTACCCGCACGAGCTCTCCGGCGGCATGAAACAGCGGGTGCTGATCGCCATCGCCATCGCGCTGAAACCGGCGCTGATCATCGCCGACGAACCGACCAGCGCGCTGGACGTCACGGTGCAAAAACGCATTCTCGATCTGCTGGACGAACTGCGCCGGGAAAACGGCACCGCCATTCTGTTCGTCACCCACGATCTGGGGGTGGCCGCCGAGCGCGCCGACCGCCTGCTGGTGTTTCAGAAAGGCTATATTCAGGAACAGGGACCAACCCGGCAGGTACTGAACGCGCCGCAAAGCCAGTACGCTCGCACCCTGCTGGCGAACATCCCGTCGCTGGCCCCGGCCCGACGTCCATCACGCGCCGACGGTCAACCCGCCGCGCTCGCTCAACCGATTGTACAGGTGGAACAACTGGTGCAGGAATTCCCGCTGGCGGGCAACCGGAAAGCGCCATTCCGGGCGGTGGACCGGGTATCGTTCAGCGTGGCGCCCGGCACCACCCACGCTATTGTCGGCGAGTCCGGCTCCGGCAAGACCACCACCGCGCGCATGATTCTTGGCTTCCAGCGCCCGACCGCCGGCCGCATCTTGATCGACGGCACCGACATCACCCGGCTGCGCGGCGAAGCGCTGCGCCAGTTCCGCCAGACCATCCAGTTGGTTTATCAGAATCCGTTTAGCTCGCTCGACCCGTCGCAGCGGCTGTTCGACATCGTGGAAGAGCCGCTGCGCAATTTTAATCGTCACTCCCGGCCAGAGCGGACCAACCGGGTGCATGAGATGTTCGAACGGGTGGCGCTGCCCGCCTCGCTGCTGCAACGCCGCCCGCTTGAACTGTCCGGCGGCCAGCGCCAGCGGGTTGCCATCGCCCGAGCGCTGGTGCTGGAGCCGAAAGTGCTGGTGCTGGACGAAGCCGTCTCGGCGCTGGATGTCACGGTGCAAGCCCAGATACTGCGTTTGCTGGAGGAACTGCAAGCCTCACTGAGGCTGACCTATCTGTTTATTTCCCACGATCTCGCCGTGGTGCGGCAAATAGCCGATACCGTTTCCGTGCTGTATCACGGCAAACAGGTGGAATCCGGGCCGGTCGAGCAAATCTTCGCCCAGCCGGCCGAGCGCTATACCCGGGAGCTGATCGACGCGATTCCCGGCCAGCACCACGTCTCTTAAGGGACACAGCCTCAACCAAGGATTTAATCATGACTCAAAAACGTCTGGGGTTTTTCACCCGACTGTTAGATGACGTGCCCGCCGGGCAGCGTTACCGGCTGGCCGCCGAGCAGATCATCAAAGCGGAACAACTGGGCTTCGACAGCGCCTGGGTGGCGCAGCATCACTTTCACGCCGATGAAGGCGGCCTGCCGTCGCCGCTGGTGTTTCTGGCGCAGGTCGCCGCACAGACCCGGCGCATCCGACTTGGCACCGGGGTGATTACCCTGCCGATGGAACAACCGCTGCGGGTGGCGGAAGACACCGCCGTACTCGACCTGCTCAGCAACGGCCGGTTGGAGGTGGGCATCGGTTCCGGCGGTACGCCATCGTCGTTCGCCGCCTTCGGCCACAACAGCGAACAGCGCGGCGAGATTCTGGGCCGCTATCTGGCGCAGGTACGCGCCGCCTGGGCGGGGGAACCGCTGAGCTCGGACGACAACCAGCTTTACCCGGCCGCACCGCACCTCAACCACCGCGTGTGGCAGGCCACCTTCTCAATAGAAGGCGCCATCCGCGCCGGTCAGGCGGGCGACGGGCTGATGCTGTCCCGCACCCAACCGCGCCCGGACGGCGTCCCCGACGCCACGCTGGCCGACCTGCAAAACCCGATGATCGACGCCTATCTGGACGCGCTGCCGCCCGGCGTCGCGCCACGCATCATGGGCTCGCGCAGCGTATTCGTCGCCGACGATCGGGCGCTGGCGTTGCAACTGGCGCAAACCGGACTGCAACGTTCCGCCGCTCGGCTGGCCCAGTTGGGTCGTCCGGCGCGTAACGGTTCGGTGGAAGAGCTGATCGCGTCGTTTGACAGCCATGTCGGTACGCCGGACGACGTCATCGCCTCGTTGCAAGCCGACAGTTCGCTGGCGCGCACCACCGATCTGGCGTTTCAGGTGCATTCCATCGACCCGCCGCACGCCCATATTCTGCGTTCGCTGGAGCTGATCACTACCCGGGTCGCACCCGCGCTGGGCTGGTCGCCCGCTAAAGATAAACAAACCAACCCGATCGGGCAGGAGGTCGCATGACGCATTCAACATCCGATATTTTGGATACGCTGGCGGAGATCGCCGCGGATTCGCCGCTGGCGCAGGCCAGAGCGACGCGTGATGCCGCCACCCGGCATACGCAAGGCAGCTATGACGCGCTGTTTAGCCAGACGACGGGCGACGCTCTGCCGCTGGCGCTGCGCTTTTTCATCGCCGAAAAGGTCAGCAGCTGGCATCAAAATGCACGATTACAGCAGTTTTACGCCCAGCGGCTAGCGGATTTTTCGGCCCCGACACCCGGTGCGGCGCTGGACCGGGCGCTGGAACATGCCGAACGCCTGACCTACCAGCCGGTGGCGGCGCAGCCAGAACAGTTGCAAACATTGCAACAGGCGGGTTGGGCGGTGGATGATATCGTCACCCTGTCGCAACTGGTGGCGTTTGTCAGTTTTCAAAGCCGGTTGTTGCAAGGCTACCGGCTGCTGGCCGGTCACGCCGAAGAGCCGGCGCCCGCTGCGCCTGCCGCCGTTGCCGGTCGCTGGCACACCCAGTCGCTGACTCACAGCGGCAAAACCGCCCCAGAGGCGTTTACGCAGAACGAACTGGGTTGGGAACCCTGGATCCCCGCCAAACCGCTGGCGGAATTCACCACCGACGAACAGGCGATTCTGGCGCGCTTCGGCCATACTGATTCCGACTATTTCCGCCTGCTGGGTCGCAACCTGTCGGTGCTGGAGCAACGTACCCTCACCGATAAGGGGATTTTCTATACCGCTGGTGGCCTGCCGCGCAAAGACCGGGAGCTGGCCGCAGCAGTGGTCAGCAAGGTCAATGGCTGTATTTATTGCGCCTCGGTGCATGCCCGCAAGGCCAGCCAGCTATCGAAACAAGACGACGCGGTACAACGCCTGCTCGACGTAACGCCGGGCGGCGATCTCGCCGCCGGGCAGCACGCGCGCTGGCAGGCGATCATCACCTTCGTCGCCCTGCTGTCCACCACGCCGTCGCAAGTCAACGCGCAGGATCTGGCGCGACTGCGCGAACAGGGGCTGGACACGTTGGAGCTTCTCGACCTGATTCAGTCCACTGCGTTTTTCGCCTGGGCCAACCGGCTGATGCTGACGCTAGGCGAACCGTTCTGGCCGCCACGGTAAGTGATTGTTGTTCCATCGGGCAGCCTGTCAGTCTGGCGGGCCGTTTTCCGATCCAGCCAATACACGGCCTGGCCGCCGATGCTGACCGACAAGGCTGAAGAACGTATAGACAGTCCGGTAACCCGCAAGGTTACCGGCCGCTGACGAGCGTGGCTTACAGCGTCTGGCCCAATGCCTGACGCAGATACGCGCCGGCGCCCAACAGCCCTGGCTGCGGGTGAGAAATCATGAACACCGGAATGTCGGCCAGATAATCACGGAAGCGGCCTTTGTCTTCAAAGGCGCTGCGAAAACCGGAGTTGCGGAAGAATTCCAGGAAACGCGGTACGATGCCGCCGGCGATGTAAACGCCGCCGAAGGTGCCGAGCGTCAGCGCCAGATTGCCGCCAAAGCGCCCCATCAGCACGCAAAACAGCGACAACGCTCGCAGACAGTCCACATCGCTGTGCGCCAGCGCCCGTTCGGACACCACCTGCGGCGTCAGCGCTTCCGGCACCCGGTCGTCCGCTTTAACGATCGCCCGATAAATATTCACCAGCCCCGGTCCGGACAGTACGCGCTCGGCGGAGACATGCCCCAGTTCCTGACGCAACACCTGCAACAGGATGTCCTCTTCTTCGCTATTCGGCGCAAAATCGACGTGACCGCCTTCGCCCGGCAGGCTGAGCCATTTCCCATCCACCGGCAACAGGTGCGCCACGCCAAGCCCGGTTCCGGCACCGTATACCGCCACCGGCTTGCCCGCGACGGGCGCTGCGCCACCCAGTTGAATCACATCCTCCGGCGTCAGCACCGGAATCGCCATGCTGACGGCGGTAAAGTCGTTGATCACCGCCAGGCGTTCAAACCCCAGGCTCTGCCGCATGGCGGCAATCGAAAATGCCCAGTGATGATTAGTCATCTCCACCCAGTCGTCGGTCACCGGGCAGGCGATGGCAATACAAGCTTCTTTGATGGTGAGCTCCGCGTGTTCCGCCAGAAACAGACGAATCGCCTCTTCCAGACTGTCATGCTGCTGAACCGCGTACTGTTTGCTGTGCGACAACTTCCCATTCGCCAGTTCACACAGCGCAAGACGTGCGTTGGTGCCACCGACGTCACCTACCAGCGCATACTGATGCATAAATTACGTTCTCCCATTGAAATATCATCATGCGTACTTGAGCACACGGAGAAAGCCGTGCACCGCTAACGGCAAGCACGCCCGAATCTCACTCATCTTCACTGGCAGTCCATGCCGTCGGGGAAACGTAACACAATAAATCAGGCCGTCTCCCCCCGTTTCAGCCGCAGCATAAAGTCCCGAAATGCAGGTGCCAGGTCCCGGAACAGGTCCTCTTTGCGGTGGGTCATCATGACCTCGCTAAACAACTTCAGCCCGGTGCAGAACGCGGCAACTTCCGAGTCCGGCAAGATCCCTTTTAACCGAACTTTCTCAATAATTTCCAGAATATCGTCATGATTGGTGACGTCAAACGTCAATACGTGATTTTGCGGCGTTTCGTCGCGATTATCGGTGAGATTTTCCAGCGTGATACGATAGCGATAAGGCATGGTTTTATCCTTGCGGTAGAACGGTGCGATTGAATGGGCGGCCAGGTGTCGCCATATGGTTGATATTATCAACCATATAATCCAAATAGTTGATGAGGTCAACAAATTAATGCATGACACTCTTGATACCCAAACTTTTGAGTTGCTGGGAGAAGTGATCCACGGCGTTAAGCAACGGCTACAGGAGAGCGACGCATTGACGCAGGCCGGCCTCGCCCCGTTTCAGGCGCGTACGTTGGGATTGATTGCTCATCACCCTGGCCAGAGCCAGCATTTTCTGGCGCAGTATGTGGGGCGGGATAAAGCGCAGATTGCCCGTCTGCTGAAAGAGCTGGAAACGCTGGGGTTGATCACCCGAGAGCCTTCACCAACCGATCGCCGGGCACAGGTGGTGTCGCTGACGAAAAAAGGCGAGGACACACATCGTCGTTTCGCGCAGGCGCGCACCAAACTGCTGCAACGTGCATTTGTCGACGTAACGCCGGAAGAGCGTCGTCAGTTCGCACAGGTATTGCAGAAAATGAAGGCTAACCTGATAGCTTCGGAATAACGCTGAAATCCAATCATGACCCGGTGTGAAGGGTATCCGCGCTATGTGTGCCCTAGATGTAGATATCCTTGCGGAGAAACGTCCAGGTGTAATCCTGCCGGTTGATTGGCTCGTATCCGACCTTCTGGTATAGCCACGGCGCGGTAGAAGTCAGCAGCAACTGGCGACGCAGGCGCTGCAATCGTGGGTGGTTTACCGTGCATTCCACCAGAAAACGGCCCAACCCGGCGCCCTGATAGGCGGGCAATACAAACACATCGCACAGATAGCCGAAGGTCGCGAAATCCGTCACCATGCGAGCAAAACCAATCTGGCGCGCCTGATGGTATAAACCAAAACACAAGCTGTTGGCGATAGACAGCGCAACGGTTTCCCGGTCGATGCCCTCCGCCCAACTGGAGGTAGCGAGGTAGCGATGAATGATGTCCAGGTCAAGCCGCTGCGGATCGGTCGACACCTGATAGTTCTCTTTCTCCCATTGAGCTGACACAACTTACTCCTTCTAATCATGATGGGGTTTTATCATCCCACCAGACCGCCCACCTTAACAACGCCGATGACAACGATAAACCCACCCCTGCACCATCAGCAATATGCCGATGCCGAATCCGGTTATTTGCATCAACGTCAGCAGGCTGAAATAGTCGTACCGCTTTTCTTCCATCCTGCGTATTCTCATGAAAACAACATCATGCAAACACGATCATGAAAACAACACAGAACCAAAGGAGAGACGTGTGGCGATAACCCTTCCTGAAGCACTGATTCCGGCCGACCCGCGTTTTGGCTGCGGCCCGTCGCTGATTCAGCTTGATGACCTGACCCGCCTGAAAGATAAAGGGCCACATTTGCTGGGCACCAGTCACCGCAAAGAGCCGGTGCGCGCACTGTGCCGCGAGATTCAGCAGGGCCTGCGAGATTACCTGTCGGTGCCGGACGACTACAGCATCGTGCTGGGCAACGGCGGCGCCACCGTGCTGTTCGACATGGTCGGCCTCGGGCTGGTCAGAAAGCGCATCGTCCACCACACCTGCGGCGAGTTCTCGGAGAAGTGGTTTAAAGCCTCGCGCCGGATTCCGTGGATCCAGGCGGATAACATCGCGGCGGAATACGGCCAGGCAAACATGACTTTTGCGACGGAGGGCGCGGACGTGGTGGCCTGCACGCTGAACGAAACCTCTACCGGGGTGATGAACACCCGTTTGCCCGAGGTCGGCGAGGATTGCCTGCTGGCGGTAGACGCCACCAGCGGCGCAGGGCAAATCGCCTGCGACCTGTCCCGCGTGGATGTGTTCTTCTTCTCGCCGCAAAAGGTGTTCGCCAGCGAAGGCGGATTGTTTGTCGCTATTTTGTCGCCGCGAGCCAAAGCGCGGATCACCGAGATCGCCGCCGATCCCAACCGCTATATTCCGGCGTTCGCCGACTGGCGGCTGGCGCTGAGCAACAGCGAGCAGCAGCAGACTTACAACACGCCGGCGGTGGTAACGCTGTTTCTGTTCGCCGAACAGGTCAAGCGCATGAAGGCGCTGGGCTTCGCCGAGGTGGAACGTCAGGCGGCGGAGAAAGCCGAGCTGCTATATCAGTGGGCCAGCGACCGGGATTATTTGTCCGCCTATGTGGCCGACCCGGCGTGTCGCTCCACCACCGTCGCCGCCATCGACGTAGCGGACTCCATTTCGGTAGACAAGCTGACCCGCTATCTGGACGAGCAAGGGCTGGCGCACGGCATCGAAGGTTACCGGGCGCTGGGGCGCAATCAGTTACGCATCGCGCTGTTTCACAACATCGCCTTCGACGACCTGAAAACGCTGACCGCGTTGATCGATTTTCTCATCGCCAGCGGTGAATTCGCCGCCTGAGCTCACACCGTCGCTTTAACCGGCAGCGCGGTTTTGTGAATCAGTCGCCGCAGTGAAAACGAGGACTGCACATCACGCAGTCCTTCGATTTTGATCAGCTTCTTTTGCAGGAATTTCTCGAAATCAGACAGGCTGGCAGCCACGACCCGCAGCATGAAGTCGTGGCTGCCGGACATCAGATGACACTCCATCACCTCGTCAAAGGTGGCGATCTGTTGTTCAAACTTGCGAAAGGTCGCTTCCGATTTGGGTTCCAGCGTCAGTGATATGTACGCATTCACCGGAAACCCGGCTTTTTCCTGATCCAGCAGCGTCACATACCGGTCGATCATGCCGGCGTCTTCCAGCTGTTTCAGCCGCCGGGTGCAGGGCGTGGCCGACAGGCACACCCGTTCAGCCAGCTCGGTGGTTTTCAGCCGCGCATCCTGTTGTAGCTCATTCAAAATCTGCGCATCGATACGGTCGATCTTCATGGGTGACAATCTCTATTTATGCCGTCCTTACGAGTGATAATCCCTAATCTAATCGATAAACGGCTTTTCTTTTAGTTAAAACTCACTCCATGATCAATGTTAACTTGAACGCCATAATTGAATTTTAAGTCATGAAAATCGCAGATATATGCATTACTTATGACTAAACCGAACGACATCGTATTGATGAGGGCAATACCGTGCTGAAAGACTCTGCTGCACTACCCAATACAGCGGAAACCAGCCAGAAGTTGGCGCTGGCCCACACGCTGAAAGACGATGTGTACGGCCTGATACTGGGGGTGATGTTTATTGCAATCGGGCTGAACCTGCTGAAACTTTCAGGCATGATCACCGGCGGAATTGCCGGCATCGCCCTACTGCTTTCTTACGTTGTTCCGCTGTCGATCGGCGTGCTGTTTATCCTGACCAACATCCCGTTCATGATTTTCTGCTATTTCAGTATGGGGCGCGCGTTTACGCTGAAAACACTGATCGTCAACATTGCTCTGAGCCTCGCCACCCAGGCGGTGCCCGGTTTGCTGACCATCAACTATGTGCATCCGCTGTTTTCCGCGCTGGTGGGCGGCACGTTCCTCGGTATGGGCATCCTTTCGCTGGCTCGCCACAACGCGTCGGTCGGCGGCACCGGCGTGGTCACGCTGTGGCTCTATAAACGCTTCAACATCAATGCCGGCAAGAGCCAGATGCTGCTGGATGTGCTGGTGTTTATCGTGTCGATGATCACTATGCCCGTTCACCTGCTGCTGTGGTCGGCGCTCAGCGCACTGGCGATGAACGCAATGCTGATGAACTGGCATAAACCGGGGCGTTATCAAGGCGGGTGACCGGGGGCCAACAAAGAGTAAACGCTGAGATCTGGTATATCTGAACCAGGCTATCAGGTCAATTGGGGAAGATTACTAGACCACCAAGCGATTTTGGAGCCGATTTGATCGGCGCTACTGGCCCATCTAAATAATAAGGATTGTCTAATCGCCTGAGTGCACGACCAGTGCCTCAACGATACTTATTGGGTGCCGCCCGCCCCCAATCGTGTGTGTAGCTAAGGTTTCCCCAAGCCCGTACATTTACAAAAGCAGGTTCTGAGTACTCTTCTCACCGGAGTGAGCCCTAATAGATAGCACCCGTTTAAGTAAGTGTAGAAGCATACGGAGGCAGGCGACATAAACTAGTCATACGAGAAAAGGTATTCCTTTTTCTCTAGGCTGCTCTTCAGGTATTCTGGATCTCTCCAACTAACGATGAAGTCCTTGAAAAGAGCTATTCTACTTTGTACATCAACATTGAATGTTACTGGATTCTGCTGATGATCTAAAGTGATGTCTTTAACTTTTTTCATCATTTTCTTTCTCACTTGTTCATCGATATGTGGACATGCAAGGTAGTCAAAGTAGAACATAAAGTACTCAGAGGATATAAACATATCATCATTTTCGAGTAGGTACTCTTCAGCTTTCTTTATTAGATTTTCTCGCAATTGATTATATTCACTCTTACTTTCAATGTATAACATACACGTTACCCATCGAAAGTAGAAATCATTTGTGACCGAGCTTCTATCCAGATAGTCGAAATATTCTTTAACTTTACTCTCGTGGAGTTGATATTTTGACGGAAGCATGGTTAAAATAATCAACAGATTTAGTGTTTCAAGTCCAACCATGTCCTCTGAATGGTTTATGAAGATATTCATCGCCTGTTTTACATGATCGAAAATCTTTTTATGAATAACATCCTTGTAGCTTTCTGGCCAGTTATTTGTTTTTTCAAGAATGTCGTTTATCAACCTCCCAATTCTGTCAGTAGGTCTTATACGGATATCCATTGCGTGAATAAAAAACAACAAATCCAAATCCACTAAAAGCCAATTTAAATGATATTCTTCCTTGTCTTTAATTTCGAGCATTTTTGATAGATATACAAGTGTTTTTTTTGTAATTGCACTAACTAAATAGTTAGATATTGAACTATATTCTACCTTATGGTTAGCAATAGCCATCTTGATTTCAGAAATGGCTTTATTACCTTTAGAGTCAGGCCTTTTCAAATCTGATATAGACTCAGAGTCGGTCCCTTCTTGCTTGTAGCGCGACGAGTAGAATTTATTAACGACGAGTTTCAATGAATTTTTTGCTAAAGATATATCAGTCGCAAAAGGCCTTGACACCATAGTTGTTTTCGCTTCATTCAAGTACATCTTATACTCTAATAGACTGAGCTCAAGTGCTTTTACAAAAGCCGTCTTTACTTCTTCAGAACGATGAAAAACGAAATAATCATCAACATAGCGTCTAAATTCATAGTCTTTTGAAACCTTGAACTTCTTCTTTGTCATTCTGTCTACGAGATTCAAATCTATTTTTTGCAGAATAATCTCTGCGAAAATTCGACTTACTTCTGGTCCGACAATTATTCCATTCGTCTCACGATAGTTTGTGAGCTGCATTAAGCCGTCAAAGTCACCATCAAAACTACCTTTTGGTTTAGCTTTCGCCAAACGCTTGTCTTTTACTGCCCATCCAATTGAATGAGTATATATGCTTGAGAAACACTTGGAGACATCAACCTGGAGCATACTATGGAACTGCTTTTCCAATCGATGATACTCATAAGACTCAAAGAAACGATATAGAAAAGGATATTTTTTATACTTGAAATAAGAGCTAGAAACAATTCTTTCTTCATCTGAACTTTCTACGCCATCAGATAGCTTAGACCCCTCTTGAGCCTTACCATAAAACTTAGTAGATTTTCGATATGGATGTCTTAATGAAAATCTAGACTTTGTACAATGGTACTCAATCAATTCATCATATTCATGATAAAAATTGCAAACACGCAATTGAGCTACTGGATGCATTATCGATATAGTTCTTGGTGTCTTATTTCCACCTCGGCTTATATAATAATCCAAGGGTATATAAAAACCACTATTATTTTTAAAATTTAGCCCGGAAATGTTCTCGTAGGCATTTAAATGGCTCTTGGTCTTGAATCTATGGTACATTGTGAAGTTAGAAAGCCATAAAGGTAATTCATAAGGTAGAACATCTGTTAGTAACGTGCGTAGACTATCACTTGTATCAACCTTAATTATATTAGACATCTTCCCACACCCGCATAATTTTAATGGTTTTACTTCTGCTGAATTTTCCAATCTTCTTTTTTCTTACATTACCATAGACAGAGATATGTCTAAGTCTATTTAATTCGTGAACACCAAGCCCAAAACGAGGGGAGCTCAGTTGATGGCAAAGAAAACCGTCAATGGCTTTTAGGCATTCAAAGCTATCAGTAACATATTGATAGTTGTGAGCGATGCCTGCTAATAAATCGCCATTCCTTCCTTTTTTTACGACTTTTAGCATTGAGAGATATTCAAGTCTTCTTTTTAGAAGTTCTATATTGTTTTGCTTCTTGTGATCACAAAAACTCTTTATTATACGAAACTTTATCCTGTCCAATTTTGAGTTTGATATTGTAACAGTTACGCGATTCGGCTTATTTGTTATGGAATGAACTTTAATCGAGTATCCTAAGTAGTCGAAATTTGCCGTAGCTGACAGAGCGCTATAATATTTTCCGGGTGTGTCGTTCATATCCAAGCCCATTTCATTAGCAATGGCCTTAATGTAACTTTCTACATCACTTTCCTTTCCTTGAGGGACTAGAATTATTATGTCGTCCACATATCTGGCACTATAAATTACTTTCGGATGGGATGCGATTTTTTTATCTAAAGATTCTAAATATAGCTCTGCCAGTGTAGGGCTGATGGATAAGCCTCTAGGTAGACCATGTACATGGTAATTATTCTGGAGATCATTATGAATCTGATTAAGTAACTTGATACATTCTGGAGCTAAAATTAGATCATCTTCAAGTTTGCCTATCATTCTATGGAATATGATACTTTCATAGCAATCTTTGATGTCTAACCTAAGAACATGGTACTTCCCAGAGTCCTTTAGAAGTGATACCAACTGCCTAACAATCCTATTGCGATCCGATTGCCTAACTTTATAAACTCGTCGAATAAATCTGTCGAGCAGCCTGATTGAAAGCTCGTCCGCTACTGTGGAAGGGCTAAATACTGGTTTTCGCTTTACTATTTTTTGCTCAAGCGGTGATAATATTAGCTTGCATTGTTTCCAGTCATTCGCGATGCTAGTTATTGCTGCTTCTATATTCCCATGAGCAGATAGCAGTCTCCATTTTTGTACATCCGATGGAGTAAGTATTTTAGCAAGCTGCTCTTTCTCAAATACTTGTTTTAGCATTGATTTTTCTTTCTAATTGATTGGACAACTAGCTCAGTTGAACTGGGTTATGTTTAGAGACAACAGCCGATTAAACTATACGCTATCAATTGAACTGGGTTCACGCAATGGTGTTGAAGATTTTGACCGATTTAGTGATGGTTTGAAGCGGCGTAGTTTTCCAAATGCACGGAACTATTTTACTGCCTGCTGAAACTGAATTTTCGCCTCAGACTGCCGGTACGCAATCCAGCTCCGCTGGTGACTCAGAAACAGCTGTACCAAAGCTGGCCAGTCGATTTTATGCATGATGCGCTGATATGTGGCAGATGTTTTCGTACCTTCAATGTAGTGGATGACTTTAACCGAGAAGTTCTGGTGATAGAAATCGACCAGAATATCCCGATACAACAAGTAGTCCGAGAGCTGAGCAGAATGAATGGAGGCAAGCCGTGGTTATCCACTAAAACTGAGCATGGACTGGAACTGATATCGTTGACTCTGACGCGGTAGGCAGAAGAGCATAGTGTCACGCTGGAATTTATCAAGCAGGGAAAACCCACACAGAATGCCTCTATCGAACAGTTCAACCGAACGTACCGGGTAGAAATACTGGATTTTTATTTGTTCAAAACACTGAATGAAGTCCGGGAAATAATGGAGCGCTGGCTGAACGAATATAACTGCGAGCGTCCTCATGAATCCCTGAATAACCTCACGCCGGAAGAATACAGATTGATGGCTGAAAACCCGGAAACCTCAAAAAGTGCGTGGAACTAAAATAGGTGTGCTTACAACACCACGGCGACCGGTGTCAGCTCAACGGTGCCGGTGTTGTCACGGTACCGTGGTGTTCTGGAATTTATCCACCATGTGTAGCCTTTGCTGTTGTGCGCCAAGCCCGCCGCATCCAGATTTATACTATCGTTCGCCGGTTCACGTCCAATCGCCCAGATCAGGCAATCCACGGTTTGTTCGCGTCCGCTTTCCAGTTGCAGCATCAGGCCTTCGGTATTCATCACTTCCACCAGCGTACCCACAATCAGCAGATCTAACTGGCGCAGCGGCGAATGCTTGCGCACAAACGGTTGAACATCGGAGCCGAGCGCACTGGCGATGAACGCCATGCTGATGAACTGGCATAAACCGGGGCGTTATCAGGGCGGGTAAGGCAGCAGTCTAATGGTAGCCATCCGGCGAACAGCTATACCGCTATTCCTGAGTTGCATTCAGTAATGCCACAAACTGCCGCCATAGCGCGTCAGCACTACGCTGGTACCCTTGCTGGGTCAGATGAATCAAGTCGGGGCGTGCAATTCCCTGTTGTTGCCAGCGTTCAATGGCACAGTCTCCCCCCATGTAATCAAACCAGCTCCAAAACAGCGTGTGATAGGATTGGGCGACCTCTCGCTGGGCCTGAATAACCGGTTTTAGCAAAACCGGCTGGTGCTGCCGACAAGATGCGCCATTTTTATTGCTGATACTGCTACCGGGGCCAACCAGCAGAATGACCGCTTCCGGCAACACTCGCCTGATAGCCTGCACATATTCGCTATAATTTTGCTGATAACGTTGAATATCAAGTTGTTGGTCAAAGGCTTCGTTCGTACCGTACGCCATGACTACCATGTCCGGCTTCAGCATTTGTAACGTGGATAACCAGTTATCGCGCCATTTATCCAGCATGGAAACCCGAGCGCCATTGATACCAAGCGCACTCAACATGACGCCGCCACGGTGACTGGATGACAGCAGCCATCCGGCCAGTTGGCTCCCTCCCGAAGGCGCCAGCGAATACCTGACGGGCGACTGGACAGTCACTGGCTGGCTCAATACCCAGCGGGACTGGCTGCATGGCAGCACAACCGTCTGATGCTGGATCTGTATCTTCCCGTTCGCCTGATTACGGTACAGCGCTTGCATTAAAAAAGCCGGGTCAGTGTCACGTACAACCAACTCTGCGTCATTATTGTCCCGACGCGGCGTGGCGATATTGCCGCCTAATGTAAATCCAGCATTCGTGGTTTTTCGGCTGGTTACCATGTCCCAGCCGCTAGCATTTGAGAACAAGACGTTATCAAACCGGTTACCCGATATTGCCAAAGGACTAATAAAACCAACGCCGCCGTCTCCATACTGCTGTTTAAAATGACGACGCAGTTGCCCGGAAAAAAAATCCGATGCGGTATGCGAATCCCCCAATTGCAGGATGTGAATCTTTTCTTTATCGCTATGGTTCAATTTACGTTTAAGCCGCTGCAACCCCGGATCGCCATAATCGATTAACTGAATCCCATTCTCTCCGCCCATTGGAAATGTAGTGGTTTGAGGAACATTATTATTTTCCCGGCTACAGGATGTGAGCTGAATCAGACAGAGCGTCATCATCATTAAATACCTTTTTTTATCCATTACCTTATCTGTCATTCTAATGATTTATCTCATTCAATGAGGGCTTCACATTTATTTTCGAAAAAACACGTTCGGCAATCATTTTTTGTCCCGTCAGCGAGAAATGAACACCATCATTAGTGCGAATACGCACTTTCGCTTTATTCTGTTCCATATCAGGAGAATAGATACCTCTCTGATAGCCAAAAATCTCATTCACCTGAATGGATATTTCATTGCCAGCTTTTACTTCAGACTCAAACAAATCATTAATATAATTAATCCCATGATTGAGCTTCTTATTCTCCACATTCGGGGGAGAAATCCATATGACGGAAATCCGCTTTTCACGAGCTGAATGCAGTATAGAGCGGATACGGTCACGATACGCACTCTCCCATGCCGGCGACTCAAACTTTAGGAAATTCTTACCATTACCAGACGGCATATCCCAAGGGTCGTTTGACCCTAAAAACACCACCAGCACGCCAATATCCTGCCTTTTTTCCAATTCACGGCTCAATATTAACGGCCAGTTAAAAAAATGAGGGTACGTCAGGCCAGTGCTACGTTTACTTAAATCAATACCCGCCACACTATAGCGGTCGCGTAACATTTTAATGACGTGAGGTGCCACCCCCTCCATCATAGAATCACCGATAAAAAGGACCGCCTGCCCGGCGTTCAATACCACATGGTCATCCCTAATATTGGTACTGGCACTGTTGGTTGAATTGCCGTCAACATGAGTGGCGGGGGCTTTGACGGCAGCGCAGGGTAACGGCTTTTCCCGGGGAGCGATTGGCCTTGCTGCCTGCCGAGGTGTGACAGACGCGCCATCACCTGGCGGCTGCTGTGCGTGACCTTCGGGAACGGATGTCAGGCTCTCTACAAATGAATCTTTGGCTGCCTGTGAGGCTTCCATCAGGCGATCACCGAATACCCATGACGGGCTGGTGATGCCATCCCACGGACTTTTAGTATGAAAATGGAGCTCCCAATAACTATTGATTGATTGCTGATCCAACCATATCAACCCAACCATACAGCTCAGTATCACAAGCAGGCTCTTAAAGACATGAGCCAACATGGTGCGGTATTCAGAAGTTTGCATAGATAAACCCCGGCACGCCAGCAGGCGCAAAAAAGAAAACCACGGCTAAAAATGAAAAAATCACGAAAGGCACCATATACCATTCGAGACGTCTCAACGTAGTAGCAATATTTTCACGCAGCGTTATTAACGATGGATAGAGAAGCAATAAAACAATGAAACCAGAAATTCCCCATATATCGTTTACCGTCAACTGTGCTGAATCCGCTCTGGAGATTGCTTCCAAAATGTACAACGCATCATGCACACTGCCAGCCTTAAAGAAAATCCAGGCCAGACAAACAAAATGAAAGGTGAATAACCGTGCAAGACATCCAGGTATCGGAATTATTTCTTTATTCTGCCGATACTTAATCCAGAAGTTATAGGTAATCAAACCAATACCATGTATTCCCCCCCAGATTAAAAAGGTAATACTGGTGCCATGCCAGATACCAGACAATACCATCGCAATGAAGATATTGAGCTGCGTGTGCCACCATCCCTGACGACTCCCTCCTAACGGGATATAGATATAATCACGAATGAACGAAGAGAGGCTTACATGCCATCTTCGCCAAAAATCCTTTATATTATCAGCAACATAAGGATGTGAAAAATTCGTGCCTATCTGAAAGCCAAGTAAAATGGCAATCCCTGTTACCAAATTGGTGTAACCAGAAAAGTTGAAATAAATCTGCCAGGCCCATGCATACGTTGCCAATATGCATTGCCAGCCGGTATAGTTTTCGGGATCAATGAATACAGATGAAACATAGTTTTCATCCAGCCATTCGTTTAAACAGAATAGCTTGGCTATCGCCAGCGCAATAAGAAACAGCGCCCGTGTCCACTCCGTTAGCCGGCGTGGACGTTTTGTCTCTATCTGGGGTAGCAGCCAGGCTGCCCGGTTGATGGGACCAGAAATAAAGGTGGGGAAAAAGTTAAGATAAAGCAAAGTATTAAAAACATTGCTTTGCTTTATCTCACCTTTTGCAACTGACACGATCAGGCTAACGGCGTTAAATATATAAAATGATAAACCAATAGGAAGCAATACATTAAGCACAGGAAGCGTGACGGCAATATGATACTCACTCAGTAGCATTTGCAAGTCATCACGCAAACCTGAGTAATACTTAAACATAATAAAGAAAACAACAGTAAAAAAAATCAACAAATAAACAGAAAGTTTTCTAAACTCAGTATGCGCCGCTAACTTCAAAAGAAAACAAACACAAGTACTAAACAATAGCAGCACGGTCAAAGACTGCCAGCTGGATAGCAGAACAAGGCCATAACCCGTCACAAGCAGAATAAGATTCTGTACTTTTATCCAGGGAGAAAAAAGCCAATAAATCAAAAACAAAACGAGAAAGAAAAAGGAAAATTCAACAGAAAGGAAATTCATTAATACCACCATGCACTTATTAAAAATGCGCTTTATCAATATACCTTAGCCACCTACTTCACCTTCCCAGAAATAAAAAATGATTTTTAACATGAAGAACTTACTGACAAGAAAAAAACGCATTGACCAGAAAATCACTAAAAAAACCAAACGTCATAATAATGACAACATCATCATATAGACCTGAATCAGATATACCTGAAAAACAACCACCTGATTATTTCACGACATGCCTTTTTATGACATAAAATGACAAACGGTTTCATCATAATAAACCGCTGTAACAATAATCACCGCACACCACAATTTGGCTGAAATTACCCGGCAGGAAGAAACGTCATGTTGGTGAACGGGTATAAGACAAGATATTTCAGGGTGAATGAAAGTCATCAAGTCATTGAGGAACTCTGCCTAACCTGCATGGCTCAGGGTGAAAATAGTTTCACCCTGATGAACAGCGCGACATAAGCACATCACGATCTTACGTGCTATCGCATAGTAACAAACTCTTCTGCCGCCGTTGGATGAATCGCCACGGTGTTGTCGAAGTCTTTTTTGGTCGCGCCCATCTTCACCGCCACCGCAAAGCCCTGCAGGATTTCATCCATCCCGACACCGATGCCGTGCACGCCGACGATTTTCTCTTCCGGCCCCACACATACCAGCTTCATACGGCATGGCTGGCGATGCTGCGTCACTGCGGTATACATGGCGGTAAAAGCCGATTTGTAGACTTTCACCTGATCGTCGCCGTACTGCTCACGCGCCTGCGGTTCGGTTAATCCGATAGTGCCGATCGGCGGGTGGCTGAATACGACAGTCGGGATATTGCTGTAATCCAGATGCTCGTCCGGCTTGTTGTTAAACAAGCGCTCAGACAAACGGCGACCCGCCGCCACGGCGACCGGCGTCAGCTCAACGGCACCGGTATTGTCGCCCACCGCGTAGATACCCGGCACAGTGGTGTTCTGGAATTTATCCACCACGATGTAGCCCTTGTTGTTCAGTACGACACCTGCCGCTTCCAGGTTTACCTTATCGTTCGCTGGTTCACGACCAATCGCCCAGATCAGGCAATCCACGGTGTGTTCATGCCCGCTTTCCAGTTGCAGCGTCAGGCTACCGTCGGCATTTTTCACCACCGCTTTAGGGATAGACTCGGTATGCAGTGCCGGGCCTTCGGTGGTCATCACTTCCACCAACGTTTCCACAATCAGCGGGTCGAACTGGCGCAGCGGCGCGTGTTTGCGCACGAACAGGTGAACGTCAGAGCCGAGCGCATTCAACACGCCGGCGATTTCCACCGCGATGTAACCGGCACCCACGACGGCAACCCTCGGCGGCAGCGCGGTCAGCTCAAAGAAGCCATCGGAATCAATGCCGTATTCCGCACCGGGAATGTCCGGGCGCGTCGGGCGGCCGCCGGTGGCGATCAGAATATGGTCGGCGGTGATGCGCTCACCGTTCACTTCCACTGTTTTCGCATCCACAAAACGGGCAAAGCCCTGAATCACATCGACCTGATTTTTCCCCAGCACATTATTGTAGGACTGGTGGATACGGTCGATGTAAGCGCTGCGGTTTTTCAGCAACGTATCCCAATTGAACTGATTGACGGTGACATCAAAGCCATAATCCGGCCCGTAGTGGTGAATGGCTTCGGCGATCTGCGCCGCATGCCACATCACTTTCTTCGGCACGCACCCGACGTTGACGCAGGTGCCGCCCAGATGTTTGGCTTCAATCAGCGCGCATTTCTTGCCGTACATGGCCGCACGGTTGATGGAGGCAATACCGCCGCTGCCGCCACCAATGGCGAGATAGTCATAATGTCTGGTCATCAGGGCTCCACGCTTGCTTTCGATAAACGTTCGATAAAAGTAAATAGGCCGTACCCGCCGCCATCTCTGCGACGGGCGCCTTACAGTTCATGCTCTGGCTGGGCGCAAAACGTTACGCCGGCGAAAAGTGTAACGCCAGCAATCGGTATCCGGCAAAGACAGAAAGCGGGATTGTATGAAGAAATGCGTAGCGGTTCGCAACGGTTTTGAAAATCGGTGCGATAGGTAAAACCGGCTATCGTCGGCTTTACAGGTCAATCATCCCCCCATCACCGTGTCAAACAGCAACCGGTTCAACGTCTGATCCATGCCCGCCAGCGTCGCATCCAGTACGTGCCGTTCGCGCACTCACACCAGATTCATCTTCCATATTTTTCTCTCATTATCCTTTTACACACACCACCTGCCGCAGCGTGTGAACAATCTCGACCAGCGACGCCTGCGCCGCCATCACGGCATCAATGTCTTTGTACGCCATGGGAATTTCATCAATCACGTCATGGTCCTTTCGACATTCGACGTGGGCTGTCGCCCGAACGTGGTCTTCAACCGTAAACTGCTTTTTTGCCGCCGTTCGGCTCATGGTGCGCCCGGCGCCATGGCTACAGGAACAAAAGCTCTCTTGATTGCCCAAACCACGCACAATGAAACTTTTTGCTCCCATCGAGCCGGGAATAATCCCCATCTGCCCGTGATGGGCCGATACCGCGCCCTTACGCGTTACCAGCACCGACTCGCCAAAATGTGTTTCCTGTTGTACATAATTGTGGTGGCAATCCACCGCCGCCTGCCGGGCGGTAAACGGCTTGGGAAGCACCTGTGCCAATGCCTGCAGCACCTGTTCCATCATCACCTCGCGGTTATGGCGCGCATAACCCTGTGCCCAGCCAACCGCATACATGTAGTCATCGAAATGACGGCTACCTTCGGCGAAATACGCCAAATTACGGTCCGGTAGATTCGCAATATGCTGCCGCATGTCTTGCTGCGCCAACGTGATAAACACATTGCCGATGGCATTGCCGATACCACGGGAACCGCTGTGCAGCATCACCCACACCCGATCCGCTTCATCGAGACACAATTCGATAAAATGGTTACCGGTTCCGAGCGTACCCAGGTGGTGGTAATTATTGGTTTTCAGCAACGACGGATAGTGTTCGGTAATACGTTTGAACCCGGCATCCAGTTGCCGCCAGTGGGCATCAACGCGCGGCGGCGGTTGATGCCATGCACCTTTATCCCGTCCACCACGATTCACGCTACGCCCATGAGGAACCGCCTGCTCAATGGCGCTGCGAATACCCAACAGATTGTCCGGTAAATCGGCGGCAACCAGCGAAGTTCGTACCGCCGTCATACCGCAACCGATATCCACCCCCACCGCGGCCGGAATAATGGCGCCGCGAGTGGGTATCACACTGCCGATCGTAGACCCCTTGCCGACATGGACATCCGGCATCACCGCCAGATGACTGAAAATAAACGGCATCTTCGCCGTATTCAGTAATTGTTCGCGGGCCTCAGGCTCGACCGGAACACCGTGCGTCCACATTTTTACCGGTACGCCATGCGGCGCATCCAGCACCTGATAATCGTTATGCATGGTGCAAATCCCTTAATTTATTTTTAATTCAAATAGTTATTTTTATTTAACGTTAACGCCGTGCCGGTTACCAGGCGGCGTTATAGCCTTCGGTGTCCATCACGGCCAGCGAAACCAGCGCTATTCCGTAACCCGTCAATTGCTGCTCCAGTTGCTCACTGACCTGCGCCCCAACGGTATGTTTCCGGGTCAGCAGTTCATCAAAAGTATGCATTCCCACCACATCCCGCAGCACAACCTGTAAAGCCCGGCATAGATGCGCTTCTGGTTGCGCCAACTGCGTAAACGCGGCCAGAACATCGCTGTAGCGCCAATTCGCCAATAACGTCAGACGCACGCTGATCCGATCTGCCGTCAGCACCTCGATATCTTCAACATCCAGCGCCTGTAAGCGCGTGTCCACCATCGTCACACTCACACTACGATTGAAACGCCAGTAGCCATGATTACCCGGCGGCAACAGTGCCGAAGGCTGCCCATTAAGATGCAAAATCCCAACATGCCATGTCGGTACCGCAGCGACCAATACGCCGGCATCACCGGCGACCACCTGCCCACGTAAGTCGGGCTGCATGAATGCCGGCAACAGCCTTGCCGGCACCTGAGTCTCATTGACGGAAATACGCTCGATAGCCTGCCGTTCATCCCGACGCCAGTACAAACGCCGTGTCCCCGGCGGCAAAATCTCACACAGGTGTTCGCGGTCATAGCGCAAGCCAATCTCATCATCCGCCATATCCGCCGGCAGGCAGTAGCGCGCAACCCACTCCGGATGAAACCGACGTAGATGTTCGGCAAGCGCGGTTTCAACCCTGGAACCATCCTGCTCGATGAACGCCACCGTCCGTTTCCGTGGCCAACCCAATACGATATGAGCACCCGTTTCCAGGATCCGCCGCACGTTGCCGTTTTGGCTGAGTAAACCGAGTTGCCCTTTTCTTATTGTTATTTTCTTGAACATCTTCTTTTTAATCCCTTTCATAAAATATCCGGGAACAACATCACCGGCTCCCCCAGCCGTAACCGGGTATGCTTCCCTCCCTGTGTATAGCCCCGGTATTTTTGCCAAAACCGTGCCAGTCTTTTCTTATTTGACAATATAAATTTAAGACAATGATTTATAATGATTTTATTCAAAACCCTTCTATCCTGTTAATCATTAACCCGGTAAAGTAATATCCGAAAAGATAAGGACTTATAAAAAAGGATAAGCATGAAGCGCAGAGTGATGATCGGCGTGCTGGGCACGGCGTTGGATAAACGCGGGAAACGGCAAAATCGCTGGAATCGATGGCGGCCGACCATCGCCGCCTGCCAGCAGCCGGATCTGCCGATTGACCGACTGGAATTGCTCTATCAGCCACGCAGTTTCGGGCTGGCACAACAGGTTCAGGAAGATATAAGCCAGATATCGCCTTCCACCACGGTGAATCTGCATGAGGTTGAACTGACCGACCCCTGGGACTTCGAAGAGGTCTACACCACGTTTCTCGACTTCGCGGCGCACTACCCGTTCGATACGGAAAACGAAGAATATCTGGTACATATTACGACCGGCACGCATGTGGTACAGATTTGCTGGTTCCTGCTGACGGAAGCGCGATACCTGCCGGCCCGGCTGCTGCAAACCAGCCCGTCGGACCATGACGACGCAACACCGTCTCCCGCCGGGCAGTACACCGTTATTGACCTCGATCTTAGCCGTTACACCGCCATTACCAGCCGATTCCTGCGGGAACAACAAGCATCCGTCTCATTTCTGAAAGCGGGTATCGCCACCCGTAATGCAACGTTTAACCGCATCATCGACCAAATTGAACGGGTTGCCCTGCGTTCTTCCGCGCCCATTTTGTTAACCGGCCCCACCGGCGCAGGCAAATCTTTTCTGGCCAACCGTATTTATCAGCTCAAGGCATCGCGCCATCAGGTCAATGGAAAGTTTGTCGCCGTCAATTGCGCCACACTGCGCGGCGATAACGCGATGTCGACGTTGTTTGGTCACGTTCGCGGCGCTTTCACCGGAGCGCAGCAATCACGGGCAGGGCTGTTGCGGGAAGCCGACGGTGGAATCCTGTTTCTTGATGAAATCGGTGAGTTGGGGCCGGACGAACAGGCGATGCTGCTGAAAGCGATAGAAGAAAAACGCTTTCTGCCGTTTGGTTCCGATAAAGAAGTCAGCAGCGATTTTCAGTTGATTGCCGGCACTCACCGGGATATGCCGCATTGGGTGGAGGCCGGGTATTTTCGTGAAGACCTGTACGCACGCATCAATATGTGGACTTTTCCGCTACCGGGTCTGGCGCAACGTTGTGAAGATATCGAACCTAATCTGGACTTCGAGTTACACCGTTTTGCCCAACAGCAACAAATCCAGGTGCGGTTCGATAAAGAAGCGCGCCAGCGTTTTCTGGCCTTTGCCTGTTCGGAGCACGCCAGTTGGCGGGGCAACTTTCGCGAGCTGGGTGCCAGCGTACACCGCATGGCGACGCTATCCGAGCAAGGGCGCATTAATACCGCGCTGGTAGATGAAGAAATTCAACGTCTTAAACAGCAATGGCGCGGCACAACCGCCAATACGATATTGCCGGCCCACCTCGGTGAGCTGGATATCTTCGAGCAGTGCCAGCTTGAGCGAGTGTTAGAGGTATGCCGACAAGCCCACAGCTTGTCGGAAGCCGGACGTACACTATTTGCCGTTTCGCGCCGACAAAAAAAACAGCCCAACGACGCCGACAGGCTACGTAAGTATCTGGCCCGCTTTGGGTTGAGCTGGGATGACGTGAAAAACACCGCATCGATATAAAGGGAGTCACATGGAACTGATTTTTCTCGGCACCAACGCGGGTGTGCCCACTAAAGAGCGTAACGTCACCGGCATCGCGCTCGACTTGCACGGTATTCGCCCGGCGTTCTGGTTGTTTGACTGTGGTGAAGGCACTCAGCACCAGATTTTGCGCACCCCAATCAAACCCGGCAAGCTGGAGAAGATTTTCATCACCCATCTGCACGGTGACCATCTGTTCGGGCTGCCCGGTTTACTGTGTTCACGCTCCATGGCCGGCGTCGAAACACCGCTGACGCTCTACGGCCCGACCGGGCTGAAAACCTTCGTCGAAACCGCGCTGACGCTGAGCGGCTCCTGGCTGACCTATCCGCTGGAAGTGGTGGAAATCGTTCCCGGTACCGTGTTTGAGGATCATCAATTTAGGGTGACCGCGCATGAACTGTCGCACACCCTGTATTGCGTGGGATACCGCATTGAGGAGCTCCCCAAACCGGGCGCGCTGGATGTGGAAAAACTGGCGGCGCAGGGCGTCAAACCCGGTGCTTATTTCCAGCAGTTAAAACGCGGGGAAACAGTCACCCTCGATGACGGGCGGGTACTCAACGGCTGGGATTACCTCGGCCCTGGCTTGCCGGGCAAATCGCTGGCGATTTTCGGCGATACCCGCCCAACGCCGGAAGCACTCAAGCTGGCTGCGGGGGTCGACGTCATGGTGCATGAAGCCACGGTGGAAGGGGCAATGGCGGAGCGCGCCAACGAACGCGGGCACTCCACCACCCTGCAAACCGCCGCCACCGCACGAGACGCTGGCGCGAAGCGGTTGATCATCACCCACTTCAGCGCCCGCTATGGCCGGGAAGATCTGGAACGGCTGCGTCAGGAATGTCAGACGCTGTTTCCGGCAACCGAAGTCGCCACCGATTTGGCTACCTTTCGGGTATAACGACCGGGTATAACGACGGGCAGCGCCTCGCTCAGTTAAGCCGCACGCTTACTCCGGCACCACCCACTCAACCAACGCGTGGCCGGTGCCAGCCGGCACCAGCGCCTGATGCAGCCACGGCAGCACGCTTTTCATCTGGGATTCCAGTTTCCACGGCGGGTTGATGACAATCATGCCGGAGGCGGTCATACCGTGGCGATCGCTGTCCGGCAGCACCGCCAGTTCAATTTGCAGAATACGGCGAATGCCGGTGTCTTCCAGATCTTTCAGCAGACGTTTGATGTGCTGACGCAGCACCACCGGATACCACAGCGCATACACGCCGGTGGCAAAGCGGCGATACCCTTCCTGAATGCCTTTCACCACCGCCTGATAATCGGTTTTCAGTTCATAGGGCGGGTCGATCAGAATCAATCCGCGACGCGACAGCGGCGGCAACTGCGCCTTCAACTGCTGGTAGCCGTCTTCACGCACCACCCGCGCCCGGTCGTCACGCAGAAACTCCTGACGCAACAACGGAAAATCACTGGGGTGCAGCTCGGTCAGATGCATTTTGTCCTGATCGCGCAACAACTGACGGGCAATCAGCGGCGAACCGGGGTAATAACGCAGCTTGTCGCCGGAGTTATAGGAGCGCACCACCTGCATATACGGTTCCAGCTCCGCCGGAATATCGTCCCGCTGCCAGATGCGGCCAATGCCGTCGAGGTATTCACCGGTGCGCTCGGCGTGTTCGCTCTGTAACTGATAACGACCCGCGCCGGAATGCGTATCCAGATACAGGAACGGTTTGTCCTTCTCTTTCAGCGCGTTAATGATCAGGCTCTGGACAGTGTGCTTCAGCACGTCGGCATGATTGCCGGCATGAAAACTGTGGCGATAACTCAGCATAACGAATGGATTTCCGGTCAATGAGGGCGCGTTTGCCGCTAATCGCCATAGTATAAACGGTTAGCGCCGCAAAATACCCCAACAATCGCCGCAATCCACCACGGACGTTGTCTCTCATGGAATAGTGCAATAACCGACCTTTTTCGTTATATAATAATTTATACATCGAATATTCGGAAACGACGCTTATGAAAAACCACTTTGGCGACGGCATTCTGGCAGGGCTACACGCCAGCACGCCGCAATCGATGAGCGACATCCGTCATTACTGCGACGATTACCGCCGCGGCTACGTCTGCGGTTACGCACACCAACGCGCTTCACTGCGGGGGAGGCAACAGGCCGCATTTGAAGCCGGGCAATTGTGCCGCCGTTACGGGCTGATGCGCGATATCGTGGCGGAGTTCTTTTCCGACGTCAGCAACCCGTCGCTGATAGCGTGGTTTTACGCCGGTTACGATCAACCATCCTGAACGTCAGAATCACCGCTGATCATCGCTTTTCACCGTCGGCCTTCGCCTGTTGTGCCCCCTACCATTGATTTTCCCCTCATTACCCCTCATGTTAAGTCATCATTAATAGATTCAGGACTGTGCCATGACCAATCCATTGCTTTCCTCCTATACTCTGCCGCCGTTCTCCCAGATCCAAATTGAACACATCCTCCCCGCCGTACAAGCCGCACTGAACGATTGTCGCCAGACGGTCGAACGTGTGGTGGCGCAGCCGGGGCCGTTCACCTGGGATAACCTGTGTCAGCCGCTGGCGGAAAGTGATGATCGGCTGGGGCGAATTTTCTCCCCAATCAGCCACCTGAATTCGGTTAAAAACAGTCCGGAATTGCGTAGCGCCTATGAACAATGCCTGCCGCTGCTGTCTGAATACGGCACCTGGGTGGGCCAACATGCCGGGTTGTACCGCGCCTACCGCGAGCTGCGTGACGGCGAGCACTACACAAACCTGAGCATCGCGCAGAAAAAAGCGGTGGATAACGCCCTGCGCGACTTCGAACTGTCCGGGATTGCATTGCCGCCGGAACAGCAAAAACGCTACGGCGACATCGCTTCCCGCTTGTCTGAACTGGGTTCGCAGTTCAGCAACAACGTGCTGGACGCCACCATGGGCTGGACCAAACTGATAACCGACGTCAGTGAGCTGGAAGGTCTGCCGGAAAGCGCGCTGGCCGCGGCCAAAGCCCTGGCGGAGGCGAAGGAACAACAGGGCTGGTTGCTGACGCTGGATATCCCAAGCTACCTGCCGGTGATGACGTATTGTTCCAATCAGGCGCTGCGCGAAGAGATGTACCGCGCCTATGTGACCCGTGCGTCAGAACAGGGTCCGAACGCCGGTAAGTGGGATAACGGCGAGGTGATGGCCGAAACGCTGGCGCTGCGTCATGAACTGGCGCAACTGCTAGGCTTCGCGAGCTTCGCCGACAAATCGCTGGCCACCAAAATGGCGGAAAACCCGCAGCAGGTGCTGGATTTTCTGACCGATCTGGCTAAACGCGCTCGCCCGCAAGGAGAGCAGGAACTGGCGCAACTGCGCGCCTTCGCCAAAGCACAGTTTGGCGTCGATGAACTGAACCCGTGGGACATTACCTACTACGCCGAACAGCAAAAACAACACCTGTATTCCATCAGCGACGAACAGCTACGCCCGTACTTCCCCGAACCGCGCGTGCTGGAAGGGTTGTTCGACGTCGTGAAGCGTATTTACGGCATCACCGCCAAAGAGCGTCAGGACGTTGACGTCTGGCATCCGGAAGTGCGTTTCTTCGACCTGTTTGACGAAAGCGGCGAACTGCTGGGGAGCTTCTACCTTGATCTGTACGCCCGCGAACACAAACGCGGCGGTGCCTGGATGGACGATTGCGTCGGCCGTCTGCGCAAAGCCAACGGCGAGCTGCAAAAACCGGTGGCATACCTGACCTGTAACTTCAACCGCCCGGTTAACGGCAAACCCGCGCTGTTTACCCACGATGAAGTCACCACGCTGTTCCACGAATTCGGCCACGGGTTGCACCACATGCTGACCCGTATCGACACCGCCGGGGTTTCCGGCATCAACGGCGTGCCGTGGGATGCGGTCGAACTGCCGAGTCAGTTTATGGAAAACTGGTGCTGGGAGCCGGATGCGCTGGCGTTCATTTCCGGTCACTACGAAACCGGCGAACCGCTGCCGCAAGACATGCTGGACAAAATGCTGGCGGCGAAAAACTATCAGGCAGCGCTGTTCATCCTGCGTCAGTTGGAGTTCGGCCTGTTCGATTTCCGGCTGCACGCCGGTTACAACCCGGCTACCGGCGCACGTGTGCTGGAAACGCTGGCGGAGATAAAAGCGCAGGTTTCCGTAGTGAAAAGCCCGGAATGGAACCGCTTCCCGCACTCATTCAGCCACATCTTCGCCGGTGGTTACGCCGCCGGGTACTACAGCTACCTGTGGGCCGATGTGCTGGCGGCAGACGCGTTCTCCCGTTTTGAAGAAGAAGGCATCTTCAACCGCGACACCGGCCAGTCATTCCTGGAAAACATCCTGTCCCGCGGCGGCTCTGAAGCACCGATGGAACTGTTCAAACGCTTCCGTGGCCGTGAACCCCAACTGGATGCGATGCTGAAACACTACGGCATTCAGGGATGAAAATTGCGTTACTGACCGAAGCCGGCGCCGACCCCGAGGCGCTGGCGGTACTGTCCCAACGCTGGAGGCTGGAAAACGACGCCGACGCCATGCTGGCGCTGGTGCTCACCCCCGAGCGGCTGGAGCTGCGCAAATGCGATGAGCCGAAGCTCGGCGCCATCTGCGTGGATTTCGTTTCCGGCGCAATGGCGCATCGCCGCCGCTTCGGCGGTGGGCGCGGTGAAGCGGTCGCCAAAGCGGTCGGCATCAAAAAGGACTATTTGCCCGATGTGGTGGATGCCACCGCCGGCCTCGGTCGTGACGCCTTCGTGCTGGCCGCACTTGGTTGCCGGGTACGGATGGTGGAGCGCCATCCGGTAGTGGCGGCGTTGCTGGACGACGGCCTGCAACGCGGCTATCAGGACCCGGAGATCGGTGATTGGCTGCAACAGCGCCTGACGCTACTACACGCCTCCAGCATTGCTGCGTTATCTGCCATTACCCCACCGCCGGACGTGGTCTATCTCGACCCGATGTTTCCCCACCGCCAGAAAAGCGCGCTGGTGAAAAAGGAGATGCGGGTGTTTCAGTCGCTGGTAGGTGCCGACGATGACGCCGACGCCTTGCTGGAACCGGCCCGCCGTCTGGCAAAAAAACGGGTCGTGGTCAAACGCCCGGATTACGCGCCGCCGCTGGCGGGCATACCGGCCCAGTCGGCGCTGGAAACCAAAAGCCACCGGTTCGATTTTTACCTGCCGATGGCACAATAATCCGCTGTTCTGACTGCAGGCTTTACCAGCAGCAGTCAGATCCTGTTTCCGCCATCGCCCCTCAATTCCCCCGCCGCTCGGTTAAGATCGTGCCCGCAAAAGATAGACGGCTAACTGCTATGGCGATATGTTAACCTTATTGCTGAATCCGCTCTTGCGCGCCCGCGCAGCTAATCTATTAAAACAATGATGAAAATAAATAAGTTATCACTGCTGGCACAAGTCTCCGCCGCTCACTGGGTGAGCCATTTTCACATGATGGTGTTACCGGCGTTGATGCCGCTCATCTCCGCACAACGTGGCATCAGTTACGTGGAAATGGGGTTTGCGCTCGGCGTGTTCAATGTTGTCTCCGCACTGGTACAAACGCCGATCGGCTTTGCGGTTGACCGCATCGGCCCACGTCGTACGCTGATAGCCGGGCTGACGCTGGGTAGTCTGTGTTTCTTGTCGCTCGGCTTCTTTACCAGCTACAGTTGGATGCTGACGGCCATGGCGCTGGCTGGGCTTGCCAACGCGGTATATCACCCGTCGGACTACGCCCTGTTGTCACGCGGCATTGCCGAAAATCGCATGGGCCGTGCCTTTTCGGTGCATACTTTTTCCGGTTTTCTCGGCACCGCCGTCGCACCGGCGATACTGCTGACGGCCGCCGCCTTCACCAGCATCGAGTTCGCGCTGGTATTGTCCGGCCTGCTCGGACTGCTGACCGTACCGATGTTGCTCGGCAAACAAGAGGCATTGCCTGTCGCCGCCACGCACGACAAGAAAGCCGCTGCGCCAAAGGTGGCGGTATTTACCCTGCCCATTTTGTCGCTGCTGGTGCTGTTTATGCTGCTCAACCTGAGCACTAACTCGATTCAAAACTTCTCGGTGACCGCGCTGGTGAACGGCTACGGGATGCCGTTGACCGAAGCCAACCTGGCGCTAACGGCGTTTTTGTTTACCAGCGCCTTCGGCGTGCTGGCGGGCGGCTCACTGGCGGATAAAACCCGGCATCACGGGCTGGTCGCCACCGGTTCGCTGGTGGTCACGGCGGTGCTGGTCGCGATTGTGGCGATATCTACCCTGCCGTCGCTGGCAACCACGCTGATTCTGGGTGTGGCCGGCTTTCTCTCCGGCATTATCGCGCCATCACGGGATATGCTGGTACGCGCGGCATCGCCGGCAGGCGCTGAAGGGCGGGTATTCGGCGTGGTCACCACCGGCTTTAATATCGGCGGTGCCGGTGGCCCGGTGGTGTTTGGCTGGTTGTTGGATCAAGGGCATCCGTCCGCCATTTTCTGGTCGGCGGTTATCTTTATGGTGATTACCGCCATGATGGCGTTGGCGCAGGAGTGGTACAGCAACCGGCAGCAGGCGCTAACCGCATAAAATATATCAGGATTTAAAAAGCAGAAACCCGCGTCAAACGCGGGTTTCTGTGAGCCCTAAATCAGAAAAATACCGATCAAATATCAATATTCGCTGCTTTCAGGGCGTTTTCTTCGATAAAGGCGCGGCGCGGTTCAACGGCGTCCCCCATCAGAGTGGTAAACAGCTCGTCGGCGGCGATGGCGTCTTTTACCGTCACGCGCAGCATACGGCGGCTTTCCGGGTCCATAGTGGTTTCCCACAGCTGTTCCGGGTTCATCTCACCCAGACCTTTATAGCGCTGAATCGCCAGACCACGGCGCGACTCTTTCACCAGCCAGTCCAGCGCCTGCTCGAAGCTGGCGACCGGCTGTTTACGCTCGCCACGCTCAACAAACGCGCCGTCTTCGATCAAACCACGCAGTTTCTCACCCAACTGGTTGATTTTGCGGTATTCATTGCCCTGAACAAACATCAGGTCCAGCGCATAGTCGGTGTCTACGCCGTGAGTGCGTATACGTAATACCGGCTCGTGGCGCTCATTGACATGACGCAGGATGAAGCTGTACGTGCTGCCGTGCTGTTCTTTTTCACTGAGGTACTGAATCAGTGCTTCCATCCACGACTGAGCCTCTGCCTGCGAGTTCAGCATCGCTTCCGTCAGAGACGGTTGATAAATCAATGCATTAAGCAGCGCACGAGGGTAACGACGCTCCATACGATCGATCAGCTTCTGTACGCCGTAGTGCCCAGCCACCAGTTTCTCCAGCGGCTCACCGGCCAGTGCCGGCGCATGGGCGTTGGTGTGCAGCGTGGCCCCATCCAGTGCCAGCGCGATCTGGTACTGATCCATCGCCTCGTCGTCTTTGATGTACTGTTCCTGTTTGCCTTTCTTCACCTTGTACAACGGCGGCTGGGCGATGAACACATGGCCACGTTCGACGATTTCCGGCATCTGGCGATAGAAGAAGGTCAGCAACAGAGTACGAATATGAGAACCGTCGACGTCGGCATCGGTCATGATGATGATGTTGTGGTAACGCAGTTTGTCCGGGTTGTACTCGTCGCGACCGATACCGCAACCCAGCGCGGTGATTAGCGTCGCCACTTCCTGCGAAGACAGCATCTTGTCGAAACGCGCTTTTTCCACGTTCAGAATCTTACCTTTCAACGGCAGAATGGCCTGATTCTTACGGTTGCGGCCCTGCTTGGCGGAACCGCCCGCGGAATCACCCTCCACCAGGTACAGTTCGGACAACGCCGGGTCGCGCTCCTGACAATCTGCCAGCTTGCCCGGCAGGCCGGCCAGATCCAGCGCGCCTTTGCGGCGGGTCATCTCACGCGCTTTGCGCGCAGCTTCACGGGCGCGGGCGGCGTCGATGATCTTACCGACCACGATTTTAGCGTCGTTGGGGTTTTCCATCAGGTAGTCCACCAGACGGTCGTTCATCAGCGATTCCACCGCCGATTTCACCTCTGAAGACACCAGCTTATCTTTGGTCTGGGAAGAGAATTTCGGGTCCGGCACCTTCACCGATACCACCGCAATCAGCCCTTCGCGCGCGTCATCGCCGGTGGCGCTGACTTTGGCTTTCTTGCTGTAGCCTTCCTTGTCCATGTAGTTATTCAGCGTACGGGTCATGGCGGCGCGGAAGCCCGCCAGATGGGTACCGCCGTCACGCTGCGGAATGTTGTTGGTAAAGCAGTAGATATTTTCCTGGAAACCATCGTTCCATTGCATCGCGATTTCCACGCCGATGTCGTCTTTTTCGGCGCTGAAATAGAACACCTGCGGGTGAATCGGCGTCTTGTTGCGGTTCAGATATTCAACAAACGCCTTGATGCCGCCTTCGTAGTGGAAATGGTCGGCTTTGTTTGCTTCGCGCTCGTCACGCAGACGAATCGATACGCCGGAGTTGAGGAACGACAACTCGCGCAGGCGCTTAGCCAGAATGTCGTATTCAAATTCGACCACATTGGTGAAAGTTTCCAGACTCGGCCAGAAACGCACCGTGGTGCCGGTGGCATCGGCATCGCCGATCACGCCCAGCGGTGCCTGCGGTTCGCCATGTTTGTATTCCTGACGATGAAGTTTGCCTTCACGGCGAATAACCAGTTCCAGCTTCTCGGACAGGGCGTTCACGACCGATACCCCCACCCCGTGCAGACCGCCGGATACCTTGTAGGAGTTGTCGTCGAACTTACCGCCAGCATGCAGCACGGTCATGATCACTTCGGCGGCGGATACGCCCTCTTCTTCGTGGATGCCCGTCGGAATACCACGGCCGTCATCCTGCACCGACACCGAGTTATCCGCATGAATAGTAACGACAATATCTTTACAATAGCCTGCGAGCGCTTCGTCGATAGCGTTGTCCACCACCTCGAATACCATGTGATGCAGACCGGTTCCGTCATCCGTATCACCGATATACATCCCCGGGCGTTTACGGACCGCATCCAGCCCTTTTAATACCTTGATACTTGAGGAGTCATAAGAATTCGACATCAACGTTTCTCGCTCATTTAGTCCTGTGATTGAACGGTTATTTTACCCTGTTCCACGCGGAACATCTTGCCATTTTCGCCCACCATGTCGCTAATCTGCTCAGCGGTGATGGCGCTGACGAACACCTGCGCCTGCGTTGCCTTCAACCGCTCAGCCAACAGCCGACGGCGGGTGCTGTCCAGCTCCGAGGCGAAGTCGTCGATCAGGTACAGACACTTCAGTCCGTTTTGTCGGGTCAGGAACTCGCCCTGAGCCAGCCGAAGCGCGCACATCAGCAGCTTGAGCTGGCCGCGGGATAGCATATCCTCCACCGCCACGCCGCCGGCGCGGATACGAAAATCGGCCTTGTGCGGCCCCAGCGCGGTGTAGCCCAACTGCCTGTCGCGCTCGAAATGGCGCTCCAGCAGGTCGGCATAATCACTCTCTTTATCCCAGCCGCGCTGAAAAGAAAAACTTAAGGAAAACTCCGGCAAAAACTGGGCGCAGGTGGACGCGATATCCGCAGCGATAGCGGCGCTGTACTCGGCGCGCCACCGGCTGATACCCTCAGCTAACGGCACCAGTTCCCGATCCCAGGCACGCAGTTGCCCGTAGTGGCTGACCTGACGCAAAGCGGCGTTACGCTGGCGCAACAGCCTTTTCAGATTGCTCCAGGCGCTGAAAAAACCGGGTTCGTTGTGAAAACAGCCCCAGTCCAGAAAAGCGCGGCGGTACTTGGGACCGCCGTTAAGCAGGGTGAAACCTTCCGGGGTGATAAGCTGGATAGGTAACAGTTGCGCCAGTTCCGCCACTTTGTGGCCGTCGCTGCCGTCGATACGCACCGTGCTGTCGCCGTCGCGGTTTTTGCTCAACCCAACGGAGCGCTCACGCTCCTGCCCTTCAATGCGTCCATGCAAAATGAATTCAGCCTGCTCGTGGCGAATCACCCTTGCTGCCTGAATGCTGCGAAACGCCCGGCCATGCCCCAGCGTGTAAATGGCTTCCAGCACGCTGGTCTTGCCGCTGCCGTTAGCCCCTACCAGAAAATTAAAGCCGGAAATCAGTGCCAGATCGGCCGATTCGATATTGCGGAAATCGCGGATAAGAAGACGGGTCAGCGCCATATCACAACCATTTTGCCAGATTTGTTGCCCATGCCAGACAATGTCGCGCCCTTACCGATAATAAAACCCATCACAACGCCGATAACAACACGCCGCACCCAATGGCGCGGCGTGTAACGGCAGGCAGGCGCACAGATAATTTACAGGCGCATCGGCATGACCACGTAGGCCGCCGCCTGGCTGGCTGCATCCTCAAGCTGGACGCTGGATACCGAATCCGTCAGCAACATACGCACCTCTTCGCACTTCAGCGCATTGAGCACATCCAGCACGTAACTGACGTTAAAGCCGATCTCCATCTCCGTGCCGCCGTATTCCACATCCAGAATCTCTTCCGCCTCTTCCTGCTCCGGGTTATTGGCGGTGATGCGCAACTGATTCTGGTTCAGGTACAGCCGCACACCACGGAATTTCTCGTTCGACAGGATAGCCGCGCGGGAAAACGCCTGACGCAGCAGGTCGCAGCTCGCTTCCAGCGTCTTGTCCGGGTTTTTCGGCAGCACACGGCGGTAATCCGGGAAACGGCCATCCACCAGTTTGGAGGTAAAGATAAAATCGCCGACATGGGCACGGATATTATTGCTGCCGATCTGCAATTGTAGCGGCGTGTCGCCGCCATCCAGCAAACGCACCAGCTCCATCACCCCTTTTCGCGGCACGATCACCGAATGCGACGGCAGCGACTGCCCGACCGGCATGGCGCACACCGCCAGACGGTGACCATCGGTCGCGACAGTACGCAACTCCTCACCACCGGTTTCAAACAGCATACCGTTGAGGTAGTAGCGGACATCCTGATGCGCCATCGAGAACTGGGTGGCTTCAATCAGGCGTTTCAACGTCGCCTGCGGCAAGGTAAATTCCACCTCGCTCTGCCAGTCATCCAGATTGGGGAAATCCGCCGCCGGCAGTGTAGACAGCGAGAAACGGCTACGCCCGGAACGCACCAGCATCCGATCGCCTTCCAGCGTAACGGTAATCTCCGCCCCATCCGGCAAACCACGGCAAATATCGAATAACTTGCGCGCCGGTACGGTAGTGGCGCCCGGTTCATGGGGCTGAGTCAGCGCCAGATGCGCCACCATCTCCATTTCCAGATCGGTGCCGGTCAACGATAACCGGCCTTCGCTGACCTGCAGCAACAGGTTGCCCAGAATCGGCAACGTCGGTCGCCCGCCCAGCGGGCTGCTGACCTGTTGCAACGGTTTTAACAGATGCTCACGCTCAACGATAAATTTCATGATGTTATGACGATAATGTTCGGATTAAATTGGAAAAATCTTCTTTGATGTCGTGACTTTCCTCGCGCAGCTGCTCGATTTTGCGGCAGGCATGCAGCACGGTGGTATGGTCACGGCCACCGAACGCGTCGCCGATCTCCGGCAGGCTGTGGTTGGTCAGCTCCTTGGCCAGCGCCATCGCCATCTGACGCGGACGGGCCACCGAACGTGAACGCCGTTTGGACAACAGGTCGGCCACTTTAATTTTATAGTACTCCGCCACCGTCTTCTGAATATTGTCGATGGTGACCAGCTTTTCCTGCAATGCCAGCAAATCGCGCAGCGCTTCGCGCACAAAATCGATGGTGATCGACCGGCCGGTAAAATTGGCGTTGGCGATCACGCGGTTCAGTGCGCCTTCCAGCTCACGCACGTTGGAGCGCAGGCGTTTAGCGATAAAAAACGCCACTTCGCCCGGCAGCCGGATGTCATTCTCATCCGCCTTTTTCATCAGGATCGCCACGCGGGTTTCCAGCTCCGGCGGCTCGATCGCCACAGTCAGCCCCCAGCCGAAGCGGGATTTGAGACGATCTTCCACCCCATTGATCTCTTTGGGGTAACGATCCGACGTCAGGATAATCTGTTGATTACCTTCCAGTAACGCGTTGAAGGTATGGAAAAACTCTTCCTGCGAGCGCTCTTTATTGGCAAAGAACTGGATGTCATCGATCAGCAGCGCGTCGACAGAACGGTAGTAGCGTTTGAACTCTTCGATGGCATTATTCTGCAACGCCTTGACCATATCCTGCACGAAGCGCTCGGAATGCATGTACACCACCTTGGCATTCGGCTTACGAGCCATGATGCCGTTGCCCACCGCATGCAGCAGGTGAGTTTTACCCAGACCGGTGCCGCCATACAGGAATAAAGGGTTATAGGCGCCGCCAGGGTTATCCGCCACCTGGCGCGCCGCCGCGCGGGCCAACTGGTTGGACTTACCTTCTACAAAGTTGTCGAAGGTATGCTTGGGGTTTACGTTGGAACGATAAGTGTGTTCTGTCAGCGCCACTGGGGTTTCCCAGCTTGGGCGTACCGGTGAAGCGACGCGTGCCTGAGGCGCCGCGACGGCGGCATTGTGGCTACCGTTACCTGCAGGAACGGCAACGGGCGTCGCCGGCTTACTGCCGACTTCAAAACGTAGCAACGGCGCATCCAAGCCGCAGAAATCATTCAATAGTCCATTGATATTATTGATGTATTTATCGCGCACCCAATCCAGCACAAAGCGATTCGGGGCGTAAAGCGCCAGAGTGTTGTCACTCAGTTCCGCCTGTAACGGGCGTATCCACATACTGAATTCTGTGGCAGGTAACTCATCCTGCAAACGGGCAAGACACTGCTGCCAAAGCGAAAGTGACACGGCGGACTCCACTCGAACAAGGTCAATCAAGAAA
>NZ_AOOA01000077.1 GCF_000406105.1 Dickeya chrysanthemi NCPPB 402 | reverse complement strand
TGCGCGTTTTGGGCGCCATCGGCGTGATCGAGTTGGAAAAAGGCGTGGATATGGCGCGTTTTCAAGCGGATTGCGTGGCGCAGGGCATTTGGGTGCGCCCGTTCGGCAGGTTGGTGTATCTGATGCCGCCTTACATCATTTCAGACGGCGTTTTGACCAAACTTGCCGACAAAACCGTGCAAATCTTGAAGGAACACAGCAAATGAAAGGCGTTTACTTCGTCAGCGGCATAGACACGGACATCGGCAAAACCGTCGCCACCGGCGTGTTGGCAAAACAATTGTTGCAGCAGGGCAAAAGCGTGATTACGCAAAAGCCCGTGCAAACCGGTTGCCAAAACATTGCCGACGACATCGCCGTCCATCGTAAAATCATGGGTAAACCCATGCAGGAAGCCGACAAACAAGGGCTGACCATGCCTGAAATCTTCAGTTATCCAGCTTCGCCTCATCTCGCTGCCCGTCTTGACGGCAGGGCTTTGGACTTGGACAAAATCCGCACCGCCACACAAGAATTGGCGGCGCAGTACGAAGTCGTTTTGGTCGAAGGCGCGGGCGGATTGATGGTTCCGCTGACGGAAAACCTGTTAACCATTGATTATATCCGTCAGCAAGGCTATCCCGTCATCCTCGTTACCAGCGGACGGCTTGGCAGTATCAACCACACTTTACTCAGTTTCGCAGCGCTCAAACAATACGGCATTCGCTTGTACAGCCTCGTGTTCAACCACATCCACGACAGCCGCGACGCACACATCGCCCAAGACAGCCTGAGCTACTTGAAATGCCGTCTGAAAGCCGATTTTTCCGAAGCGGAATGGATGGAGTTGGCAAAAACAGACGCGGTATAAAGATTGGGAAAAATATGGAACACCTATATGATGAATATGGAAATACAACGCCAAATAGAAGAACAACAAATAAAAAAGATGAAACTATTTCAAGTAAAGTAACTGTTGCAGCGATACCAGTAGCCGCTCCATTTGCTATTGCTGATATAGTCGATCAGGATTTTATCCAAGCGATTATGAAAATTACTGGTCATTGATTATCTATATATTGGTGGTTGTTATGAAATGCTATATTAAAGTTGTCATTATTGTTTTTATAATGGTAATGACAACTTCTTGTAATCCTTGCTTTTTTGCAACTTCTTCTTGTGATTATTCTTTTAGAAAAAACTATCCTATAAATAGCGACGATGAATATTATGTTAAGAATAATACGAGCAAAGAAACAAGAATTGCGGATTTACGCTATTGTATTTCTTATGCATGTCCAGAAGTTTATCAAAAATATCAACTACCAGATGAAAATGGAGATTATAGGGAGATTATTCGTAGAAAATATAAAGATGATTATAAAAAGGGCTATAAGAATGCAGATGATGTCATGACATGCTACGGAAAGATTGGAGAATGCATGAAAAATAATAAAGGATATTCAACAAAATGGTAATGTTCCGCTTATTATCAACAGCCCTTGTATTGTTGATAATGCAGGGCTGTTATTACACAACTATTGATAATGAAAAATGCTTTGTTGCCCCACAAAGCGTTCATTGTCCTGTAAGTTCTGATATTGAAAATGTTATTAGAAAAAATCCTAATAAAAGCATAAATCAAGTTAGGAGTGATATTAAATATTGTGCTAATATGTATTTTTCCAATATACGGGAATTAAATATTCCGCAAGATTTTGATAATTACATTTTCATGCTTAAAGAAAAAGGTATTCCAAGAAATGATAAGGAATTGGCTTATAATGCAGTTAGAAATATGCACATTATTTGTTTGAGTTCTTTGGGTGGTTATGATTATTATCAAAAAACCGCAGAATTTCAGAAAATAGATTATAAAAAAGAAATGGAGAAATTGTTAAATGAAAACCATTAAATTTGCTATTGCCGATATAGTTGATAGCGACTTTATCCAAGTGATTATGAAATTAAGCGGGCATTGATTTATGATTACGCGTTGTTTTAAAGTTGTCATTATTGTTTTTATAATGGTAATGACAACTTCTTGTAATCCTTGCTTTTTTGCAACTTCGTCTTGTAATTATCCTTTTGATGATATGACGATAAGAGCAAACAACGATATTGAATATTTTGTTAAAAATAATACGACTAACGAACAACGAATTGA
>NZ_AOOA01000076.1 GCF_000406105.1 Dickeya chrysanthemi NCPPB 402 | reverse complement strand
CTATAAAAACCTGCTGTTCGCCATATGCAGACTAAGGCGTTAGGTACGGTAGATGAAATTGGCGATACAGTACAGCAGGTTGGGAAACAGGCTAGCGGACAAAAAAACCAGCGGTGGTAATCCTGCGATTGATAGCGACCCCTATAGCCCGAGTAGTGTGGCAGCTCGCATAGAAACCGGTAAGGTGCGCAGTGATTTACAAATCAAAGACATTTTGAGCAATACTACTCAAAGGAGTAAAACAAAAGGTCCCGCTGTTCAGTATGATAAAGTGGGGGATTACAATGACGCACTAAATGATTTTAATAGTCTGAATGTTCGAAATGTACAAACACGTCCTAATGGAACGATAACGGGCAATTTACCTGATAGGCGTGCGGTTAATGCTCGTAATGATAGTAGTGGTGGAGAACCAACACTTGAAATAACAATTAGTAATAACCGAAAAATAAAAATCAGATATGGAAATACACGATAAATTATGAAATTAAAAAGCTTAGATTTCCCAACTGGCTATTTCTATTTTGATAATGCAGCAATAAACTCTGATAAAGTAGAAGTTATAGCAGTTGGTTATAGAAATACGGATAAAACCATAAAAATTTTTATTGAAGATGTTATTCATTTTAGGGTTGTTGATGAATCGTATTTTATAGATACTTTTATGGATTTAATTTCGGAAGATGCAGATAGAGCTTTGCTTCATGAAAATGGTGGTCAATCTTTTTTTGAACTTCTTGATGAGTGTTATGCGGAATGGATATTGAAAGAAAGTTATTTTCCTTTGAATAGAGAATTCTTTAAATACTATATTTTTATGTTTGAGCAAACATTCATAGAAATAATTGGTTCTAGTGCAACGTATTCAATTATTGAGGGCTAGCGTAAGATGAGTAATAAGTTGCCTATCTTTCTTTCAGGCAGCCTGAAAATAAAACTACCCAAGTTGATGGTGTACCTGTATCAGTGAAGGGAAATTTTGTTGATGGTAAATTTCGCATTGGTACGGCAACAATGAAATCATTTTAAATTGAGCTAGAAATGAACCTAGAAAATTATGAAAACATTTTAATAAAATTACTTTTTTATCATAACAACTTAGTAAATGAATATTCTTATTTTATTGAAAATAAAAATTTATTTAAAATAGTATCTCGAACTAAAACGAGTAAGGGCTTTTTTTCACTATAGAAAAACCATTAAATTTTCTAAGCAAAAAAACTTATTTTGAGTTTAATTTTAAATATTTACACTCAGGGAAAGAACGCTTTGGTTCGTTTATGTGCTGGATAAATACTAATTTAATGGAATTTGAGGGGGTTTTTTTAACGACCTGCTCCCTGATAATATGATAATAAATAACTTTTTTGAAATAAATGATTAACGATACACCAATAAAAATTGGTGGGGTAACCGTATGGATGATATTCGCGGCATCATCCAAGGTGCGGTTAATCCTTTAATTTACAAGGTAAGCAAGCAAAAGATTATTTACAACAAACTCATATCAGGAACTTAGACAAATGAATGAACACAACCTGTTAATTTTCTGTTTAAAAGACAATGTTTCAATTAGTGAATATACTGAAATGATTGATTGGGCTTATAAAAATATTCAATCTGAAACAGTTGTAGAAATTACGGAAAGTCAAATTATTGAATATCAAAATCGTGGATTATGGAGACTTGTTTCTGAAATTACCGATAATTGGTTATTTGGACCAAGTGAGGGGGATTGGCTAATAGATAAGGAAAGTATTTTGGCTGTAAAAGAAAAATTACAAAATTCAGATTTTTCTACAGAGCCCTTAGTGAAAAATATTATTCATGTACTTGAATATGCTATAAAAAATAAAAAAACAGTAATTTTTCATTTTTGAGACTAATCCAATTTTTAGTAATATTGATGCAGAGCAAGCAGCATTAGATGCCGCAAACATGGGGAGAAGCTATTCAATTTAGAATTAAAAAACAAATTGAAAATGAACTAGCACCACCAAATTGGTCTACCCAGTTTCCTAATGGTAGTATTTATGATCCTAAGGTAACGAAATGATTATTCAAAATGAATTTAATTTATATCCTAGTAATATGCTTCCTGAAAGGTTTTGTTATCCTGAAAAGTATGTTCGTATCTCTAACGATACATCTTTAATACCTTATATTCAGCCACATAATTTTCACTGGTAGTTTGAGAATTATGGAACAGAAGGGGCAGAAGTAGCTTATATATTTAGAAATTCTATCCTGCCTGATTTAAATCTTATCCCATTCGCTAGTAATGGAGA
>NZ_AOOA01000075.1 GCF_000406105.1 Dickeya chrysanthemi NCPPB 402 | reverse complement strand
GGCGAAACTCGGTACGGCGGTTTGCTCGTTTGCCGAACTGATCAAGGCATTGTCAGGGCAATCAACAATGTAGTTTTCATATTGATAAGATAAACAGAACGATATAAGTATGACTATTTCGACAATGGCACAGACACACGATACTCGATTACAAAAAACTTTGCTCTTTCCCAGTCAACAAGGTTGGAAATCTAAAACTTTTCTTAAACCTGATTCACATATTAGATTAGCAACCGTATTCAGCGGGATTGGTGCGGTTGAACAGGCATTCCACCGATTAAATTTAAACCATACCATTGTTTTTGCAGGAGATATTGATCCATACGTTAAAAAAAGTTATCTTGGAAACTATAAATTAAATGAAGATTTTTGGCATAACGACATTACTCAATTTGATGCGAGAAAGTTTAGAAATCAAGTTGATATTTTAGTTGGAGGCAGTCCTTGCCAAGCATTTTCCATGGTTGGCAAACGTGCAGGATTAGAAGATACACGAGGAACATTATTCTATGAATTTGCTCGCGTTGTGGATGAAGTCCAACCAAAGATATTTATTTATGAAAATGTAAAGGGCTTGCTCAATCATGATAATGGAAAAACTTGGAAAGTTGTAAAAAGTGTTTTTTATTCACTTGGTTATGACTTATATTTCCAAATAATGAATAGTAAGGATTATGGGATTCCTCAACATCGTGAGCGTATTTTTGTTGTTGGCTTTCATACCCCTCCTATAAATGGTTTTCAGTTTCCTGAAAAGATTGAATTAGAACATACTATGCAAGATTTTTTGGAGGACTATACTGATAGCAAATATTTTTTACGTGAAAAGGGTGTGAAATTTGTTACCAGTTCTAAAAATAGACAAAAACGTTATACACAGATTAATGGAGAAATTGCCTTATGCCAAAAAGCAAATCAACAATTTAATTGGCATGGTGATTTTATTTTTCAGGCAGCCCGCGAATCTGAATTTGATGACTTTATTTTTGATGTAAATAACGTTGAGGAAAAATATTATCTTTCTGAAAAAATCAAAAATTATGTTTTGGCAGGAGGAACAAAAATTTTAAAACCAGTACGGAAACTGATTTGCCTGTAGCTCGCCCATTATTGCAAACTATGCATAAAATGCATCGTGCCGGGGTTGATAATTATGTTACTCATAATCGTGGACGTATTCGTAAATTAACACCTAGGGAATGTTTGCGGCTAATGGGTTTTAGAGATGATTTTAAAATTTTAGTTAGTGATACTCAAATGTATCGCCAAGCGGGAAACAGTATTGTTGTTGATGTATTAATCGCTATATTAAAACAAATGGATATTACGCTTTATGGAGAGTAAAATGCCGGATTTTCAAAGAATTACTATTGAAAACATAGAGTATTTTATTGTCGATAGTATTCAAAATTTACGTGCGGAAGATAGTTTTATTCACAGGAATAACAAGTTATCTGTTTTTGGTGGTAATGGGGAAGCACGCAAATATGTAGGTAGTTATATTGATGATAGTGGTCGAAAACTAAGTACATTTTTTGAGTATGAAAATTGGGGGATTACTGAGACAAAAAATGGAAGGAGGGTAGAATATCCTTTCATTCAGAAAAATTGTTTTTTTAATAAGAAAAATTTACAGCGTTATTTGGTTGATGCAAAAGTTGAATATCACAAACAAGAACAGAAATATCATCATGATATTTCAAGGTTTTATGATGATTACGTTTTAAGTATTAATAATCTGCCTACAGAAAATATTTTCTTTTCAATCCATGATGTATCAGACCATTTGGAAAATTCTAAAGGTTACCGTAGGGGTTATATCCGTTCGGAGGATGATATATGGTCAATTTGGCGTAAGATTGTATTGCCCAAAATTAGTTATTTATCAATTCTTAAACTATTGCCTGTCAAAGATATAGAAGATTCAGAACCATTATTTTATTTCCGAATATTTTTGGATTATCAATTTTGCTCTATCGTGCACCCGCAACTCTTATCAAGAGAAAAATTAGAAATACCGGCTTCAGAATTTAATCAATTCGTAGAGCAAGAAATCATTAAACAGAAAAGTAGAAAAGGGCAGCAGAAATATCGCAAGGATGTTATAAATCATATGCCGCAATGTCCATTTACATTAATTACAGATGAGATTTTGTTAAGGGCTAGTCATATTAAACCTTATATGGTTTGTATTACTGAGAAAAATGAGAAAGAGGCATTAGATTATTTAAATGGGTTAGCTTTAACGCCGACTTATGATTGGTTGTTCGATCAAGGTTATATTACTTTCTTGGATGATGGTCGTTTGATTTGCGGTACTCGACTAAGCCGTTACACATGGGAAAAACTTAATATCAATCCAAATGCAAAAAATTAAGATGAGAATATATCCCGAAGGAAGAGAAAAATATTTGGAATATCATCGCAAATTTGTGTTTCAGGACAATATCGATGATTTCTTGTAACTAAGTTTATTAATTTTACTCAAAACAAAGGAAACCGAATATGACCATCATCGTAACAGGCGCGGCCGGCTTTATCGGCAGCAACATCGTCAAAGCACTTAATCAACGCGGTATTACTGACATTGTTGCCGTCGATAATTTGAGCAAAGGCGAAAAATTCAAAAACCTTGCCGAGTGCGAAATCGCCCATTATCTCGAC
>NZ_AOOA01000074.1 GCF_000406105.1 Dickeya chrysanthemi NCPPB 402 | reverse complement strand
TTTGATGCCTGGCAGTTCCCTACTCTCGCATGGGGAGACCCCACACTACCATCGGCGCTACGGCGTTTCACTTCTGAGTTCGGCATGGGGTCAGGTGGGACCACCGCGCTATCGCCGCCAGGCAAATTCTTTTGATGCCTTTCAACATCCTAACCTTTCATGTCGCCGTGTAACTCTCTACACCACGCCATACAATCCTCGAACAAGCTAAATTCTCGTCTCTCGTCTCTCACCAAAACACCTTCGGTGTTGTAAGGTTAAGCCTCTCGGGTCATTAGTACTGGTTAGCTCAACGTATCGCTACGCTTACACACCCAGCCTATCAACGTCTTCGTCTTAAACGTCCCTTCAGGGGAATCAAGTTCCCAGGGAAGACTCATCTCGGGGCAAGTTTCCCGCTTAGATGCTTTCAGCGGTTATCTCTTCCGCACGTAGCTACCGGGCAGTGCCATTGGCATGACAACCCGAACACCAGCGGTGCGTTCACTCCGGTCCTCTCGTACTAGGAGCAACCCCCCTCAATCTTCCAACGCCCACGGCAGATAGGGACCGAACTGTCTCACGACGTTCTAAACCCAGCTCGCGTACCACTTTAAATGGCGAACAGCCATACCCTTGGGACCTACTTCAGCCCCAGGATGTGATGAGCCGACATCGAGGTGCCAAACACCGCCGTCGATATGAACTCTTGGGCGGTATCAGCCTGTTATCCCCGGAGTACCTTTTATCCGTTGAGCGATGGCCCTTCCATTCAGAACCACCGGATCACTAAGACCTGCTTTCGCACCTGCTCGAGCCGTCACTCTCGCAGTCAAGCTAGCTTATGCCTTTGCACTAACCTCCTGATGTCCGACCAGGATTAGCTAACCTTCGTGCTCCTCCGTTACTCTTTGGGAGGAGACCGCCCCAGTCAAACTACCCACCAGACACTGTCCCCGACCCGGTTTACGGGCCCAGGTTAGAACATCAAACATTAAAGGGTGGTATTTCAAGGTCGGCTCCACGCAGACTGGCGTCCACGTTTCACAGCCTCCCACCTATCCTACACATCAAGGCTCAAGGTTCAGTGTCAAGCTATAGTAAAGGTTCACGGGGTCTTTCCGTCTTGCCGCGGGTACACTGCATCTTCACAGCGAGTTCAATTTCACTGAGTCTCGGGTGGAGACAGCCTGGCCATCATTACGCCATTCGTGCAGGTCGGAACTTACCCGACAAGGAATTTCGCTACCTTAGGACCGTTATAGTTACGGCCGCCGTTTACCGGGGCTTCGATCAAGAGCTTCTCCCTGAGGATAACCCCATCAATTAACCTTCCGGCACCGGGCAGGCGTCACACCGTATACGTCCACTTTCGTGTTTGCACAGTGCTGTGTTTTTATTAAACAGTTGCAGCCAGCTGGTATCTGCGACTCTCGTCAGCTCCATCCGCAAGGGACTTCACCCACAAGAGCGTGCCTTCTCCCGAAGTTACGGCACCATTTTGCCTAGTTCCTTCACCCGAGTTCTCTCAAGCGCCTGAGTATTCTCTACCTGACCACCTGTGTCGGTTTGGGGTACGATTCGATGTTACCTGAGGCTTAGAGGCTTTTCCTGGAAGCAGGGCATCTGTCACTTCAGCACCGTAGTGCCTCGTCATCACGCCTCAGTGTTGCAGCAGACCGGATTTGCCTGGTCCACACACCTGCACGCTTAAACCGGGACAACCGTCGCCCGGATGACATAGCCTTCTCCGTCCCCCCTTCGCAGTAACACCCAGTACAGGAATATTAACCTGTTTCCCATCGACTACGCTTTTCAGCCTCGCCTTAGGGGTCGACTCACCCTGCCCCGATTAACGTTGGACAGGAACCCTTGGTCTTCCGGCGTGCGGGTTTTTCACCCGCATTATCGTTACTTATGTCAGCATTCGCACTTCTGATACCTCCAGCAGCCCTCACAGGCCACCTTCTCAGGCTTACAGAACGCTCCCCTACCCAACAACACATAGTGTCGCTGCCGCAGCTTCGGTGCATGGTTTTAGCCCCGTTACATCTTCCGCGCAGGCCGACTCGACCAGTGAGCTATTACGCTTTCTTTAAATGATGGCTGCTTCTAAGCCAACATCCTGGCTGTCTGGGCCTTCCCACATCGTTTCCCACTTAACCATGACTTTGGGACCTTAGCTGGCGGTCTGGGTTGTTTCCCTCTTCACGACGGACGTTAGCACCCGCCGTGTGTCTCCCGTGATAACATTCTTCGGTATTCGCAGTTTGCATCGGGTTGGTAAGCCGGGATGGCCCCCTAGCCGAAACAGTGCTCTACCCCCGAAGATGAGTTCACGAGGCGCTACCTAAATAGCTTTCGGGGAGAACCAGCTATCTCCCGGTTTGATTGGCCTTTCACCCCCAGCCACAAGTCATCCGCTAATTTTTCAACATTAGTCGGTTCGGTCCTCCAGTTAGTGTTACCCAACCTTCAACCTGCCCATGGCTAGATCACCGGGTTTCGGGTCTATACCCTGCAACTAGACGCCCAGTTAAGACTCGGTTTCCCTGCGGCTCCCCTATTCGGTTAACCTTGCTACAGAATATAAGTCGCTGACCCATTATACAAAAGGTACGCAGTCACACCCATTAAGAGTGCTCCCACTGCTTGTACGTACACGGTTTCAGGTTCTATTTCACTCCCCTCGCCGGGGTTCTTTTCGCCTTTCCCTCACGGTACTGGTTCACTATCGGTCAGTCAGGAGTATTTAGCCTTGGAGGATGGTCCCCCCATGTTCAGACAGGATACCACGTGTCCCGCCCTACTCATCGAACTCACGGCCTGTGCATCTTCGTGTACGGGACTGTCACCCGGTATCGTGCGCCTTTCCAGACGCTTCCACTGACACACAAGCCGATTCAGGTTCTGGGCTCCTCCCCGTTCGCTCGCCGCTACTGGGGGAATCTCGGTTGATTTCTTTTCCTCGGGGTACTGAGATGTTTCAGTTCCCCCGGTTCGCCTCACACACCTATGGATTCAGTGTGTGATAGTGTGACGAGTCACACTGGGTTTCCCCATTCGGGTATCGTCGGGTATAACGGTTCATATCACCTTGCCGACGCTTTTCGCAGATTAGCACGCCCTTCATCGCCTCTGACTGCCTAGGCATCCACCGTGTACGCTTAGTCGCTTAACCTCACAACCCGAAAGTGTTTCGGGAGGCAAGTATTTTGAGAGACTCCAACAACACATGAATTCACATTCACATGCCGTCGTTTCAAATTATTCAGCTTGTTCCGGATTGTTAAAGAGCAGAA
>NZ_AOOA01000073.1 GCF_000406105.1 Dickeya chrysanthemi NCPPB 402 | reverse complement strand
TGAGGAAGTGGCGAAGGTTAAGGGGAGTTATACTGGGAAGTATTTGAAGGTGGTTTTTAGGATAATTTTCAGATTACTGAAAAATGATATTTCATAGAGGTTAAAAATGATTGAATGGCGTTTTGATCAAGGTAGATTAGATTATTTTAGATTTGATGAAATTAAAAAAATTGCAAAAGGATTATATGGAATTAATCAATGTCCAAAGCCACGTGCAAAAGATATTGATATTGTAAGATTAAGCCTGACTCAAGAGACAAACTTACCTTTTGCCCCTAACAGTTCACAATATCCAGTTTGGCGTAATTATGGTCGTGTTTTTAAATGTTTGTTACTCGCAACGGAGCATAATGGGTTAATCTGTACTACAGATTTATGTGCCGATTTAGTTCAGAATGATGAAATTAGTTGCGATGATTATTTACTACATTTTGCAACACATTTTTCCTACCCATCACCAGCTTTTTCAGGATATCAACCATCTGAAAATCGGGTTTTCCCTGTTTTTGGCAATTATTAGAGCTTTAATTTCAAAATATAAGGAAACAGGAGTTAATTTTTTGGACATGGATGAAATTATTTACAAAATCGCTAGTAATAATAGTATTACAGGTATTGCTTCTTTTTCATTCTCACAGTTAATTATGAATAAAGAAGCAATTAAATATGATCCTCGTCAAATTAGAGAGTTGGTAAAGTTTATTAGTCAATTCTCTTTTTTGTCTTGGTATGAAAATAAGTTGTTTTTAGATATTACAGATTTTAGTGAACTACATTTATTAGAAAACCAATTTATTGCAGATACACAACCACAAGAAAGATTAGATAGTTTAGAGATAATGAGATTGGGTAAGACAAATAATAATTTCTTATTGATGAATGAAATCGTTTCATTATCTATTGATGATCAGGCGTTTAGTGAGGGTGGTAAAATTAAAGTCACCCATTTAATTACAGAACGTAATAGTATTTTAAGAAAAATCTATTTTAGCAAGACCCAAAATGCACAAATATGTCGCATGTGTGGATTAGATACGCAAAGGAGCTATGAATGGAGCGAACATATCATTGAAGTACACCATCTATTACCACTATCTTCTCCTGTAAGGGTAGAAGATAAAACTACTTCATTAAAAGATTTGGTTGGTATCTGTCCAACCTGTCATCGTGCCACACACAAGTACTATACTTTTTGGCTTAATTTGCACAAGAAAAAAGATTTTGTTAGTTATGAAGAAGCATATCATGTATATGAAGAAGCTAAAAGTAAAGTTAAAAGAATTTATAAATAGATAGGAGTATCTATGTTAATACCGCAAACCTCTTTATTTGACCAAGAAAATAATAGAATTATTTCACAAAGAAAATTATTAGAACAAAGTTTATTACAAGGTATTCCATTGAATGAACTAATACGCCAAAATCAAATGAGCTATGATGATTTAATTTATATTCATCATGATAAAAAGCCTTTTTGAAAAGAGAAAGAATTTGGTTCT
>NZ_AOOA01000072.1 GCF_000406105.1 Dickeya chrysanthemi NCPPB 402 | reverse complement strand
CAGGAGCCGGTGGATTAGACTTAGGGTTTGAAGCAGCAGGCTTTCAACATTCTATGCTGATTGAAAAAATACCTTTATTTTGTGATACATTGCGTCTTAATCGCCCTAATTGGTCTGTGTTTAATGCTGATGTTTCTGAAACAGAAGAAATGGTTGAACTAATCAGAAATAATATTGGGTCTTTAAGTTTTGATGGTGTATTTATTGGAGGTCCTCCCTGTCAGCCTTTCTCCATAGCCTCAAACCAGAGATTCTCAAAAACTGATAAAAATTTTAAACGTGTCGGCTTTGAGCATAAGCAAAATGGTAATCTATTATTTAATTACGTTGAATTGATTAAGATTTTTCGTCCTAAAGTATTTCTTATTGAAAATGTCTCTGGATTGATGGATATAGATAATGGTAAACAGTTAGCTAGTGTATATTGTGATTTACAGCAGCAAGGCTACTCACTCTATAAACCTCAAATAATTAATTCTGAATATTTTCATGTACCTCAACAGAGAATTAGGCTATTTATAATTGGTTATTTAGGAGATAAAAAATTTAGTCCGCTACAACCAACCAATACCCCATTGGCATGTGGTAATACATTTGAAATTCCAATTATTAACCAACATAACCATATTACAAGAGAACATTCGGCTGAATCGATTTTACGCTATATGGAATTAGCTTATGGGCAACGTGATAAAAAGGGACGTGTAGATAGGTTAGATCCAAGCAAACCATCTAAAACTATTATTGCTGGTGGCACTAAAGGTGGAGGAAGGTCTCACTTACATCCATATATCCCAAGAACGTTATCTGTTCGTGAAAGTGCACGATTACAAACGTTTCCTGATGATTA
>NZ_AOOA01000071.1 GCF_000406105.1 Dickeya chrysanthemi NCPPB 402 | reverse complement strand
TTTTCAAGCGATGCCGCACCTAAAGGGAATGACTCCGTAAATTGTCCATTTTTCTGATGATCAGTAAAAACGGTAAACCGATCAAACGATAATGCGGTGTATCTTTTTGCAGGATCTTATCCATCCCATATTCCACTGTGATGGCTTCTAAAAATTCTTCTTTCCATCCATCAGTTTCCACTAAATGCTCACCTTTGGGCTCAATGAAAATTTGGTAATGCAAAAAGTCATTCACGCCATTGGAAGAAGATTTTTGTTTATCTTTCAGCAATAAAATAAAGTCGGGCATAAATCCTTCGCCATTGGCAAAGTTATTCAATTTAAACACTTCTTCGTTACGGATTAAATGAATGTCATATTGAGATTTCAAATCGCCCAAACGCGCTGAAATAAATTGAATTAACGCTTCTTCCAAACCCGTTCCGGCAAAAATTATCCATCACATACCAATCATTTTGCATGGCAATAGCAGTTTTTATATCATCTTTTTTGACCCATTTTTGTTTTGGCGTTGCCGAAAATTTTCCCATAATGTTTTAGGCGTAAATTCTTTTGTACCGATAAATGGCTTATCACTTTCATTCAAATGCTTTTCAACCATTTCCAAGATTTTCAGGCAGCCTGCAAGTTTATCATCCGGGCGAACCTGTTTATCTTGCTCTAATCCTAAAAATTCAATTTGCCAGTCTTTCAACAAGTTATTTTGCAATTCATTGCGATTTTGAATGTTGAGTTTGCTTTGCAAACGGTTGAAATGGAATAAAGATTGACTATTTTTCCCTTTGATATGTAATGCTTTATTGAAGATGTGCCGTTCCACTTCACTCATTTTTATGGTTTGAGAAAAATTATTTTGTATGCCAAGTTGCTTGACCTTTTCATCATTTTTATCGGCTGTAAATTGCGTTTCCTGCAACAGTTGATTGCCGTGAATTTGGAATGAAAGTGTTTGCGGATTGGCTTTTAGGCTGTCTGCATTATTACTTTTAGCATTGGGATTGGGGGATTTTTTTTATTCGCCCAAATCAATAAGTTTTTAAAATTTTCATTATCTGCAAATTCAGATTTGAGTTTAAATGTTGCCAATACCTTATCATCGTCTTTTTCAGGCAAATAACCGTCTTTTCGTAACTCGTTTTTCAGTTCTGTAATATAGCGGGATTGCTCATCGTGCGTGTAATAAAACAATTCTTCCAAAATACGCAATTCGTGTTGCATGTCGTTGTCAAATTTACGCTTATTCGGCTGTTTATCTTCAAACGAAAATGGAAAATAACGCACGCCTCGACCAATCAACTGTTTTTCTGATACCGTTGTATTTGCCGTTTTGCATGATTTTTTATTTGAACCGCCGCCGTTTTGCCCTTCATACAAACGCACAATATCAAACAAATTTAAAACGTCCCAACCTTCGGTTAATCTACCCACCGTAAAAATAGCACGAATCGGATTATCAACCGCTTCCAGATTGTTTAGCAATTTTTCCGTTTCGCTGTCGGTTTTTTCGGTTTTGCTTTTGTTGGTTTCGGAGTTGGTAATAATGATATTGTGTTTTTGATAATTTTGTTTTATCCAATTTGCTAAATGTGCAAACTCAAAGCCATTTTCCTGCATAAATTTTAGGGCTTGTTCGGTGCGGGTTTTGCCTTGTTCGTTGGCGTTATCGCTATCGTTTAAGCTCATTGAAAATGTCTTTAAAAACGAAAAATCATCTGCTTGCACATTTTCTACCCAATTTAAAAATGCCAAATAATCCGCTTTTGATTCATCAACCGTCTTACTTCTAAACAACATCACAGGCTTGAAATTGGCAATGCCATATTTCAAAGCGATTTGATGGCGATACCAAGCAAACAATAAAGCGTGCAACACCCGCTCTTTCTTGCTCAGTGTACTGGATACCAAATTGATTTCTTTGGTATAACCTTTTTGCAAAAATTCTTTTAAACCAAATTTTGTGATGATTTTATCAGCGTATTTTTGTTGCACGTCAGCTTTTTCAGGTGGCGTGGCGGTAAATTCCAACAGCACATTTTGGCCGGGATTGCCATTTTTATTGAGCAACAATTCCAAAACCATATGCTCCCAGCCTTTGCGTTCAAATTCGGCATCGCCTGCATTGGCTTTTAATTCCACTTCCAAATCCAACTCGCCTTGTTTTTTGCCTTTGGTTTGTGCGTTTAAATGGTGCGCTTCATCGCCCAGCATCACAAGGTTCAATTCGTGCAAATCTGCCAATGTGGTTTGGTTTTCCCGTTCGGTGTGGATATCGTTATACAGTTTTTGAATACTGGTAAATTTAATTTCAATGCCGTCTGAATGTGGGCTAAACGTTTCTACTTTGTGAATGGGAATAACTTGGTCGCC
>NZ_AOOA01000070.1 GCF_000406105.1 Dickeya chrysanthemi NCPPB 402 | reverse complement strand
CCACGATATTATTTTGATTGACGAAAAACAAAAAATGCCGATAACCTTTTTCAAAATAATACAAAATCAACGCCGCCATCATCATCGTTTTGCCAGCACCTGTTGCCATATTGAACAGCAAATGGGTAGGGCGGTTTTTGATGTCAGGGAAATCCTTTAATTTTGAAGCGCGGTCAAAAATCACAAAGTTTTCTAAAGCCGATTTTTGCCATTCAAAAAACGGATATTTTAAATTGCGTTCTACAAATTCAGGCAGCGCGAAAAAATCTGTCTGTTCTATTTCTTCCAGCGTTGATTTGCGGTCTTCCACCCAATCAAATAACGTTTTATTATTCGCCATCTTTTTTCTCCGCTTGATTTTTTGCTGATTGATAGAATTCACGGCTTAACGCTTTATCGTCATCATTTAAGCAACCTGCAAATTGCTCATCATCCATTTCGGATAATGAAACATACATTTGATTTAAATCCAACATTTCAAGCACCATTTGTTTTTGTTCGTCTAATGCCAAGGATTGAAATTCAGGCTCTTGAATGATTTGACTAAATTCATTTACGCTGACGTTGTATTTCAAGAAATAGCGTTCGCATAAACCTTCAAACAGCGTTTTGATGCCGTCTGAATCTTCGCAAGCCAAAATTTGTTGTTTTGCGGTTTCGTTAAATGGAGCAAGTTCGGCATAGACAAACTCGCCGCCACCTTGCCAATTCACGGCTTTGGAAATACCGCCTTGCTCGCCATCAATCACTTTTTTCAAGCGTTCAACGGCAAGCGTTTCAATATAATCCATTTGTTCAATACCGATATATTGTCGGTTCATTTTGTGGGCAACGGCGGCGGTTGTGCCACTACCAAGATGGTAGTCTAAGACGATGTCGGATTCGTTGGTTGTGATGGTAATAAAATCTTGGATAAGTTCTTCTGGTTTAGGATTTTTAAATGCCTTTTCACCAAAAAGATTTTTCATCTGTTCAGTTCCATTACCACTACTGTATTCAGGTTTATAAAAAATAGTTTTAGGTTTTTTTGTAGGTAAATCATCTAAT
>NZ_AOOA01000069.1 GCF_000406105.1 Dickeya chrysanthemi NCPPB 402 | reverse complement strand
GTCTGCAGCCTTGCCTTATTCTTTATTGAATACCCCCAACGCCAACGCCCCCATTGTTTATCAGCAATAGGTAAAATAAAATTGTATCCAAGATTTTCGTATTTCTCTTTTAGTTTTTGAATAAAATCATCATTGAATACTTCTAAATCTTTATTATAGATTTGAGAAAATTCTTCATCTGTAATTGTACTAACTGTGTTATTTTTTACCAAAAAAGGATAGAACATTTCAGGTCTATCTTCTCTTTTATCTTCGGTTCCTGTTGCTCGCATTGGAGCTCCTTTTTTATAAAACCCAATTTCATCTTCTTCCCATTTCTCTAAAAAATTATCTTCATCTATTGGAAATTCATAAAAAGTAGATTTATCTTTATTTTTAGCAAAGACTAGTGTGTATTCGTGAGTGCCTGCAAAAGCATATTCATCATTATTACCTTTTAAATTCATAATAGTGGGTAAATTTCCGATAAAATTTTCAAATCCAAAAACTTCATCTAACAAAATCTTTAAATAAGCATTTCCGTCATCATCAATGGAAATAACAATAATCCCATCATCAGTTAATAATTCTTTGGCAATTGATAAACGATTTTTCATAAATGTAAGCCAAGTAGATAATTTAAAGTTAGTGTTATAACCAAAACTATCTTGTTGTTTCTTTTTAACAAAATAATAAGGCGGATCAATATAAATCAACTTCACTTTGCCTTTAAACTGTTTGGCAAGCGAATGTAGGGCTATCAGATTATTGCCTTTGATAATGAGATTTTCGGCGGGTGTGCCGTCTGAATGACGTTTGATTTCGCCAACCGCTTGTTTGCCGTCTGCGGTATAGCGAGAGAATTTTGAGAATGCTTTTGCGTCAAAAAGCCGATCGATTTCATCAAAAGCAAGCGTTTGATTAAAAAGATTTCTTGTCTTTTTCGGGTTAATTTAGTGTATAATTGGCTGGCTGGCTGGCTGGCTGGCTGGCTGGCTGGCTGGCTG
>NZ_AOOA01000068.1 GCF_000406105.1 Dickeya chrysanthemi NCPPB 402 | reverse complement strand
GAACATTTAGAGCATTATTTGGGTGAAATCGAAAAGCGGTATAAAATGCTTGGATCGACGTTATCATCTCAGCGTTTCCGTATTCCCATCACAACCATATAAAGGGGTAACTACTTTTTCTACTTTAGGTTTGAATCGATATGACTTGAACTATAAGAGTAGGTTTGAATTAATTTTTACCTGTTCTGAAGAATGGAATAAAGAAAATATTGCAGCTTTTCTATCAGGAGTAGCTGAATATTTGATTGACAATAGAAAACCTATTTTGAGAGGTGAAATTATTCGATTACCTAGGGTAATTATCGAAGGTAGCAAAATGGACGCTCTGTATGTTTCCGCCCCATTTTATTTCGATGATGATTTTCAGGTCTGTTATGGCGGACACTACAATACTGTTTTTCCTTTGCTTGTCCCGTTGTATAAACAGGAAGCAGAATTGGTGGAAAAAAAGGGTTGGAATGCTTTTGAGCAGTTCTTGCTGGATAATGAAGTTGACAACCTTTCGGATATGAATAGGAAACCGTTTGTTTGGTAAAGGATTTTCTTAAATTTGATTAAAGGTCGTCTGAAATTAAGCTTGTTTTTCAGACGACCTTTCCTTCATTTGAAACAGAATATTGAGAACTGAGTTCTTCAAAAATCCTACACCTGCTCCTTCCACGGCAGCACCTTGGTCAAAACGGCAGACGGCTACAAAGCCATTGCCCATATTCAAGCCGGCGACCGCGTCTTCGCCAAAGATGAAACCAGTGGAAAAACTGGATACAAACCTGTTACCGCCCGATACGGCAATCCGTACCAGGAAACCGTTTACATTGAAATTTCAGACGGCATCGGTAACAGCCAAACCCTAATTTCCAACCGCATCCATCCGTTTTACAGTCAAGGAAAATGGATACAGGCAGGTCGTCTGAAAAAAGGCGACACCCTGCTTTCCGAAAGCGGTGCAAAACAGAC
>NZ_AOOA01000067.1 GCF_000406105.1 Dickeya chrysanthemi NCPPB 402 | reverse complement strand
AGTTCAAAACATTACCCTCAAACAGCAGCCGCTCAAAGCCTACAATCTGACCGTTGCCGATTGGCATACTTACTTCGTTAAGGGTAATCAGGCGGAAACGGAAGGGGTTTGGGTTCATAATGCGTGTCCGATCAAACCAAAACCAACCAATCATGCCCAACAAAGAAAAGAAGAAGCTAAAAACGATTCTCATCGAAGTGTGGGAGATTCCAATCGTGTCGTTCGCGAAGGAAAGCAATATTTAGATTCCGACACAGGAAACCATGTTTATGTAAAAGGAGATAAAGTGGTTATTCTAACTCCTGATGGAAGACAGGTAACTCAATTTAAGAACTCGAAAGCCAATACGTCAAAAAGGGTAAAAAATGGGAAATGGACACCAAAATAATCGATCTCCCTTAGAAAAAAGAATTTTTTATCTGGAGCATTCGGGGCAGTATCTGATGATTTGCGCCCTATCAGATTACTCCCAAAATAAACATACTGTCGTTATGGCGAATTTTCTCTATCCAAATGAAAAAATGGATTGGAGAAATTTAGATGATTTGTTCAATGAGTTGGTTTTAGAGGAATTACAGTCTTCATTTATGGATTGGTATCCGACTATTGAAGAGGCAATTAGCCATCATTTAGAAGACTTTTCGTAACAAGCATAAATTAAAGGTTGTCTGAAACTATGTTCGATTTTCGACGACATTTTCCTCATTGGAGGGGGCGGCAATTTATGGAAAATAGATTTGAAAAAATCGTTAAGGATATTTTTAGTTTTACCCAATTTGTTCCGAAGCAGAAAATGAGATTCCCACCCCATCCTCCCGTTATGACGACTGTTGGTGGGAATTGGAAATCTTGAATGCCTCTGCATTTGAATTAGTCAAAAAATTGAATCAAAGCAAACAAGAGTAACAAGCTGCAGCCTGCATAGGGGTTTTTAAAGTACGGCAGCAACCGTAGATTAAATTAAAAATCAAACAATCAAAGCTCGTCTGATATAATCGATATATTCTGTTAAACGAAAAATAAATATGTTTAAAAAAATTCAAACCGGTACTGTTGTCATTTTTTGCACTTGTATTTGCCTTTTGGCTGGGGACGGGTATTGCCTATGAGATTAATCCGCGTTGGTTTTTGAGCGATACGGCAACTGAAATACCTGAAAATACGAATGCTTTTGTGGCGAAACTTGCCCGCCTGTTCCGAAATGCCGACAGGGCGGTTGTCATCGTGAAGGAATCGATGAGGACGGAGGAAAGTCTTGCCGGAACTGTGGATGACGGTCCGTTGCAGTCGGAGAAGGATTATCTCGCGCTCGCTATCCGGCTCAGTCGTTTGAAAGAAAAGGCGAAATGGTTTCACGTAACGGAGCAGGAACATGGGGAAGAGGTTTGGCTGGATTACTATATCGGCGAGGGCGGTTTGGTTGCGGTTTCGCTTTCGCAACGCTCGCCGGAAGCGTTTGTTAATGCCGAATATCTGTATCGGAACGATCGTCCGTTTTCTGTAAATGTGTACGGCGGAACGGCTCGCGGAGAAAATTATGAAACGACAGGAGAATATCGGGTTGTTTGGCAACCGGACGGTTCGGTATTTGATGCGTCGGGATA
>NZ_AOOA01000066.1 GCF_000406105.1 Dickeya chrysanthemi NCPPB 402 | reverse complement strand
TAAACGGGTCTTTTTACCGACCGTATCATCCCATAGGTTTTCCACACCTTTTTTCATCCATAAATTCAAACCATTTAAGTTTGTATCCTTACCGACAATTGCAGCAGCATCATCCGCATAACGGTCACCCAAATTAGCCAAATAACGCCAACCGCCATAGGTATCGCCACGGAAAGCATAACCACGCAAGGTTTGGATTTGTTCTGGTGTTAAAACAACTTCACCCTCATTCATAATAAGATCCTTTAAATTATTTTTTACTTGGATTGTTTACAAAACTCTGTACCAATTGCTCTACTTGTTGGTGATAACCTACCAACTCCTGCTGTGTGAGCTGCTGCTTTTCCCGAATAAACGGGTAATACTGTACCGTGAAACCGTTAATACAGGAACCTACGCTAGTGCTATAATTATCTTCTTCAGCCTGGTTTACTCGATTATTCCAATGAGTAATAATCGCCGGATTTTCTCCTTTTTTAATATAGTAAAATTCATGAAAATATGGATTTTCAGGAATATGTCTTTTATCTTCATAAGCTTCATATTCAGGATAGGCAGATGGCATTTTTTTAACCCCGTAAGTAAGCAATCTTTCTCCCATAGTCGTACTTAAACTACACGCATCTTTTCGGATAACAATATCGTCCACGCTATCCAAACCATCGCGTAGAAATTGGATAAAGTGTGCTTTGTTTTGCTGGTTGTATGGCTCAAGAACCCAGCCTTGGTCGGTTTTTTTGTAATAGACGCTAATCTCTATCAAATTAATGGAGTAAGCATCCTGCCCGGGCGTGTCAGAAAGCCATTTTGTGGCATTGTCTTGCGTATACCGTGCAAGATAGCCATAGGGGATAACCATTTTGGTGCCCTGAAAATCAAATGTAACCGTATGTTCAAATCCTGTCATTGGCTCGGGATTGTTGAAACTGGTTTGTTCTTTAGCCTGTTGCGCACTTACTGCTTTTTGATCTGTCTTTTCATTCACAGGTTCACATGAGGTCATAGTAAAAACACTCCCAATAAACAAAATAAAAAGTTGATAAATGGTAGTAGCATATGGTCTCATAATTTCAAGCTTAGAAATTAGTTAAAGAATATATTATGGTAGATACTAACTCTTTAGTTAAAAATAATTTACTAACTTTTACTACTTAGGTATAAATTCCAATACTTAACTAAACTGAGGGTAAATATATTTATCCAAGATAGAAGAGAAACTTTTTTCTCTGTTTCCGCAAGAATAGTTACGGGTTGTGAAATATGCTCTATACCCAAGCAGTAGATATTTTCATTGTTACTTACCGTATTGCTTCATAGAATTGGCACTCTACGCTTTCCTTTAAAAATCGTCAATAACGATTATCATTTTCTTTAAATTTATTCAAAACAATATTCTTATACACATCTCAAGCCCGCTGAAATAAAGCAAAATGGTGGTTCATCGACTGTAATGCCAATTTCAAAGCAGCCTG
>NZ_AOOA01000065.1 GCF_000406105.1 Dickeya chrysanthemi NCPPB 402 | reverse complement strand
AGGCAATACCATTACGTTTATCTCTCGTCTATCTGATGAAATTGAACCTGATATGGTCATGATTCACGGCGACCGTTTAGAAGCACTAGCAGGCGCAGCTGTAGGTGCATTAAGCAGCCGTTTAGTTTGCCATATCGAAGGTGGTGAACTATCTGGTACAGTAGATGACTCCATTCGTCATTCTATTAGTAAACTTTCTCATATCCACTTGGTAGCAAATGAACAAGCTGTCACTCGCCTAGTGCAAATGGGAGAAAAAAGAAAGCATATTCACATCATCGGCTCCCCCGATTTAGATGTTATGGCCTCTTCCACCCTCCCATCCTTAGAAGAAGTCAAAGAATATTACGGTTTACCATACGAAAATTATGGTATTTCTATGTTTCACCCCGTGACTACAGAAGCACATTTAATGCCACAATATGCGGCCCAATATTTCAAAGCATTAGAATTAAGTGGCCAAAATATCATTAGCATCTACCCTAATAATGACACTGGCACTGAA
>NZ_AOOA01000064.1 GCF_000406105.1 Dickeya chrysanthemi NCPPB 402 | reverse complement strand
ATTATATTTGTTAACGGAATTCGGACTGTAAATGGCCTTGTTAAATCATCTATCAATACTGCAAACGCTTTTGCTGAAGAAGGACTGGATGTTCATTTAATTAATTTTGTTGGCAATATTACTGGAGCAGAGCATTTATCCCCCCCATCCACTTACATCCCAATGTCAAAACCTCCAGCATCATAGATTTATTTAATGACATTCCAGAAAATGTTAGCTGCCGAAATATTCCTTTTTATTCTATCCATCAACAATTCTTCAAAGCCGAATACAGTGCCCACTATAAGCATGTTTTGATGAAAATTGAATCTTTATTATCTGAAGAAGATAGCATTATCTTCACTCATCCTCTTCAACTGGAAATGTATCGTTTAGCGAATAATAATATTAAGTCAAAAGCCAAGCTAATTGTACAAATTCATGGTAACTATATGGAAGAAATCCATAACTATGAAATTTTGGCACGAAATATCGATTATGTTGATTATCTTCAAACGGTATCTGATGAAATGCTGGAAGAAATGCATTCCCATTTCAAAATCAAAAAAGACAAATTAGTTTTTATTCCAAACATCACTTATCCCATTTCATTAGAAAAAAAAGAAGCTGATTTCTTTATTAAGGATAATGAAGACATTGATAATGCTCAGAAATTTAAACGTATCTCTATTGTTGGCAGTATTCAGCCAAGAAAAAACCAATTGGATGCCATTAAAATCATCAATAAAATTAAAAAATGAAAATTACATTTTACAGATAGATGGCAAATCTATTAATAAAGATTACTTTGAATTAATTAAAAAATATATAAAGACAAT
>NZ_AOOA01000063.1 GCF_000406105.1 Dickeya chrysanthemi NCPPB 402 | reverse complement strand
ACCGTATCTTATTCAAAGGAGAATCTTCCGAGCAGGAGATTTATGAGAATACAGATATCCTAATCATGACATCTCAAAGCGAAGGCTTTGGTTATATATTTCTAGAGGGTATGGTGTACGATATCCCTATCCTTGCCTATAATTTTAAATATGGAGCGAATGATTTTAGCAATTATAATGAAAACGCTTCAGTTTTTAAAACTGGTGATATTTCTGGAATGGCAAAAAAAATAATTGAGCTATTAAATAACCCAGAAAAATATAAAGAATTAGTTCAATATAATCACAATCGCTTCTTAAAAGAATATGCAAAAGATGTGGTTATGGCTAAATATTTCACTATTCTTCCGCGCAGCTTTAATAACGTATCATTATCGTCTGCTTTCAGCCGAAAAGAATTGGACGAATTCCAAAATATTACTTTTTCTATTGAAGATTCTAATGATTTAGCTCATATTTGGAATTTCGAGCTAACCAATCCTGCACAAAATATGAATTTTTTTGCTTTAGTTGGCAAGCGAAAATTTCCAATGGATGCTCATATCCAAGGAACACAGTGTACGATTAAGATAGCTCATAAAAAGACAGGGAATTTATTGTCGCTTTTACTAAAAAAACGAAATCAGTTGAATTTATCAAGGGGATATACCTTAATTGCAGAAGATAATAGCTATGAAAAATATATTGGAGCAATATCTAATAAAGGTAACTTTGAAATTATTGCAAATAAAAAGAACTCATTAGTTACTATAAACAAAAGTACCTTAGAGTTGCATGAGATTCCCCATGAACTACATCAGAATAAATTACTGATTGCTTTACCCAACATGCAAACGCCTCTAAAAATTACTGATGATAATTTAATACCTATCCAAGCCTCCATAAAATTAGAAAAGATTGGAAATACTTATTACCCATGTTTCTTGCCATCTGGCATATTTAATAATATCTGCTTAGATTACGGTGAAGAATCCAAAATTATTAATTTTAGTAAATATTCTTATAAATATATCTATGACTCAATTCGTCATATTGAGCAACATACAGATATATCGGATATTATCGTTTGCAATGTTTATTCTTGGGAACTTATTCGTGCCTCAGTTATTGAGAGCCTTATGGAATTTACCGGAAAATGGGAAAAACACTTTCAGACTTCTCCTAAAATTGATTATCGATTTGATCATGAAGGTAAGCGTTCGATGGATGATGTCTTTTCAGAAGAAACATTTATTATGGAATTTCCGCGTAAAAATGGTATAGATAAGAAAACAGCAGCCTTCCAAAATATACCAAACAGTATTGTAATGGAGTATCCGCAGACCAATGGTTACAGTATGCGCAGTCATTCACTGAAAAGTAATGTAGTTGCGGCAAAACATTTTCTTGAAAAAATTAAATAAAATTAAGGTAGATATTAAATTTAAAAAGCATGACCTTGCAAACATCAAAAAAATGAATCGAATTATTTATGAGCATTTAGGCATTAACATAAATATCGAAGCATTTCTAAAACCACGATTAGAAAAATTTAAGCGTGAAGAAAAATATTTTCATGATTTCTTCAAAAGAAATAATTTTAAAGAGGTAATTTTTCCAAGCACTTATTGGAATCCAGGTATTATTTGTGCTGCACATAAACAAGGTATTAAGGTATCTGATATTCAATATGCTGCCATTACTCCTTATCATCCTGCGTATTTTAAATCACCAAAATCACATTACGTTGCTGATAAATTGTTCTTATGGTCTGAATATTGGAATCATGAGCTTTTACCAAATCCAACACGAGAGATTGGTTCTGGTGCCGCATATTGGTATGCATTAGATGATGTGAGATTTTCAGAAAAACTGAATTATGACTATATCTTTCTATCTCAAAGTAGGATTTCTTCGCGCTTGCTTAGTTTTGCAATTGAGTTTGCATTAAAAAATCCTCAACTACAGCTTTTATTTTCTAAGCATCCAGATGAAAATATAGATTTAAAGAACAGAATTATTCCTGATAATCTTATAATCTCCACGGAATCTTCTATACAAGGCATCAATGAATCTCGCGTTGCTGTAGGTGTTTATTCAACTAGCTTATTTGAGGCATTAGCATGCGGCAAACAAACTTTTGTTGTTAAATATCCGGGATATGAAATTATGTCAAATGAAATAGATTCAGGGTTATTCTTTGCAGTAGAAACACCTGAAGAAATGCTTGAGAAAACAAGCCCGAATTGGGTGGCTGTGGCAGATATTGAAAAACCAGTTTTTTGGCCAAGAAAAATAATTTTTAAGTTAATCTTTAAAAGTGCAATATTTTTCTTATTTTAAATATTGCACTTTATTCTTTTAATCATAGGAACTCACATGTATTCTGAACAGGGAATTAATAATACTATTAACATATCTACTACATCTTTAACCAATGCCACGCAACTAACTGTGATCGGGAATAATAACTCTGTATATATAGGTAATAATTGTAAAATCGTCAGCTCCAATATTAGATTAAAAGGAAATAATATAACCTTATTTATAGCTGATGATGTAGAAATCATGGGACTAGTATGTTCCCTTCATTCGGACTGCTCTTTACAAATTCAAGCCAAGACCACTATGGGCAATGGAGAAATTACCATTGCTGAAAAAGGTAAGATTAGTATTGGCAAAGATTGTATGCTGGCACATGGATATGAAATTAGAAATACTGATATGCATCCAATTTATTCTTTAGAAAATGGCGAACGAATAAACCATGGTAAAGACGTTATTATCGGTAATCACGTGTGGCTTGGCCGCAATGTTACTATATTAAAAGGTGTATGTATTCCAAATAATGTAGTTGTAGGTTCTCATACTGTGCTATATAAAAGTTTTAAAGAACCTAATTGTGTAATAGCAGGTTCACCTGCAAAAATAGTAAAAGAAAATATTGTATGGGGAAGAAAAATGTATCATTCAACTATGTATGATGACCCTACTTTAAATGAATTTTATAAATAAC
>NZ_AOOA01000062.1 GCF_000406105.1 Dickeya chrysanthemi NCPPB 402 | reverse complement strand
TTAGGGGCTTAGGAAGCAAAATCATCAAAAAACCTGATAAGCTCCTAATATGAAACTAAAAAATAAGTATCAAAAGTTCAGCAAAATTTCAGAGCAAAAGTTTAGAGAAATAATCCGCTGTTTCGCTCTTGATTTGACCGCTTCCGATACTGCTAAAATGACCGGCATTAGTGTACGCGGTATCAATCCTATTTTCCTGAAAATCAGACACAGGATTGCTGCTCTGTGCGAACAAAGCTCACCACTGTCCGGTGTGGTCGAATTAGATGAATCTTACTTTGGTGCGCGACGTATCAGGGGTAAGCGCGGTCGCGGAGCGTCAGGTAAAACCATCGTATTTGGCATACTGAAACGCAATGGCGTGGTCTATACGGAAATCGTTCCCGACGCTTCGAAAGCCTCACTAATCAAGGTCATACGTGGTCACATATCTGCTGACAGTGAAATCAATACTGACGGCTGGAAAGCATATGACGGTCTTGTCGATATGGGCTATGAGAAGCATTACCGTGTCCATCATGGTTCCAATGAGTTTGCTCGAGGAAAGCAACATATCAATGGTATTGAATCTTTTTGGAGTTATACTAAGGGGCGTTTGGCTAAATTTCATGGTATTTCCAAAGAGATGTTTTATCTGCATCTCAAAGAAACGGAGTTTAGGTTTAACCACCGGCATGAAGATTTAGGTAAAATATTAATGAAGATGCTTCGAAATAACCCAATTTAATATTTTTGCTTCCTAAGCCCC
>NZ_AOOA01000061.1 GCF_000406105.1 Dickeya chrysanthemi NCPPB 402 | reverse complement strand
TAACTTAATATCTAATATTTAAAATACAATGAATAAAAACGAGTCCTATTAATTGCTAGTTATGATTCTTTTTTGAATACTGGATATGCTGTTGCAAAAGAAATTAACTATTCAACAATCGATATTTATATCCACCAAACAAAAAAATATTCTTTCGGAATCACAATTAAGTTTAAATGGGCTTTCTTTAAAAGAAATCAATTTTTTTCATATTGATGATTATTTCGACAAATTAATGTACCAGAATTATGATATTGTTATTCTATCATTAGGTAATGGTTTACTGACGCGTTTTTTTCGGAATAGTAGCAAACTTAATTTAACATTACCTATAGTAATTACTCTATTTCCAGGGGTAATTTTTGGTGATTCAGAAAGTATTATAACTAGGTTAGGTGCTAATATTTTATTGTTCAATAATTATTATGATTACCAAATAGGCAATAAGTTCAAAGAACGTTACAACTTATCGTGTACAAATATTTTATATGGTTATCCTATCCTACGAAAAAAACACCATTGCTCTGATGGCAATAAAGTTTATTTCATTGATCAAGTAAAAATTCCAGATGGAAAAAAGAAAGATTATTAATTCTAAAAAAATTAATAGCACTGGCTAATCGCTATCCACATAAAGATTTAGTACTATTATTACGTGTCCATCAAAATGATATCACAGTACATGAAGATAAATACTCTTATGCTGAATTAGCAAAAAATATGAAATTGCCTGATAATTTTAAAATAGAGAGAAAACGGACACAAGATGCCTTACAAGAAATGGGATATTGTTTATCATTCTCTTCAACAATGTTATTTGAAGCTGAAAGCTGCGGAATTCCTATTGGTGTCATTAGTGATTTAGGGGTTGACAAGAAATATGCCAATACACATTTCAAAGATAGTGGTGTTTTGGTTAATTTAGATACGGTAGACTTGGACTCTCCAAATACCATTAATCCAACTTGGGCTGAACTATATACTAATCCAGATAGCCTCTCTTCAAAAGAGTTTAACCAATTATTAGAGGTTACTTCTACTCAACCACCTAGTTTTGATAATTATTTTATTGCAGTTAATGACGTTCAGCCTGTATCTATGGTTCTGTTACGTAATTTAAAAAGCTTATATATCATCCTAAGCAATTCTTTGTTGATTCAAAACTAT
>NZ_AOOA01000060.1 GCF_000406105.1 Dickeya chrysanthemi NCPPB 402 | reverse complement strand
ATCATTAATACCTTGTAAAGTTTGCTGCGCAGAGATGTAGGTCGGATATTTGTATCCGACAAAAATATTTGACGCATCTATCGTTTCCGAAATGCCGCTGTTGGAAAATGTCGGATTCGAGAATCCGACCTACGGCTATTTCGTTTAAGTCATAAATAGCCATTCATGTTCCTTCTGAATTTGCTTTTGCTATCCTTAGAACCAATCATATAAACATTATCATCATTAATTAATGTTCTAAGTTTATGAAGCGGTCAAATCTGTCAAACTACCAGAGATGAAGCATATCCTCCTGGAAGTAATTCTGTTCGTGCTGTTTCCATATCTTCTTTGCCATCATCAGTTACTTCTCTGTCTAAATAAAATCTTACGATAAGTTTTTGTCTAATTTCATCAAATTCTGCCGTAATTAATCTTATATTGATATGAATACACGGTTCATACCTGCTATTAGCCAGTCAGGTGTAGTTGGATGGGGATTCATTTTTAATAATATCTTCAAGCAAGTGAAATGTAAGAAAAGCGTAGATACTTGAAGGCCGGCTATCTGATTGGCAAAAAGAAATTTCGGAGATAAAGAATTTCCGTTTATATTTTTCATAAATTAAATCAACACCTTGTTTTACATAAAAACTAACTTCCTCAGGAAGGATATTTATAACATTCTCTCCTTTTACTTTTATAGTTAATGGTTTGATTTTTATGTTTTCATGAATATCTGATAGGATTATTTCTAAAAAATTATTTTTATTTCCAGTCATTCTGGCTATTTTATGTATATTTCCATTGTGTTCGATTATCATTTTATTTTTTCCAAGGATTTCCTTCTATATTGATAGTTTATCTAAAGATTTCATTTAAAATATCCTGACTAATTTCTTGTTTATATAATTCTACAATTTTCTGTTTCTGTGTATTTGTATAAAATTTTTCGTTGGTATCTGCTTGATATTTTAATTGTCTCAATATTTCCATGATTTCATATTCTGATTTTTCATCATATTCTTCAATCATGTAATCAACAAATTGTTTTAGAATATCAAAGGTTTCGTAACTTTCCAAAATTTTAATATGTTTATCGGCAAAATTGGACATATACCATTCGTCAGTGATTGGATTAGTATTTAAATCATCTAAAAAAACATTTACATCATCTAAAAACATGACTAATCCTTAAACTTAAAATCTGTTTTCTCACCGGTTCTTGAGTTTTCAATGTAATGTATTTCAATTTTGTTTACGTTTTGAACACGCTTAACCCAACCGTCTTTTGCTAACCAACCATTTTTAGTATCGGACATAGGAGGTATTCTCGCAGGAGTTTTGCCCTGTGGGTTTGCCTTAACTTCTTCCATTGCTAATTGTTCCTTTAAATTATTAGGTATTGTACGACCGGTTGATTTTTCAACAGATTGTGTCCCTATTTTTAATGATTTGTTTCCCCCAGCCATTTCCCCGTCTACAGTCTGCATAGGGCGGGCAGCAGGTTTTTTATAGCCGGTATTTTTAACCCAATCCCATTTAGTCGGGTTAAGTTCTACTTTTTTACCGCGCCAAACCGTACCTGCGGCCTCTGCTACGGAAAGGGCAGTTTGGGCTGTTGCAGTTATATTCGGATGGGCATCAGCCCATTGTCTGGCGGAATTAATGCCGTTTTTTACCGCAAAAGCACTGTCCTGTAATAGGCTCGCGGCAGCAAGTTGTGCTTCCGGACTTAAATTTCCTAATTCATTAATATCTT
>NZ_AOOA01000059.1 GCF_000406105.1 Dickeya chrysanthemi NCPPB 402 | reverse complement strand
AAATACTTCCGTTAGGAAATCTTTTTGCTCCACCCTTCTGGAACTCCTTTTTGTGTTTCTTGCTTTCTAATTCGTAGCTGGATAGCTTCTCCCCAAGTTTGAGGCTCAATACCATCATGCTTAAACCTGATTCTCTCTTTTGATGATAATCGGTCATTAAAATTATGAACATTCGCTTCCACTTTTACCCCTGCTTCATGTGCTGCCATAATACGCGTGTTATCCATACTAGTAGGTGCTCCATCAGGCATATTAACAACATCAACCCTGTCGCCAACCCATGATTTTTTTCGTTCATTGCAGCTACAAGAGAATCATAGTTGTAATTTGCACTAGGCTCTGACAAAAATTTGGGTTGTTAAGTTGTCATTTTTTTATAAATTCCAGCAAACTGTTGTTGTAAATTATCTACTTCATGTTTTCTAACACCAGATACATTTTCAAATTCTCTTGAATCTACACATACGCCCGCATATATCTCATTCAAGATAGCTCGTAAAACAAAAACTTCATCTTGAGTTAGTGAAATAGTTGAGTTTTGATTATTTATGGATAGTATATTCATGGCTTTTTCCTATAAATCATCATAATATTTTTTACCTGATGTTGGTCTAAATGCTGTACCTCCATCGTCAGAATTTTTATCTCGGATAACTATTGTCCCTGTTTTATCATCCCAATACGCAGTTCTACCGCGAGGTAACTCTTTCATATTTGTTGGATGGCTAACAATATTTTCAATATGCCGAGCAAAATCTGCTGGTGAATTGATATTTAAATCCGTAAATTCTTGTTGTCTTATGACATGCTTGTTATAAGCATGCCCACTACTAATTTGTTCTCCAATTAGTTGCGCTTGTAAAGACGGTTGTGTGGAAGCATCTGCTTTGCTGTTGGACGTTATAGATTTAGGCGGTCTATTCCCCCCTGCCATCTCCCCATCTACAGTCTGCATATGGCGGGCAGCAGGTTTTTTATAGCCGGTATTTTTAACCCAATCCCATTTGGTCGGGTTAAGTTCTACTTTTTTACCGCCCCAAACCGTAGTTGCGG
>NZ_AOOA01000058.1 GCF_000406105.1 Dickeya chrysanthemi NCPPB 402 | reverse complement strand
GTTGTGCTTCCGGACTTAAATTTCCTAATTCATTAATATCTTGTAAAGTTTGCTGCGCAGAGATGTAGGTCGGATATTTGTATCCGACAAAAATATTTGACGCGTCTATCGTTTCCGAAATGCCGCTGTTGGAAAATGTCGGATTCGAGAATCCGACCTACGGCTGCTACCAACCATCATTTTCAGCTTCTTTTAGCCAAGTATCAAAATTTTCAAAAGTCTCGTAGTATTTTGTATTATCTAAATTAACTACTATAATTTTAGGATTACCTGATTTATCTGAAATATCAAAACAGGCAGCCCACTCTTGGTTTCTAGCAAAAGGTAATAGGTTTGGAATGCCAGTTATTTCAAAATAAATGTCAATTACTTCTGATATATTGCTTTCTGCATTTTCAAACCACCAAGGAAAAGAATATTGTTCATCGTAGTTAATGGCATGAGTGGATTGAGCTAATTTTAAATAACTTTGCGGATATTTAAATCCTTTAGGAAGCATTGCTTCAGGATACGGAACAAAACTATTTTGTTTTATCA